>JAAYSP010000174.1 GCA_012518355.1 candidate division WS1 bacterium | reverse complement strand
TGGTCCGTCGGTGTCAATCCGGAGGAGGGGCATCAGCCGCCAGGCGAAATCCACTCAGGCCGCTCGGAGACTTCGCGGATGCTGCATCTGCGCCCTGATCTGGTCAAGGACACCGGCGTGGTGGACAGCCCGGGCGTAGTGGGGCAGGAGTTCCTGGACTATGTGGGCTTCGACAAGGTCACCAGGACCGGCGCATGGGGCTATCCGACTCAGGGCTCGGCGGAGGAGGGCAAGCAGATAGTCGAGGGCAGGATCGAAGCCTCGGCCAGGTATGTACGCTGGGCGCTGGCGAAGGTGGCCGAGCTGAAAGCGGCCCCCGGAGTGGTGAAGCAAGATCAGGTGAGCGAGTGAGAGTCGGCTGGCCGAGCAGTCGGCCCGCAGCTCAGTCCGAGGCAGGCAACAGATATGCTGCTCTCCGCGCCCCGATAGGTCCGATGGGGCTGTGTTGTGCACGCATGTCCATATATGTGCTGTTCGGTTGGCCAGTGGCTGGTCTGTTTCGTGAGGTGATCTGATGCCCATGCATATGACTTGTGGTGCAGCGGTCCTGGCAGTAGCTGTGGCACTGTGCAGCGCAGTCGGGGCAGGCAACAGATATGCTGCTCTCCGCGCCTCGGTAGGTCCGATGGGGCTGTGTTGTGTGCGCGTGTCCAGAGATATGCTGTTCGGTTGACCGGTGACTGGTCTGTTTTGTGAGGTGACTGATGACCATGCATATGACTTGTGGTGCAGCGGTCCTGGCAGTAGCTGTGGCACTGTGCAGCGCAGTCGGGGCAGGCAACAGATATGCTGCTCTCCGCGCCCCGGTAGGTCCGATGGGGCTGTGTTGTGTGCGTGTGTCCATATATGTGCTGTTCGGCTGACCGGTGACTGGTCTGTTTCGTGAGGTGATCTGATGCCCATGCATCTGATACGTGGTGCAGCGGTCCTGGCAGTAGCTGTGGCACTGTGCAGCGCAGTCGGGGCAGCGACAGACCTGTCTGATCCGGCTGAGCCGTGGAAGACTGCGCGGGCGGGCATCACCGAGCAGGTGCCGCCACCGTTCGAGCCCCTCACTGTAGCAGCAGATCGGGCCAATCCACAGGTGAGCTGCTGGGGACGCAGCTACACACTGGGCGCACCGCTTCCGGTGCAGATCGAGAGCCTGGGCATCAGTCTGCTGGCCGGGCCGATCCGCGTGGTGCTCCGGCAGGGCGGGGAGAGTACCGTGCTGGAGGGGCGGCCCGTGCAGCTCGAGGCACAGAGGCAGGACAGGGTGGAGTTCTCGGGGCAGATGCAGGTCGGAGAGATCACCGTCAGCACGCCGTGCAGTATCGAGTATGACGGCCTGGTGGATGTGGACCTGACGCTAAGCGCTGCGCAGCCTGCGCAAGTACAGCAGCTATCGGTGCAGATACCGGTAAGCCCCGAGGTGGCGTTGTTTTGCCACTACTCGACACAGTGGGGCAGCTACGGCTACGAGCGGGTGGATGAGCTGGGCGAAAGCGGGCTCAGCCGCCCGTGGACGGCATCCTGGTGGATCGGAGATCACTATCGTGGCCTGACATTTGTGACCGATACCTCAGGAGGCTGGACGGGAGACAGCGAGCAGGCGTTTCGGCTTACACGGGAGCCCGATTGTGTGCTGCTTTGCGCCAACATCATAGGCGAACCGACCGTAATCGAGGGCGAACGCAGGTACCGCATAGGGCTGCAGGCCACGCCAGGCAAGCCTCTGCCAGTGGGCTGGCATGGGCGACAGGTGGGGCATGCCAGCTCGGAGCCGACGCAGGAGTATGCCCGTGAACTGCTGGAAGAGCGGGGCACGAACATAGCGCTGCTATGGCACGACTCCGCGCGTTTCTTCAGCTACCCGGAGCCGCAAGATGCGGAGGTATTCCGGCAGGTGGTCAAAACCTACCATGATGCCGGTTTGCGCTGTGTGTACTACATCACCCTATCGGGAGTGGGGCTCAATTCGGAGGTGTTTCGGCGTAACCGAGAGCAGTGGCTGATGACGCGCCCCGACGGAGGGCCGCTATTTGGCCACCAGTCAGACAACCCGGATGTGGCCGCTGCCGACACGTCCTCGTACTCCAGCGTATGCCCTGCCTCTGACTTTGCCGACTGGTTGGTGTGGGCAGTGGATCGAGCCATGGCCGAGTACGACCTGGACGGGGTGTATATAGACAACCCCGGGCCGTACTACTGCCAAAATCAGGCGCACGGCTGTGCAACCAGAGGCGCACGAACTCATCCGTACTTTGCCGTGCGCGACCTGCACAAGCGGCTGTACACGGTGGTGCAGGCCCACAAGCCCGGCACGGGGCTGGTCTGGGAGCACAACTCGCGCACCAGCAACAGCCTCAACCTGACATTCGTGGATATCTACTCCGACGGCGAGCATTTCCGCGTCAAGAGCAAGGGTACACCGGAGCAGATGACCCGCACGCTGCTGGACATCAGCGGTACAGGGCGGCAGTGGGGCGCTCAGCCGGCGATGCTGTGTTCGGCGCTCAACACTCGCGAGCAGTATACCTGGTGGATGCTGGCCCGACTGCTGCCGTTTGGGAACGTGATGTTCTCACACCCCGGCTGGATGGACTTTTCCGTGTATCAGCCGGTGCTGCGCGCGCGCCTGGATTTCGGGCTGAACAGGGTGCCGGTGAGCTGGTTCACTCCCGAGGCGGTGCCGGAGTGGTTTGCATATCAGCCTGAGGAGCTGGCTGTGGGCGGTTATGTGGCCCAGGATGGGCGGGCGCTGGTGACGGTGAGCAATCTGACTGACGATTTCCAGGCGCTGCGAGTGCCGGTGGCAGGTATCGAGCGGGAACTGGGCGGGCCGGTGGAGATACGTGACGCTCTGACTGGCGCTGTGTGCCAGCCGCTTGGGCGCAATCTGGTGGTGTCGATACCGGCCGACAGCTTCCGTATGCTGCTGATACAGCGTCGGTAGGCTTGGTTACGCGAGCAGCCATGAGCAGCCGCTGTTTGTATGCCTGTGACAGCGCACAATCGCCTCCGGCCTGCGGCATGATGTGGCATAGTTGGCCGGTGGAGATACGTGACGCTCTGACTGGCGCTGTGTGTCGGCCGCTCGGGCGCAATCTGGTGCTGTCAGTACCGGCCGACAGCTTCCGTATGCTGCTGATACAGCGTCGGTAGGCTTGGTTACGCGAGCAGCCATGAGCAGCCGTTGCTTGTATGCCTGTGACAGTGCACAATCGCCTCCGGCCTGCGGCATGATGTGGCATAGTTGGCAACCGAGTAGCTATGCAGTGCCCAGGATTGCGGAGGCGATTGAGAAGTAGATGAGCAGTCCGCAGGCGTCGGCTATAGTGGTGATCAGCGGACTGGAGGCCACGGCCGGGTCTACGCGCAGGCGGGTGAGCAGAAATGGCAGCATGGCGCCGATGACGTTTGCCACGATGATGATGCCTGTCATGGACAGCCCTATGACTATGCCAAGCTTCGGGCCGCCACGGAAGATGCCCAACCCGGAGCTGGCCAGCCCAAGCGTGACGCCCATCATAGCGCCGATCGCGATCTCCCGCCCCAGAGTGCGCAGCCACTGGTGCAGACGGATATCGCCGGTGGCAAGTGCGCGTACCAGCAGGGTGGCCGACTGTGAGCCGGCGTTGCCGCCGCTGTCTATCAGCAGGGGGATGAAGAAGGCGAGGCTGATGGTGGCCACCAGCACGCTTTCGTATGCGGCGATGACGCTGGAGGAGATGAGGTTCACCACGATAAGTATCATCAGCCAGCCGATACGCTTGCCGTAAAGCTGAAGCATACTGGCTTCACGGTAGCTTTTCATCGGCACCAAAGCTGCGCCCTTGTGGAAGTCTTCAGTGGCCTCTTCCTGGGCGACATCGAGCACGTCGTCAATCGTGACTATGCCGATGAGCACCCCATCGGAGTCGACGACTGGCAGAGTGTCGAGGTCATAGTGCTGGATCAGATGCACGGCCTCTTCACGGTCTTCGAGCGCCGAGAGGGTGACCACCGATGAGTCCATCAAGTCAGCTACGAACTGCTCAGGCTGTGCCAGCATGAAGCGCCGCAGCATGATCCCATCGAGCAGCCGCCAGTGACCGTCCACAACGTATACAGTGTTCACCGTCTCGCTGTCATGGCCCCACTCCCGGATGTGCTCCAGCGCCTGGCGCACAGTCCAGTTGGGCCGTACGGCCACGTAATCGGGGGTCATCAGCCGCCCGACGCTGTCTTCCGGATAGCCCAGCAACTGTCGAGCCTCGGCCATGTCCTCGGCATCGAGCAGGTTCAGCATCTGCTGGGTCAGCTCTCCAGGCAGCTCCTCGAGCAGATGAGTGCGGTCATCGGGGCGCATGTCGGCCAGCAGTTGGCCTACATGCCGATCGCTCATCTGCTTGAGCAGGCTCTGGCGCTGATCCTTCTCCAGGGCAGCGAAAACGTCGGCTGCGAGGCTTCGAGGTAGCACTCGAAACAGCACGGCGGCCTCCGACGGCTCCAGTAGCAGCAGCATGTCGGCGATTTCCCGGGGCGGCAGGTCCTGCAAGCGGGTGCGCAGTGCCGTCCAGTTGCGGGAGGCAAGGAGGTGTTCGACCTCCTCAAAAAGTCTGGTGGCCAGATAGTCAAGCATGTCAATTCTCCGTTCGACTGTCCGCCTGAGGCGAATTACGAAAAGCCGCATGAGCTCGATGCTCTGAAGAGAGCCTCAGATGCCACTTGACGGAAGCGTCGGCGGGCGGCAAATGTCGGAGAATTATGCCTGGAAAAGGGGGAATAGCACATGAAGAGATGCTACGAATTGCCCCTGATGACATCGCTTTCTCCTGTGTGAGGAACGCACGAAAGCGACGGCGTCGGGGCCAGAGGGAGGTACAGCTTGATATGGCCCGGTATGGCTAAGACGTCATCATCTGATGCGTGTCACACAAAAGCCCGCAGATTTTCGTAACGCCGGCGGGACACTAGAGTCTGAGTCTGCGTCCATTCTGTAGGCTTCCTTTCTATTGGTACATGGTGCACGCAGCCACAGAGGGAGACCTTCACATCGGCTGTGGCCGGTCGCAGTCTGGGTGCCTGCATCAGTTCCATGGTACAGCATCGAGTCAGGCAGGTCAAGCGAGTGCCACCCAGACAAAACTGCGGGCGGATGACAACCGCTACCTGCGATTGCGGCGCTACTCGCCCAGAGTTTCGTGTGTCTCGCGCAACTGTTCGATGATCGGTATGTTCTGTGGGCACTTGTCCTCGCAGATACCGCACTCGATGCACGCATCGGCCTGCAGCAGCCCCTCGCGGTTATCGGGCCCAAGACGTGCGTAGTGCTCTCTGGCCAGTTCGGTCAGGCCCCACACTCGGTGCATGTTCATGGCTGAAAACGCCTGCGGAATGCCGACGCTTTGCGGGCATGGCATGCAGTAGTTGCAGCCGGTGCAGTACAGCTCCGACAGGCGGCGGTTTTCGTCGAGAGCGGCGACTACCTGTTCGCGCTCCTGATCGCTGAGTGGCTCTTCACGAGACGCGGTGGCGCAGTTTTCCTCGACCATCTGCACTGAGTGCATGCCCGACAGCGCCAGCGATACGTTCGGGTTGCTCAGCACGAACCGCAGCGCTAACTCTGGAGTGGATGCGACGTTTGGCACGACGGAGGCGAGGTTTTGTGACGCGCAGCCCAGGCGTCCGCCACCGATGGGCCCCATGATCTCCACGCCCATACCCTTCGAGGCCGCCAGCTCCATGACATCTTCGTTTTTCCGGTCCAGCAGGTTGTACTGTACCAGCATACCGTCGAAGAGTTCGGTCTCTATCAGCCTTTTGATGTTTTCGGGTGTATCGTGCGACGAGAAGAGAGTGTAGGTGAACAGTTTCTGGTCGCGCGCCTTCTCTATGGCTTTCCAAATCCCTTTGGGGACCACGTTTTCCTCGAAATCCGACCAGCTCAGGAAGTGACAGACCTTGTAGAAGTCTATATGGTCGGTGTCGAGCCGCTCCAGCGACTGTTCGAGGTTGGCCCACCACTCATCGGGGCCATCCGGAGCCCGATACTTGGGGTTTTTCGTAGATATCTTGACCCTGTCGCGCCAGCCCTTAAGCGCACGCCCTACCACGACTTCACTGGACGCGCCGCTGCCCGTGTCGTAACCCGAGGCGGTATCTATGTAGTTGACACCCAACTCAAAGCTTCGCCGGATACACTCGATACCATAATCGTCATCTTCGGGCAAGCGCATAGCACCAAAGCCCAGTGCAGACAGCTTCTCTCCGGTCTTGCCATAGTCACGGTATTGCACGAGCAACAGCTCCCCTGGCTATGAGTATCGTAATCGGATTGTCGCACCCGTCGGCAGGCGCAATTATACACTGTATTCACAGGCAGCGCAAACCGTGCGGCCCTCAGTGCAGGTAATCCGATGGCCTGACACGAACGTTACCGGAGATATGGCAATGGCGCGGTCTCAAGAGAGGATCAGAGGTGATGCATTTGGTTTATGAGAGGCTGCTCGAACCGATAGAGATAGGTACTCTGCGGCTGCCCAATCGCGTGGTGATGGCGCCGATGGGCAGCGGATACGCCGACTGTGAGCACCATGTGACACCGCGACTAATCGCTTACCATGTGGCGCGGGCGCGCGGTGAGATGGGGCTCAACATCATCGAGCACACGGCCGTGCATCCGATGGGGCTGTGCAGCTCTTCCATGACCGGCATCTTCTCTGATGAGCACACCGA
>JAAYSP010000207.1 GCA_012518355.1 candidate division WS1 bacterium | reverse complement strand
TCATCATCGCCTGCACGGTGCGGGGCGATGTGCGTTTGCCACCGTTGCGGATGCCGCCAAAAAACGGCTGCCGACCGCTCATCTTCAGCTCGGTGCGTTTGGCCTGCCACACCTGCAGATGTGCCAGGGTCTCGTCTGAGACTGGCACCACGCGATCACGGCCGCCCTTGCCCCAGTTGACGCGGATAGTGCCTGCCTGCCAGTCGATATCGCGTGGCATGAGGGCACAGACCTCACTCACACGCAGCCCTGCCCCCAGCATGATTTCCAGCATGGCGCGCTTGCGCAGCCCGGTTGCCGAGCGGGTGCAGGTGGCACGAAGGGCCTCCACTTCATCGCTGGTGAGTGTTTCCGGCAGCCTTTTTGTTGCTCTCTGGCGTTTCATGCTGTTTACTCTCCAAAAGCGATTTTCGTTCGCGTTTTGTGTATTATACGATATTTAGAGACCAGTGTCAAGATGCTATATGTATTTTACGTATGAAACGGCCATCTTGCGATTAAATCGACCATTCAGACGAGAATGCTGGAACGGCCAACTTTCCGATTGCCTCACCTGTGTCCCACACTACATACTATTTTGCACATACTCCGGCGCGCCGCTGCACTCACTCAGGCATACCACTCCCCATATATTCCGCACATACTCCATACCTACTCCCGCACACCACCGGACTCACCCCGATGCACCATTCCGCACATACTATGCGCATACTCTGCATACCACTGCGTTCACTTTGCACATACTATGCCTGCTCAGGCCAGATCGAGACGCCACTCGCGCAACCAGTGACACACTACTAGACATCCAGACACTTCAGCCAGCGATGGATGTGTTCTGCCCATCGAGTTACCTCGTGTCAGTGTTGACCCAGTGTCAGGAGCAGTACTATTGAGACTGTTGCAAATTAATCTGGACTTGATGGGGGAGAAGAGAGGGATACTTCTATCAATCGCCATCCGCTGGAGAGAGACGGCATGCACAGAGAGCAGAACAGTCAGAGCAGATTTTTTACCGCAGGCAAGAGAGCATCACGGCGGCAGCGCGCCGCGGTCCACGCAGGCGGACGCTGTTGCCTGGCAGGAGCTCTGCCATGTGAAACGCCCCTGAATGGCCTGGCCCATGCGCCACTCCCGAGGTATTTGCCAGACGTGTCAGCACACTGCAGCCCGCTCATCCGCCTCTAGCCGGATGAATATTCAGATGCCATAGCCATTCGCTGTACAACGGTTAGCTGCTTTCTTCCTGCTAATTGCGTAATGCCGCCCCACAGTAGAGCAGCAAGCCGGTCGGCAACACGGCGCGGGCGCTGGTGGCAGGGCATCGGTGAGTGTGCGGGGGGCGGGGCGCATCGCGAACCTGTAGCGGGCAGGAAAACCCTGGGAGGTTCGCGAAACGGTATCAGAGCGCTTTGCAAGCAGGCTGGAGCAATTGCAACTAACGCAAATAGCCCATATTACCATTGGGATTGGAGGAGGTTAGCGAAATAGCCGTGCTGAGCCCCGACCCCATCGGTGCTCACATAGACCCAGGATCGCCCCTACGGGGGCGCGGATTGAAACGCGTGTTGCAACACGCGTGTTGCGTCATCAATCGGATCGCCCCTACGGGGGCGCGGATTGAAACGTCAAGTGCCGATGCTGCCGGTGCGGCGTTATCGGATCGCCCCTACGGGGGCGCGGATTGAAACGCCCGCCAATTCCTCAGCCTCCCCCTGCCTGCGGGGATCGCCCCTACGGGGGCGCGGATTGAAACCCCCTATCGCCACCTCCATCAATTCGCGTATGTGGATCGCCCCTACGGGGGCGCGGATTGCGGAGCCGTGCATGAGGTGGGCAGCGCTTGGGATTTGCCTGCGGCTGTGCAAAGCGCACTGCCCGATGATCAGATCGTGCTCGCTGATGGACAGTGGCTCGATGCCGCGCTCGATGTGACCTGCTCAGGCACCGCCGATGCGCCAATAGACATCTATGGCGACTACTGCCACGTCACCGACTGTGCCATAGTAAAACTTCAACCCGATCGGCCGAGAGCACCGCTATATGTGGGTGGGCATCCGTGACCGCACCCGAACAGCATGTGATTAAGAGTAATTATATATACCATATAAGAGATATATGGGGAGGAGAGAGGAGAAGAGAAAGAGAAGATAGAGTACCGTATTTTGCGTCATCTGAGTCGCTTCGCTACCATACCACCACCGCCCTCCCATATCTGCAGCGCATTCTGGCCACTGCCTGCCGTACTCCTCACCTACACATCCCTACCCCCATATCTCTTTCCTTCGCATGGGGAGGTATGTCTCTGTGGGGCAGGGGCAACTGTCATCCGCGTCACACAAGACATGTTGCCAGATGCCGTTGCATGCCCGGCAACAGAGTATTCATCAGCGCTTCTTCTGTCTGACTTAACCGGTCTCCCAGGAGCATTTTCCTGGCAAGTTGAGTAGTGTATATGAGAGAAGAGGCCACAGAAGGTATCACTTGTGAAAGGGTAGGCGGGTTACAAGGGTCAGATGTACAGGTACCCTAAATCATCGCTCTTTGCAACACTGCGACAGCGCCTCTTGCAGCTCGCGCAGGCTTTTGATGCGCCTGCACGTATCTCCTTCGTGGCGGACATACTCTACGGTTGCCCCACCATTTTGGGATATCCGCTCCACATCACCACGGCGGCTTTCTGCCGGCGCAGGCACATGAGCGAGTAGCTGTGCGAATATCGGATCGCCCCATGCCAGGCAGTGGTGGACCTCTTCGGGCCTGGCTTCCAGTATGTCCTGGCGAAATGTCACTGTCGTCGTTTTGAGGGCATCTGTTTTGCGCTCCGTGAGCGTGTAGACGCCGGCCACATGCTCTTCTAGCGTCCAGTTTGCGGTGATTGCCTGGGAGGTCAGGATCAGATCTCGGATATCTTCGGGCTGGCATAGCGGGCGGCTGTGCTCCTGGCTCTCGATGTGGGTATCTGTCAACTCATCTACGTTGAGCCCCAGTTTTTTTGACCGAGCGATATCTTGCTGGAGCTGTTTGCACTCTTCCTGCATGACCGCCTGCTTTTGTGCCCGGCCAGCCATCACCGCGCGTTCGATACGCTTCACTACTGCACCCAGTACCGGCTGCAAGGGCCCCACAGCGGTCTGAAAGAGGTCCAGTCGATCTCGTAACACCTGGTATATCTGTGCCTCTACGCTGCCCTCGTAGTAGTAGTTTATGATATGCACGGTGTCGGCCAGCTGCCCGATGCGGTCTATGCGCCCGATGCGCTGCTCGACGCGCGTGGGGTTCCACGGCATGTCGTAGTTGATGAGCAGGTCGCTGCTTTGCAGGTTCAGTCCTTCGCTGGCCGCCTGGGTGCAAATCAGCACCTCATAGTCCCCCTGGGCAAAGCCGCTTTTGATGTTATCCTTGATTTCAGTGCACCAGCGCCCTTTTGCCGGGTCCCATGTCTCTCCACCTCGGCCCGAGTAGCACGCTACCTGCTGACCGTACGTTTCGACCAGCGCCTCGCGCAGGAAGTCCATGGTGTCGGTGTACTGGGTGAAGATCACCACCTGCGCGTGCCTGCTGCGCATATCTTGTAGATCGCTTATCAACCGCTGTAGCTTCGGGTCGGTGCCAATCGCCTCCAGCTTTTGCAGAAACTGCCTGATATAACGGTTCTCCTCTTGCAGGGCGTCTGCATCCATCCATGTCTCATTTATCTTTGCTTCATTTATCTGTGTCTCATCTACCTCCCCGAAGTCTTCGATGTATTCGTCTATATCCACCTCCAGCAGGGTCTCGGCGCGCTCCTCTAACTGCCCGAGATTGCTCTCAAGTCTGCGCTGCAGCGTCTCGGAAATCGCGCGCGGGCTTGAGGTCAGCCGCTGTCGGTAGATGGTCATCACATAGCCCAGGGCACTGCGCTTTTCGGCCTCCGCTTTGCGATACTTTTCGCTGATGTACTCTTCGATCTGGTCGTACGGCTCCTGCGCGGGGCCCAGCGGGATGAAGCGGTCGCATACTTTTCGCACCGGTATCTTTTCCGCCAGCAGGCCCTGGCTGCGGTAGTGTCTGAGGGTATCTCGGGTGTGGCGGAACATGTAGCGTCTTACCGGGGTGTGGCGGCGGAAGAAATCGGCCATGAGTTCTTTCATGCCACGGGCGTCATGGGCCTGTAGCTTGCTGTAGATGTCGGCCGGATCTGCCGGTGCCAGGGACCTGGTGAGCTGGTGCCATAGTGTATGGCCGCCGTTTGAATGCTCGCAGAACTGCTGCTTTAGCCGTTCATCGGCCTGGCCGCCGGTGGCGAAGTATTCGTGGCTCATGTTTAACAGGTAGTTCAGGTCGTCGCGTGTCCACGGGTCGTGTTGCAGTGTGAGGAAGTATTGTTGGAAGTCGTGTCCGGTTCTATCTGCCCATCGTCCTTCCATGCCGCACAGGCGCAAGAGCTCCCACAGTTCGCGGACGTCTATTTGCATGGGTGTTGCTGTCATTAGCTGCAGTGCGCGAGTGTGTCTGCGCAGTTTATTGAGCAGTTGCAGCATTTGGTTAGCTTGTCCTTCGCTGGGGGTCCATGGGCGGCGGGCATGGTGCGCCTCATCCACCAGCACCAGATCCCACGGGCGCGCTTCCAGCAGCTTCTCGAGCCGCTCCTTGCGCCGCGCCAGAGCGGTGGATGCGATGATGATACTCCAGTGGGCATCCCAGCCGTTTTCGGGCGCTTCCAGTCGCTTTCCTGTCGGGTCTATGTACTCTTTGCCCGTGTACCAGTAGGCCCACAGGTTGAACTTTTCGCGCAGCTCCTGCTGCCACTGCAAAATCAGGCTTCGCGGCACCAGCGCCAGCACTCGGTGCACCTGTCCCGAAAACATCAGTGCACGCAGGATCAGTCCTGCTTCGATGGTCTTGCCCAGCCCCACCTCGTCACAGAGCATGTACCACTTATCGGGGTAGGCGTCGCGCACTGCTTTCCACACCCGTTGCTGATGGGGCCAGGGCTGGATGGGGATGAAGCTTTCCACTATGGTTTCGCCGCCGGCCATTCTGGGCACATCGCGCAGGAACTGCACCAGCCAGCGCTCTATTTCGATGGCGTTGTCGCGGGCTTCAGCAGCGCTTTTTTCCAGCGGATCGCATTTGGGCACATCATCTTTGCGCAGTTGCAAAAGCTCCTGGCGCAGCGCCTCGGGGAAGGGCAGTGTCAGCGCGTTGGGATGCTCACCGCTCCACAGCCGCTGGAAGTCGCCTACCTGGGCGCTTGCATGATCTGCATCCGCGCGCCAGGAGCAAAACACATGGAAGTGCTCGATGTTGCGGCTGCTCCATGCTGCTTCGCTTTCGTTTATGCTGCCGACAAACACCACCCTGTCGCCCGTGGTATCGGTGAAGATTCCTGATTTTTCGTGAAACAGGCCGCCGGCGTAGTCCTGTGAGAGCAGTCTGCCATCGTCATCTATGGGCGCGACCACTCGTATTTCCAAAAGCCCCTGTGCGATCATCTCGGCCATCGCCGCCAGCCGGTCCTGTGCGATCTGGTCGTCAGTTAGCGTCCATGAGCGCTTGAGTGCTTCTTCGATCACCTGTTCTTTTTGCCGATAGCCTTCCGCTATCGCCTGCGTATCGGCATCGTTTAGCTGCACTCCTACCAGAAGCCGCATCCGGCCGCCAGTGGCCAGCAGCCGGGCTATGCCGGTGGCCGCCAGCACCAACGCGCCGGAGGAGAAAAAGCCTGCTTTGCGGTCATACTGCACGGAGCGCGAAAGTGCCGGCACGTAGAAGTCATCTACCAGATCGTGCAGGCCGCTTTCGTACCGGCACTGCCATGTGTAGCTCTGCAGATTCTCCATCAGCGACACACCTTCGTCTCTTTGATTTCCCCCGGCCCCGTCCGCCCCCTCACCTGTCCTGCGCGTCTCGCAGGTCATGGCTACGTTTTTCGGTTTTCTTTACAGGTCCATTTGCTGCTGGTCTTTTCGCAGTGGTGGGATATCTATTTTGTTGTGCAGCAAGCTGTCGGCTATTTCGCGCAGGCTCTGGAACTCGGGGCGCACCGCTGGCAGGGCGCGCAGGTATGCCTGCAGTCCTGCCAGGAAGTGGCTATCTTCATGGAGTCGGGTGCGTCCCATGAAGGTCTCTACTCCTTTGAGGCCGCCCTGTTCATACCACCACAGCGCGGCATGGAGGGCGTCTATCACGCAGTCGAACTCTGGCGCTTCGGGGTCGAAGGCATTGTCGCGGGCGCGGGTGAGGGGCTCTATGAGCAGCAGATAGGCGCCGGATTTTCTCACCAGCTTGCGTCGGCGCAGCTCATCCATGTCCACACCCAGGCCCATGTACAGCTTATGCGCTTCATCGAAGCGGATCTGTTCGGCGCGGTAGAAGTCCCAGGCGTAGATGACGAACTGGGTTAGCGGGTCTACATCCACGGGGGTGTCGCCGACCAGTTGCAGCCAGCGGTGTGAGCGCACCACTTCGCGCGCCTGGTCGAGGGCATCTTCGGCGCTGATTTGCTCGCCGGTGGGCAGCTTCACGGGCCAGTGGCGGCAAAGCACCTGTAGCGCGGGGCCGAAGGCTGCCAGCATCAGGTCAACGCCGCGGATCCCCAGCGCCTCGTACTCAGTCACCCGCTGTTTGACGGTGACGTTTATCTCCCCTCTGACCTGTCCCCACCAGCCGCCGTCATTTTCGCCCTCGCGCTTGCGGCATACCAGGAAGATGGTGCTTCGGGCGGCGTTCCTTTTCGCCTGATGCAGGCTGTGTTCGCTCTCGGTATGCACGGGCCAGGAGGCGGTTATCTCCCAGCCGCCCTCGATAAGGGCCATCGCCAGCGCGTCCCAGGCCTCGGTCTGCTTGTGGGTGAACATCACCACCATCACCCCGTCATCGGCAAGCAGACCATGCAGGCGGCGGAAGGCGGCCCGCATCTTGCCCTCATAATCGCTGCGAGCCAGCTTGCGAGCGCCCTTCTTGCCCTCAAACAGCGCCACATTTGCCACCGCCTCCTGCTGCTTGTCAGTCATAGTGGTGCTGTAAAAGTGCGGAAATACCTCCCCCAGAAGCCGCTTTTGCCACACATAGAAAAAGTCCGAGCACTCGGCATACATCACGTTGTCATAGTACGGCGGGTCCACCACGATGATATCCACCGAGCCGTCGGGCGCGTCGCGATAGGTCGCCGCATTGCCCTGTGTCACCTGTATCTGCGGCGCCTGCTCAGCAAAATCCCGATATGGTGCCGCCAGCGTCGAAAGCTCCTTGTAGGCATCCAGTATCTGATCTGTCCCCCATGGCCATGCCCCCATCTTAGGGAGTACTGGCTGCATCTCCGCGAAGCTCCACTTGAAGGCGAAATCGTGGCGATCAAAGGTACCCTTGACCGCACCCCGTGTGCTCTCCCAGCGGGCCATCCGAGCGTTGTGGTTCACCCCTTTTCCGAATATCATGGTCAGATATGTCATCACTGCCTGCCATCTGTCTTCCTCGAGGGTCTCACGAAGCTGTCTGCCCACCTCTTTTATCGCCCGGGCATAGACCAGATGGCTGAGCAACTGGCGGGGGGTGAACATATCGCGCCATAGCTTCATGCCATAGCGCAACGGCTCCTGTGTTTTGTTGCCTTCGTAGATTATCTCGTCAGGTATGATCTGTAGAGCCTCAAACTCGGCCCATTTTTCCTGTAGATATTCCTCTGCTTCCTGTACTGCTGCCAGGTCAGCCTGCGATGGAAGTCGGTAGGTGCGCCCCTCGTTTGTCCTGATCACCAGAGCCACCAGTTGAAAGCCCATCTGTCCGCCCTGTGCCTGCGCCTTGATATGCTCTCCGGCGATGCTGTCATCACAGGCCGGACACAGCCCCACACCGCGCCTGACCGTCCCCTCACGGGGGTCGAAGCCCTCTTCCTGAGGGTTATGCACGATCTCGAAATCTACCCTCTGCCCCCGCACCACCGGACGTAAAGCGATCTGCTTCCATGCCCTCTCCAGCCACCAGTTGGGCGACAGCGGCACGGTTACCCCACAGCCCGGGCATTTGACCGTATGTGCCCAGATATAATCGTACACATCTTCCTCTGGTACGGCGGGGTAGAACCGCTCCAGCTCTTCTCGTGCCATGTCATGCACTTTATCAGCGGCCCTGCGGATGTCGGGGATAAGCTCCTCGCCATAGCGTGCGGGGTAGTCGAGAGTGGCCTTGAGCACCACCGAGGCGACCGGATTTAGCTCGTTTGCCCATGTCTCGAAGCCAAAGCGCATGGCCTCAAATGGTATCGAGCCTCCGCCGGACATAGGGTCCAGAAAGCGCAGCGGCGCCCGCCCCCAGTACTGCTCAATCCGCCGCTGCAGGTCGGTCATGGCGCGCTCATCAGGGCCATAGCTGAACGCGCGCTTGCCCTCATAGCCCTGCCCGGCAGGCAGCCTCACACCAGCCCGTTTGGCCTCCCGAATGCGCTCAGATGCGGCCACGACATCGCCCTGTATGCCCAGCAGCGCGCGGAACCAGGTATGGTCGGTATCAGCAGGCAAAGCAGCACCCAGTATCGCCGCGCGTGAGGCAGTCAGCGGCCTTCGGGCCCACCAAACATGCAGGAAGTACAGCGGCGGAAGCGCGCTCGACACGCCACGCTCGCGCTGGCTTTCTATACCCAACTCCCGAACGGGCAACCACTGCTCTATGAGGACAGGCTTTCGCTTGGTCATGCTTCTCCTTTGCTATATCTATCGCTATATCCGCTCCGCCACATGTGTCGCTGCAACTGCGTACCGCACTACGCTGGGCTGGGATACGACGGCACATGTATGCGCAGGGATGCGGATACGACTGGACTACGGCTGCAGATATAACTGCAACCGCGCTACGCTACAACTGTATGCGCGGACTATGAATACGACTGCGACTACAACTGCACTACGGCTATGGCTGTGGCGGCGCTACAGCAGGGCAACGACTGGACTACGGTTGGACAGGGCTATGGCAGTATGCAACCGGGGGCTACTCGGGGGCCAGGAAGATCCGCAGCGCCCGCAGCGCCCGCCGGCCATCCTCGCCACGGGCATGTGCGTACCAGTAGCAGGCCTCCTCATAGCTCATGCGACGGATCTCCTCCGCCACCTTGCGGATGCGCTCAGGCTTGCGCAGCGGCGCGACGGCTGCCGCCATCAATCCCACCCGTACCCCCACCTCCTCGTGAACCCTCAGCGTGCGGTCGCGGCGTGCCGGCGAGAGGTTCAGAGACCGCACCCCCAGCCGCTGCAACATGAGCATGAGCTCCTCCCAGGCAAAATGTAGCGCCACATTTCGTATCCGTGCCACCCGCTTCGGCTCAGCACGCCGCCACGGCCAGCCGTTGATGGACTCTTGCCATACCTCCAAAGCCACCTCGTTGTCGCGTATGTTCACCACCCGCAACTCAAAAGGCAGCGGCTGGGGGAACTCCTCAGAGCTGTTGCTGGTGCCTGCCTCTGCCGACTCCCGCCTGCTTTTGCTATGCGCCCTCTTCACTTGCGCCCTCCCTCGGTGCACCTGCGCGCAGTTTGATCTGCTGTACATCACCATCTGCAAACCGCCTGCGCAGGTCGGATATCTCCCCGGCAGCCGGGGCAAGTGGGGCCGGCAGATTTGCACGGAAAATGGCTACGAACTGGACGCCCTCCTGCTCACGAGCAAGCGCATGGAAAAAATCGTAGACGCGCTGGTAGTTTTGCCCGCTACCAGCAAAATCAAGTGCGATGCGATCAGAGCCTTTTTGCCCCCCACCCTGTGCAGGCGCAGTGGGCGCCAGCTCGATGCTGCCCTCAAATGTCACATCTATAGATGTCAGCTCGACGAAGTAGGTCATGCCAGTCCACGCCTGCTGCAAGTCAATACCACGATCTCTAACCTCTATCTGCAGCCACTCGAGACGCTCGATTTTATGGTCCGTCACCCAGTCCTGCATCTCGGCAAACGCCCTCTGGGGACTGATAAAGTCGCTGGAGAATTGCTGCGGCTTTGTCCTGTCACATGTGCACTCCCACGGCTTCTTGCCGCACGTAGGACACGTAGGACAGTGGCACTCATCCTGCGGCTCCCTGCACTGCGGACAGGTGGGAACGGCAGGCCGGCAACGGCATGGCTTATAACCGCACTTGCTACAGTAGCCACGTGCATTCGCCTCGGCCGGCGTCCATAGCTCATGAGCAGCATCAAAAAGAACCTGCTGCTCCGTCAGCTCAGCAGTGTAACGCGTGTATATGCGACCACCGTTCTGTGTGCTGTCATAGTAAACCCACCTCTCCTCTGTGACACCAGCAACCACAGTGCCTCGCAGCTTCAGTGGATCGAGCAGCATCGGCAGCCTCGGCTTGCGCCGGAACGCCTTCTGAAGCTCCTCGGTGGTCATGACACTTTGCCCCTTAGGCCAGGCTATATCTATGACCAGCCCGGGCGCCGGTGGTTTTCCCTCCGCAGACATCAGCTTGTCCTGTTCGACAAGGGCGTCCATGATAACCTTCTCCTGGTGCGATCTGCCAGCCCTGCCCTCCCTCTCCAGCTTGGTCGCCTGCTCTATGTCCAGTATGACCGCCTGAAGACCCGAGTCATCAGATGCACCGTCAGGATTGGGCACCAGCAAATGACGATACGCACGTGCGATGGCTACCCGCATATCCATCTCAGCATTGGCTTTTCTGTCGTGCAATGTCTTGATGTCAGTATCGTTGAGCGAAGTGTGCAGGTCGGACTTTTTCAGTATGTTGTCCAAAGCCAAATTCATTCTCGCAGCATTGACCATCTGACGAAGCTGAGAATCATCTGCTAACAGGAAAAGAAGAGCATTCTGGTGGATGCGAAAGCTTTCTTGTGTGCCCGAATGCCTGTATATTTTCCTGATATTGGCCGGTGCGGACTGTCCCGATGCCATCGAAGCAAAATCGAAATGCATGATGCACAGCTTGATGCTCTGGGCGTTGTCATCCACATCGGCAGGCCGCTCAGAATCGAAAATCGACTGCAAATGACCCCCGCTGTAGATTGTGAGCATCCGCTTGCGACACTCTTCCTTGGCATCCTTTTGCTCTATCTGGGCATACTGCTCGTCTATCACCTTGTTGACGTTGACTTCCTTGCTGAACCAAAAGCTGTGCTCATCAGCATGCAAATACCAGCACTTCTCGACCAGGCGCTCCAGCGTTTCCTCAAGCAGGTGCGTGTCCTGATCCGGCCTGGCACATGCCAGCAGGATATCGTGTTTGGCAGCCTGCCCGGGCTTGCCGTGTGTGAGGCTGTGCAGGAAGATGACCTTGCTAAGCCATGCCCCCAGAGGGGGTTTGTCCCGCGCCTGCAGGTCGCTGTCTATCTCCTGAGCATGAGCATCGTCATCAGGGCTGTAGATGTCAGCCTGTATGACAGGCGTAAGCTCCGCGCGCGCAGCCCCCAGCCTGCTGGTAAGCTCGTTTCGCGTCTGCTCATCAGCGAAATCGAAATCAGAGGCATGGATGAGATAGCTATCGGCGCCATCTTGCTCCCATACAGTGCGCACCAGCCGCGCCAGCAGCCGCAAAGCCCCGCGCGTGCGCTGGAACTCAGGGATGGTGGCAGTCTTGGTCATCAGCGTGCTGAGCAGCGCCGGATCGAACGGATAGGTGCGCTCGATTTCGTCGCGATAAGATGGCTTAGATACCCTGGGAGGCAAGCCAGCCTCATGCATGTCCATCGCCGTCTGATATGCTTCATGATACACCCTCGCTGTAGCAGCAGCGGCGTCACGGTCTACGTGGGAGAAGAGACGCTTCACCACTACATGAGCCACTTCGTCATCCTGAGTCGGCCTCAATACCAGCTCCTGGCGCGCCGCTATCTTCCGAGCCTCATCGAGTATGCGGCCGGCCTCCTGTATCTCAGAGCGCAGCCGCTCGTTTTCTTCGGCATAGGCATCCTGTGCTTCGGTGAGAGTGATAATCACCACGGCCTGAGGGTTCGTCGCGGCCGCCGTCACCAGGCTCTGCAAGAAGGCAGTCACCTGATCGGCGACAGTGCCCCCCCCGGACAGTACACGCTGCTGCGCTACTCGCAGATAGCGGCCAATCTCGTCTAGCATCACCAGCACCGGCCTGCCCTCTATTATGCGCCCCAGAGTGTCTGCCGATGGCGCGAGCCCCTGCTCGTCGGACTCCGCCAGATGCGCATAAGCCTCAGGCCCGCCTAGCTGCCAGGCCATCTCGCCCCACAATGTATGCACCCTTGTACCATCATGGTCGCGGCCTTCAATGCCAAAGCTGTCCCCCGAAATCGCCGCAACACTTACCGGGCTATCGGGACGCAGGCCGATGTCGAGAAGCTCTGCGGGCGCATTCTGACTCTGGCAGGCAAGATGATACAAAGCTATCAAACCGTGAGTTTTGCCGCCACCGAATGTGGTCTCAAGCCTTATCAGCGGATTGCCGCCTCTGCCAGCCAGACGTGTGAATACCTCCTGAGCAAGGCTCTGCAGGCCCTTGGTAGGGTACGTGTTGTCGAAAAACGCGTCGGCATCACCGTACACGGGAGGTGCATTACCATTTACCACCGGGGTGAGGTCAGCGGCGAAAATATTTTCTGATAGCACTCCCTCTAACACTTCTTCGCGGGGCTTGCAGGTTTGGGCCAAAGGCTTCATCTTCTGTACCTCACAACCGAAAAGTCAACTGCTTCCTATAACGCAAACTTGTATCACAACCTTATATTGTACCGTAATAACAAAGGCGTGGCGAATGACAGCAAATTCCATCGATTTACCGCGGGTATAAGACGCAAACACGACAAAACATATCCCCTAGAAAGTAAAATGCAGAGCGACAAACAGTCAAACAAATGACCGTGTAGATGGCTAGTAGTGGGGGAGATGGCTGCTAAAAACGCGCAAATGCACACGTTGCAGCAGCCGAGACGCGAGGCGGTACGTCGTTCGGTTAGGTGGCGCCGTGCTGATGTGGCAGATACCCCGCCTGCCACTCCAGAACACCATCCAGAGCTCATGTGTATAGGAGTGCGATCAGGTCCACTACGATATCGTAGCCCGAATTATTCATGGCTGTTGCTGTAAGCTCAGAAGAGCGGCTCTTGCGACCCTCGAGTTGGATGACGGTCAGGCATAATGCTCCCCGGATGGAGCAGGCTTTGGCTGCTGAGGTGTTTTTAGTCACACACTGCGTCACGTCGGCTTCGCCAGCGTCGTCAAACGCAAGTTTGTCACCAGAGACGCAGGCAGACCCAGTTGCCGATCTGCCGCCGCCAGTAGCATCATTCCGCCATCGCTGCAGAGATTGACCCGCAAAATTCTGATGCCCGGCTTGGCAAAGGTATCTCACTGTATTTTTGAGGCGCTGAATAGACGCTCGATATGCGCTTAATAAAGCCATAGCAGTTAGATGGGCATGCGGCGCACAAAGTCCTGGATATGATCCGCAAAGCGGGTCACTGACGCCTCGGGAGGCACTGAGATCACACATCCCCCCGCGGGAAAACGGCGGCAGCGCATAGTGCATCGCTTCGAGCCGGTTACCACTGAGCGCCTACGCATGATGCAACATGTCGGCGGCGAGCCGGAGCTCCGGCCCGACAGCATGTGGGTCTCTGAAGTAGAGCTATTCGCCGATTAGTGTACATTGCTATGTGTTGCCATGACAATATGATAAGTGGCCAACTCTGGCGCGCCCTATGAGGCTGGCCACAGCACTCGCAAAATGACCACGATGCACGCTCGCGAAGCGGCTGCTGTATGACCTGCTTTTGGGGTCATTTCCGCCTTTTTGTATACCATGATGAGAATGTGACGATACGACGATAAAAACGATGGTTCCCCCAACCCCCGCTAATTACCCCTGTAATTTACTCTATATATCTCTAGAAACACACTATTCTACCCCAATTACACACCTTTTGCCCGCGTTAGGCCGAAACCATCGTTTTTATCGTCGTATCGTCGCATGTGCTATTGGGGTATATTTCAGTGTGACCGTTGGACAATCCAGCGTGTGGGGCGGCGGCTGGTAGCACGAATTACATGCCAGCCTCCCGCGTGAAAAACTCCGTGTCGTGCGCGCAGTGCGTACGCTAACGATGTACCGGTCACAATGCCTCGATCGTCGAGCGCGGCGGCAGGCACCGCCTCTGCCAGGGGGCTACGGTGCTGCAATATCGCGTCGGCAATCACCCGGGCAGTCACGGGTTCGTCACCATAATGCTCATACCACACCTGCAGGAATTCGCCCCACTCAGCGCCCTCGTCATCTGTCTCATCGTGCAGTTGCCGCAGATTGCTTAGAAACCCCTCGATGCCGGCGATGTGGAGGATACCTGCGACTGCGCGCTGCCACGCCTCGAAGCTGCCGAGCGGTTCCATGACGTCGGGCACCGGCTGGCCGTCAGCCCACCATGCCCTGCACAGCGTGAGCAGTGCCGCCAGTAGCTCCCCGCGATGTGTGGCTGCCCACCCCGAGATATCCCCGTGCCGAAAGTCGGTGCGTGTCCATGGCCGTTCACACCGCGCATCCAGTCGGCACCAGTAGCAACGGCGCGGCAGATCGCCACGCAAGCGGATATTGTTGCCAGTCACAGCCCAGGTTGCCCGTTGCGGAACCGTCAGGGTTCGGGTTTCCCCGAGCACACGGTCGCCGAAAAACTCTGCTGTGATAGCACGGGCCAGCGATGGTGCTTCGAGAGGGCCGCTGCAGTTGTCCACGAGTATGAAGGTGAACCCCTCAGCCAGTTGTGCCAGTAGCTTCTTAGCCCACTCCTCATCGCTCCGAGGAGCAGAGAACAGTGCGGCAGGCCGGCCAGTCGCCACACGCGCCGCGATACTGGCCAGTAGCGTTTTGCCAGTGCCGGCCTGGGGGGCATCGACAACACAGATCGGGACATTCCCGCGCAGCGTTGGGCGCAGCAGCGGTGTGAGCATGAGTGCCACAGCCGCCGCCCGACTGGCATCGTCTGCGAACGGAAAGTCGC
>JAAYSP010000063.1 GCA_012518355.1 candidate division WS1 bacterium | reverse complement strand
GGCTGTTCGGAGATCATCAACGGAACAGCCTGGCGTTGCATGTTCGATCCGGCTAGCGCTCGGACCGGCTCGTCGCTTTCCAGAAACGGTATAAGCGAAGTGGCTACAGAGAATACCTGGGTAGCCGACACGTCGCAGAAGTCGACTTCTTCAGGCTTCACCTTGGGGAAATCGCCAGCACGACGTACAGAGATGGCATCACCAGTCAGCCGTCCGGTCTCATCCACCGGCTCGGAGGCGGTCGCGATATTGTACTGCTCTTCTTCATCGGCCGACAAATGCACTATCTCATCGGTGAGACGGCCATCGCGGACGCGACGATACGGCGTCTCGATAAAGCCGTACTGATTGAGCCTGGCGTGCATAGTCAGGTAGCCGATCAGGCCTACGTTAGGCCCTTCAGGCGTCTCGATGGGGCAAATGCGGCCATAGTGGGAGTGGTGGACATCACGCACTTCCAACTTCGCTGACTGTTTGCTTAGGCCGCCAGGCCCCAGCGCCGACAAACGTCGCTTGTGAGCCAGCTCGGCAAGCGGATTGATCTGGTCCATGAACTGTGACAGTTGGCCGCTGCCGAAAAAACTGTTGATGGCGGCGGTAATCGGCTTGATGCTGATGACCGAGCCGGCCACTACTTCTTCGGGGTCCAGGCTGGTCATGCGCTCGCGCGCAACCCGTTCGGTGCGCAAAAATCCGGTTCGCAACTGGTTTTGCAGAAGCTCACCGACGGCACGCACGCGCTTGTTCTGCAGGTGGTCAATGTCGTCGACGCTACCTTCTCCACGTGACAGGCCGACCAGATATTTCACAATCCCCACTACATCGTCACGTGTCAGGGTGTGGACATCGGCAGGCACCGAGACACCCAGCTTGCGGCTGATCTTATAGCGGCCTACAGCAGAAAGGTCGTATCGCTTGACATCAAAGAAGTACGACTGCAGCAGCGACTGGGCGCTGTCTACGGTTGGAGGGTCGCCAGGGCGGATTTTGCGGTAGACCTCCAGCAGCCCCTCGCGATTGGTATGAGTGTCATCATCCTCCAGCGTCTGGCTGATTTGGTGTGACACTCTGAGCACCGAAAGCTTTTCAGTTCCGGTCTTGCGTAACGCGTTGGCCACCGGATCGGTAATCTTGCCGTAGGCTTCAACGATGACTTCGCCTTCAGGACCGGTCTGCCGCGAGGTAGCATAAAATACGTCTTGATCCTGAGCTCCGGGCATGCCGCCACGACCGGCTTCCTTCAGCTCCTTGAGAATCTGCTTAAGCTCAACGGACTCACGACTGCCGAACGCTTCCAGTATCTCGGCATCGGTGCCGGTTGGCGGCAGATCGTCAGTGACATCCTCGAACCAATCCAGAGCTCGCAGCAGCATCGTCACCGGGAACTTGCGCGTCTGCCCTACCCGGACAGTGAGCACGCCGCTAGCCGCAGTGTCGATCTCCAACCAAGCGCCTTCGTTCGGGATCACGTGAGCAGCATACAGCACGCGCCCGGCGGTATCCACGATATCACGGAAATACACGCCCGGCGAGCGCGCCAGCTGGCTGATGACGACTCGTTCGGCACCGTTAATCAGGAAGGTGCCGCGGTCAGTCATCACCGGCAGCTCTCCCATGTACACCTCGGATTCGTTGATCTCACCTGTTTCCTTGTTTACCAGCCGCACTTTTGCGTGTATGGGCGTCTCATAGGTAGCATCACGCTCGCGACATTCGGCGATTGTAAGTGCCGGTTCGCCAATGCGGTAGTCAAGAAAATCCAGTGAGAGGTTGCCGGTATAGTCTTCGATCGCGCTGAAGTTGTCGAACAGCTCACGCAGCCCTTCATCCAGAAACCACTGGTATGACCTGGTCTGAATCTCAATCAAGTCTGGCAGCGGAAGCGTGTTCTCACGTCTGTTCCTGGGGTACTGCAGGTTGGGTGCGTCGATTATGGCCATCCGCTGAGGTACCTCCTCGGTCATATCAGCCTGGTAGCGATATCACCGTTAGGTGCTGTAATTCTGAAACAAAGCGAAAGACAGGGCCGACCAGACGTCACAAAACGGCCCCACCTTTGGCACTAATAAACATACACTGCGCGGAGTTTAAGGGGTGATCTGATTATTCTTCGGAAGTGAATAAATAATTGTGTAGCAAAAGAGTTTAGGAGCAAGTAGATAATTAGATTATCACAACTTTTGCTCCGTGTCAAGATCTGTTTTGCCACTTTTCATTCACGCACGACCGAGTATCAAATCCGCACCTGGTCACACCGATTTGCCTTGTCCTTGGCGTTCCACACATCGTCAAACCCCGCGCGTCATCAGCCTGTCAATCATCAACGGGTCGCAGTGTTTGGAGTCAGATTACCTGACGCGCTGGGCCTTCTCTTGGCACTTCTACAGGCGTTTTTCGAACTCAGCCAGGCGCCGCTCCAGAGAGGCCTGCCGCAGTGCGTTGGTCAGGTCACCTCGGGTACGCTCGACCATGCCCCGCGCCGCATCAGCCCGTCGCCTCAGCCCCAGAGATATGGCATCGGGGTAGTCGAAGGCTACGATCGTCTGGTAGATGTCATCCATGGCGGTCAGGTACTGCTCGGCACGCTCCGGATCACCCAGACGGATCAGATCCAGCACATGGCGCCTGAGTTCTCCGACAACCTCGGCCAGCCCGTTCAGCCACACCGCGCCGCTTACTCCCAGATCCTGGTGGCTGACAAGCGTCTCACCGGAGATGCAAGCTATCACCAGCGCTGCTTCGACATACTCTTTCTCAGCATCACCTACAAATCCCCCGCCGCCGATCTGCGGCGCCCGGGCTACAGCTTCCTGCATTTGCCGCACCAGATCGGCTGTCGCCGAAAGTTGCCGGCGCGCCAGATCGATTTCAGCACGATGCATGTGCTTGATAGTCACCGAGGAAGAACGTATGATTTCCCGCGACAGACGAAACGCCTGTTCACGGACCTCGTCGAGTACGTCTAATTCGCCCCTTATAGAGTCAGTTATCTGGTCGATGCCACTGAGTATGAAGCCCACCTCCGGGAATTGCGACTATATGACTGATTTTGTGTGACTGATTAATAGATGTCGATGCAAAACTGGCCACGTATTCTTGTGCTGCCCTGCGCGCTCTCACTCCCCACTCGCAATCACTACCTCAACGCCCGCCTGCACGGCCTGCAGATTCAACGGAATATGGCGGTGATGGCGCTCCGGAAGAACTGTCTGTAGCGCCTGGTCGAAGTACACTATGTCCAGTGTGCCAGCGCATTTGCAGTACGCGCCCAGCATCACCATGTTCGCTATCTGCTGAACACCTAATTCCACAGCCATCTCGGTGGCTGGCACAGCCACTACCCGGGCTTCCGGTATAGGCGGGAGCTCCACCAGTGAACTGTTGACCAGTACCAGGCCGCCAGGTCGCACTCTGCCTTTGTTGTCATCAGCGGCGCGCTGAGACATGAGCAGCAGGCAGTCGGCCATCTGCACGATCGGGCTCCCAACCCTCCTGTCGGATACGACAACTGTAGACAGTACCCAGCCGCCACGGACCTCAGGGCTGTACTGGCTGACTTCCGACACATCCAGGCCTTGTTCGAGAGCCACCTGAGCGAGTACCTGACCGGCAGACTGGATGCCCTGGCCACCGGTACCGGCGAGTATGATCTCCTGATGCATATCGCTAGTCCTGACGTTTGTAGTCTACGAATACCTTCAGCGGGTACTGAGTCAGCATCTCGTCGCGGATCCAGTGCAGCGATTCCAGCGGACTCTTGTGCCACCATGCCGGACAACTGCTGACTAGCTCCACGAGACTGAAACCAGCACCATCGGCCTGGGCCTGGAACGCTTTTTTGATGCTGCGGCGTGCATCAGCGACCGTCTTGGGGTCTATCATGGTCTCGCGCGCCAGATAAGCCACTCCGGGGATGCCAGACAGCATCTCGCAGATCATCATCGGCGTGCCTTCGAGCTTCGGATCACGCCCCTGTGGGGTCGTAGTGGTGCGCTGGCCTACCAGAGTAGTAGGTGCCATCTGTCCGCGCGTCATACCGAAGACTGCATTGTTCAGGAACAAGACGGTGATGCACTCGCCACGCTGCGCCGAATGTATCACCTCTGACAGCCCGATGGCAGCCAGATCGCCATCGCCCTGGTAGGTGAAGACGATACTGTCGGGTGACGTGCGTTTGATGCCAGTGGCCACCGCCGGCCCCCGGCCATGAGCCGCCTGCACTGAGTCGGTGTTGAAGTACTCATAGGCATATACCGAGCAGCCCACCGTGGCAATCGCTACCGTCCTGTCGGTCAGCTCAAGCTCATCGAGCACTTCAGCTATCAGCCGATGCGCCGTGCCATGGGTACAGCCCGGACAGTAGCGCATCTGGGTCTCTGTCAGCGCCGCCGGTCGCCGGTATACGGCTTCCTCGTGAGACGGCAGTGCCTCAGTCTGTGTGGTCTGTGCCATGCGAAACTCCCATACATGCCTGTACCATCATGGGGCCTGTCGCCCCATCTGCAAGCTACGAGGCTATCAGTTCACGTGTGCGAGCTATCACTTCTTCGGGCGTCATCAGAACGCCACCGGTACGCGAAATCAACTCTACGGGACGGCAGTCTACCGACAGCCGGACATCCTCGATGAACTGGCCCATGGAGTGCTCGACGCATACGATCCGCTCTACTTGCCCCGCCCAGCGGGCGAAAGGGTCAGTAGGAAACGGCCGTACGGTGATGGGCCGTAGCAACCGGGCACGCAGGCCTTCATCTGCCAGCCGATCTATGGCCGTCTTGCAGATGCGCGCCGAAATCCCGTACGCCGTGAACAGGATGTCTGGTCGGTCGTCGCCGTACTCCTCCCAGCGTGTCTGCTCCTGTGCTGCCTGACGAAAGCGCTCGGCTATCCGCAGATTGACAGCCTCCATCACCGGCACATCAGTCCACAGTGAGTTGACGACGCGCCTGGGGCGACCGTTGCGTCTGCCACCCACGGCCCACTCGGGCATCTGGGTCGGTGGCTCTCGTCGCTCTCGCAGCCGGGTCGCCTCCGACATGTTCGCTATCATCGCGTCACCGAGTATCATCACAGGCAGACGATACTTGTGGCCGATCTCAAAAGCGTCATAAGTGCAGTCGTACAGTTCCTGAACACTGTCGGGCGTGAAGGTCAGGCAGCCGAAATCGCCGTGTCCGGCTCCCCGGGTGGAGAGCCAGTAGTCAGACTGGGCGGGGGCGATGTTGCCCAGACCCGGCCCGCCTCGTACCATGTTCACCACTACCGCAGGCAGCTCGGCACCCAGCAGATACGAGAGGCCCTCCTGCATGAGCGAGATGCCCGGCGAAGATGAGCTGGTCATCACATAGGCCCCGGTGGATGCTGCACCATAGACGAGGTTGATCGAGGCCAGTTCACTTTCTGCCTGCAGATACACTCCGCCGATCTGTGGCAACTGCTCGGACATGTAGCGCGGTATATCGTTTTGCGGAGTTATCGGGTAGCCGAAAAAGTACCGGCAGCCTGCCGCAATCGCACCCTCCGCAGTCGCTACATTTCCAGTCATCATCACCCGTTTGCTCATCTTGTCACGCTTTCGGCGGCCGCAACACGATCATCAGCCGACACCAACCGCCATATCTCGATACATGCGTCCGGACACATCATCGCACAGCGCAGACAGCCGATACAGTTTGCCTGATCCTGCACCTCAGCGGGGTAGAAGCCGGCATCGTTTCGCGTAGAGGCAAAGCCAAGCACATCCTGGGGGCAAAACTCGATGCACAACCCGCACGCCTTACAGTGCTCTGCGTTGATTGCCACTCGATAGCTGTGTTTCATATCTGCTTCACCTTCGACGGATTTGCCCGGTTCGCTCGATTTGCTCGATCCGACTGATTGCGCGCCTGAGTTCGCAGCCGCGCTGCCTGACTGAGGGCCTCGCGGGCGTGCTCCAGAGCAGCCTGGCCCTGCTGATCTCCATACATGCGGGCTATCTCGGCCACGCGCTCATCTTCATCGAGTTCGCGAACTATCAGCCGCGTACGGCCATCTGCGACCGATTTCTCAACCACCAGATGATGGTCGGCATAGCTGGCCACCTGCGGCAGGTGCGTCACACACAGCACTTGTGCCCCGCAACTGAGCCGCATCAGCTTCTCTCCGACGCGCTGGGCCGTCACCCCACCGATGCCGACGTCTATCTCGTCGAAGACGATGGTCTGCACCGTGCCGCCGCGGGCAGACAGTGACTTAAGCGCCAGCATCACCCGCGACAGTTCCCCACCTGAGGCCACTTTTGCCAGCGGACGCACCGGTTCGCCGGGATTTGCGCCCAGCAGGAAGCGCACTCGATCTACTCCGTCAGGACCGGCATGGAGGCTGGCGCCATCGGGCATGAGCAGCCCATCGGGGTCGGTTTGAGTGTCGAACTGCACCTCCACACGCGCTTCAGCCATGCCCAGTTGGCCGAGCTCTTCGGCCACTTCTCGCATGAGTCGCAGGGCAAGCTCGCTGCGGGAACGACTCAACCGTTCGGCCAGAGCTCCGGCGTCACGTGAGAGCTGCTGTAGATGCTCGTCCAGCTCTTCCAGCCGCGTAGAGCTGTCTGCCAGCCTCTGTGCCTCAGCTTGTGCACGATCAAGAAACTGCAGCACCTCAGCCACATCAGAGCCATACTTGCGCTTCAGCCCGCTGATGACATCCAGACGTGCCTCGACTTGCTCCAGCGCCGACGGGTCGAGCTCCACACCCTGCAGATAGTCATCCAGTGTGCGGGCTGCTTCTTCGGCCTGATAGGCAAGCTGGCGAAGCTGAGCAGCGCTAGCCGCAAGCTCAGGATCTACTGTAGCCACTGTCTCCAGCCTACTGGCCGCCTCGTGCAGCGCATCCTTTGCCGCCAGGGCAGCATCATCGGTGCCCGAAATCAGCGCCACTGCCTGGCCTATCGCGTCCTGCAGCTTCTCTCCAGCTTGTAGCCGCAGCCGGCGTGTATACAACTGCTCTTCTTCATCGGTCTGCAGCTCCGCAGCCTCTATTTCGTTTGTCTGGTACGCCAACAGGTCCAGTCGCCGCGCGCGTTCCTGCTCATCCATCTGCAGGCTGCGCAACTCACGACGTGCGGCTGCGAACTGCTCGTAGGCGACTCGATAGCGCTCCAACAGCTCCAGGTGATCGGTGCTGCCGGACTCATCCAGGAAATGCAGATGGTTCTGTTCGTGCAGCAGACTCTGATGCTGATGCTGTCCATGTATGTCCGCAAGGTGACGGCTTATCTCTGACAGCAGTCCCAGAGTGCCCACACGACGGTTTATCCGATAGCGACTTCTTCCTGATGCGATCTCCCGCGACAGTATGATGGTGGCATCGTCTTCGTCAGCAAGGCCACTGTCTTGCAGCACTTCGAGCGCTGCGGGACTGTCATCGGCATCGAAGACAGCCTCCGTAAGCGACACTTCGCTCCCACCGCGGACCACATCAGCACTGACCCGCTCTCCCAGGGCCGCGTTCAGAGCATCCACGATGATAGACTTGCCGGCACCAGTTTCGCCGCTGAGCACGGTATAGCCGGGCTTGAGCTGCAGCACCAGCTCGTCAATCAGAGCGAAATTGTGTACCGTCAACTCAGTCAGCATTGCCCCGTTTCCACCTGCGGCCCCTACTGTCGTAGCCCGGACATGAGTTTGTCTACCAGATTGGCGACATAGGACTTGGACTGCATTCGTGCCAGCTTCACAGTGTAGGGGGCGCGGGTGACTATCACCGAGTCCAGTTCACCGACTTCGTGCTGCTGCTGACCGTCTATGGTCAGGAAGATCGCCCCAGGACGCTTGCCGCCCTTCGGCACCGTAATCCGCACCTGCGATTCGGCCGGTATGACCAGTGGGCGAAATCCCAGAGTGTGGGGGCAAATCGCCGTCAGAGTCATGCACGAAACCTGTGGCGAGACGATCGGGCCACCTGCTGAGAGGCTGTAGCCGGTCGAGCCGGTAGGAGTAGCAACTATCAGCCCATCTGCACGGAAGTCACCGATGCAGTCCTCGTCTATGAAGGCCTCGAGGCTTACCACTCTCCTGCCGTCATGGCATGATACCACCGCATCGTTTAGCGCGTTCTCCTGAGCCTTCACCCGACCGGTGCTATCCTGTACGGTTGCCTGCAGCATCAGCCGCTCTTCGAGACGGTAGTGGCCGGAGTGCAGTTGCTCGAGGTTCTCGAAGGCATACTGTGGATCGTCCTGTGACAGGAAGCCGAAGCTGCCGACATCGAGGCCCAGCACAGGAGTGCCCAACGGAGCAGCGCTGCGGGCCATCAGCAGCAGTGATCCATCGCCACCAAGCACTATCACCAGGTCGCTTTCAGCCAGATACTGCTCGTCGCCGAAGCCGTAGTCGCCCTGACAGTGCTCTTGAAGTGCACCGGCCAGACGGACTGCGACGCCCAGTTCAGCCAGTTTGCGGGCAAACTGCCGAGCCCAGCGTACTGCCTCTGGCTTGTGCATGGCAGCAGCGATGCCGACTGAGCTGATTTTAGGTTCGCATGTCATACTCGGTACCTGTTGGGACGGATTAGCCCACAGCGGTCTCTGCCGGTGGGGCCAGCCGTTGCAGATTCTGTTGCGCCGATTCGCAGTCCGGGTCAAGCTCTATTGCCTTGCGATACATCTCCACTGCTTTGTCTGGTTCACCCTGCCGCTCCAGAACCACTCCCAGATTGTTAGCCGCACTGGCAAATTCGGGCTTCTGCTGTAGCGCCAGGCGGAAGTGGGCGACAGCTTCGGTCAGATTGCCCTGCTCCAGATAGATCAGCCCCACGTTGTTGTGCGCCTCCGGGTTGGTCTCCTGCAGCGCCAGGGCGCGCAGGTACTCGGCCAGCGCTTCAGGCTGCTGATCGGCGGCGTAATGGCTGTTTGCCAGGCCAAAACGGGCATCAGAGCTCTCAGGGAAATCCTGCACCGCGGCCTCCCACTGAGCACGAGAGGCATCGGTATCGCCGACTTGCTCGAAGGCAAGGGCCAGATTGATCGCTGCCATCTCGAGCTCGGGGTCACCAGCGACAGCCTTGCGCAGATGCTCGAGGGCTTCCTGCGCCCTGTCGCTCTGTTGCAGCACCCAGCCGAGGTTGTTCAGGCAGCGAGCGTTATCGGGCTCCAGCACTAGCGCCCCTTCATATGCCTTTTCTGCGGATTCGAGGTCACCTACAGCAGCAAACGCCAGCCCCAGGTTGTACTTGGCTGCAAAGCTGTCTTCATCCAGCGTGCCCGCAGAGGCCAGAGGGCCCATCGCCTCCGAGTACTTGCCCAGGTTGTAGAGCGCTATGCCCAGCCCCAGTTGCGCCTCTGCGAAGTTCGGATCGGCCTCCACGACGACTTCGTAGGCATCAACCGCAGCCTCGTTGTTGCCGGAAGACAGGTGCAGGGCACCCAACGCGTTGAGTATCCCGGGATTGCCAGGACGAAGCGCGTTAGCCGCCTCGTATTCGCGTGTAGCCTTGTCTGACTGGCCGGCCTGCCACAGTGCATGGCCGAAATTCAGGTGGATGTCAGCATCATCGGGCGCCAACTGTATCGCACGGTTGTATTCGTTGAAAGCCTGCTCAAATTTGCCCTGTTTGGCCAGTAGATTGGCGAGGTTGTAGCGGGCATCAACATAGTCGCTTTTGTGCTTCAGAGCCTCACGGTACTGCTCAGCGGCCTGGGGCAGCTTGCCCTGCGCGAGGTATACGTTGCCCAGATTGTTGTGGGCCTCAGGATACTCTGGCTGTTTCGCCAGAGCCTCCGTCAGGTGCTTTTCCGCCTCTTCAAGCTCCCCGACTTGCAGCGCTGCAGAGCCCGCCCAGCACATGATGATAGGCTGATCGGGCTGCTGTTCCAGCGCCTGCAAGAACAGATCTCTGGCCTTCTGGAACTCGCCGAGCTCATACGCTGCCACTGCCTGATCGAACACCGTGGCCTCATCAGCCCATGAGAGTGAGGTCAGACAGCATGTCAGCGTGACCAGTAGTATCACATGTAGGTATAGCTTGATCTTCATAACTGCTCCTCCCGGATGACCCCAGTTACTTCCTGCCTGGAGTCTCCAGCAGCGGCACAGGCTACGGGTTCCTCGGTTGACATCAGCCTCAGTGCTCGCTGTGCGATAGCCGGTGCGGTCAGCCCGGTCTGCTCCCACAGTGCCTGGATGTTACCGTGGGGCACAAATTCGTTGGGCAAGGCCACACAGTCCAGCCTGGCCCTGATGCCTGCCTGTACCAGCAGCTCAGCAACAGCGCTTCCAAAACCACCGGCCAACACGTTTTCTTCCACCGTCAGGATGCATCCGCACTCTCGGGCAGCCTGTCGCAGAGTCTGCTCATCGAGCGGCTGCACGAAACGCGCGTTGATCAGCCGCGCTGACACCCCCTGTTCAGCCAGTAGCTGTACCGCTTCTGAGGCGTTCTGTACCATGCGACCAACCGCCACGATCGCTATGTCGCTGCCTTCGCTCAGCAGCTCGGCCGCGCCTATCTGCAGCAGGCCGGCGGGTTCACTGTAGTCAGCCCCCGGTCCTGCTCCGGCAGGGTAGCGGATAGCGCTGGGCCCATCATGGCTTAGCGCGGTAGCAAGCATGTCCTTCAGCTCGCGCTCATCCTTCGGGGCCATAACCACCAGCCCGGGGATCGAACGCAGGTAAGACAGGTCGAAGACGCCGTGATGCGTCGGCCCATCATCGCCGACCAGGCCCGCCCGATCCAGACATAGCACCACCGGAAGCCGCTGCAGAGCCACATCATGGATTATCTGGTCATAGGAGCGCTGTAGGAAGGTCGAGTAGATGGACACCACTGGCCGAAGCCCGGCTGCTGCCAGGCCTGCGGCATACGTGACTGCGTGCCCCTCCGCCATCCCTACGTCGAAGCAGCGCGATGGGAAGCGCTCGGAAAATGCTTTTAGCTGAGTGCCGACCAGCATGGCAGCTGATATGGCACAGATGCGTTTGTCCTTTTCAGCCAACTCGATGAGCGATGCAGCGGCGACGCTGCTGTAGGTGGGCTTGCGCTTGCCAGTTGCAGCCTCACCGTTGCAGATCTGAAAAGGCCTGGTGCCATGAAAGCGGGAGGGATCCGCCTCAGCAGGTCGGTAACCTTTGCCCTTAGTCGTGAGCACATGTACGAGGATCGGCCCCTTCACTTTGCGTGAGTGGCGCAGTATCGCCAGCAGTTGCTCGATGTCGTGACCGTCTATCGGCCCCAGATAGGTGAAGCCGAACTCCTCGAACAGCATCCCCGGCACCACCAGGTGCTTGACACTGTCACGGAGCCGATCCATGGCCAGCAGCATGGTGTCGCCCAGCCGCCAGCGCTCCAGGACACGTGCCACGTCCGCTCGTGTCTGATTGATCCGGGGCTGCAGAGAGAGTCGCAACCGTGAGAGGTATGCCGACATCGCGCCCACGTTGGGGCTGATACTCATCTCGTTGTCGTTCAGCACCACCGTCAGGTCGGTCTTCTGGTGCCCCGCCTGATTGAGCGCCTCAAACGCCAGACCGCCGGTGAGTGCCCCATCGCCGATGATGG
>JAAYSP010000035.1 GCA_012518355.1 candidate division WS1 bacterium | reverse complement strand
TACTTCTTCCGCTGCGCAGACAGCCGTGACGGTGCCGGTCAGGCCGGGCGACTGGGTAGTCGCTGAACTGTATGGTCAGTGGCCGGAGTTTGCCACCACCAACGCGTGGTATGTCCGGTAGTTTCAGGCCTCGGTGATGTCCAGCTCTGTTGCGCTATCGAGTATCTTCAGTGGCCACTGTGACAGGTAGTACTGCGTGCCGTAGTGTTTGAAGTCTTCGGTTAGGAAGAACATGCCCTCACTGATTAGCCGCCCTCCTGCGGCCAGGTGATCCAACACCGCCCGCCGCAGGCTGGTGTCGCGCGGCGCAGTCGTCAGGTCTACATCGCCGCTGCCGAAGATGAAGTACAGGCCAGAGCGGTCGCTTGTAGGGATCGGATGCAGGTACAGCTCCCGCTGCCACAGTATCATGTTCGAGGTCGGCGAGTAGATGTCGGCCAGCTGTGGGTTGAGTATCCATGAACCGCAGCCGAAGCCGACGAAGGGGCGCTCCGGGAAGTAGCGTGGGAAGAACTCCAGTGCGCGCTCCATGGTGTCGCGGCAGTTTTCCGGGGTCATGTTCCCGCCTGCGGGGATATGCACATCCAGCAGCGGGTCGCCCTGGGACAGTACCTTTCGCCACGTCTTGAGTGGCAGCGTCACCTCCAGCGGCAAGGCGAATCCGGCAGGCGAGATCGGGCAGCCGGTCACCGTATCCGGAGTCTCGACAAGACGCGAGGTGAAGCCCGGCTCACCGGCGGCCACGGCCTCCTCCGAAGCCAGAAAGCCGTCGGGACGATAGCGCAGACCATCGAGCGCCAGTGCCAGTACTTCATCGGTATCACGATTGCGGTACACCTGCACCGGCCGCTGGAACGGGCGTACCATGTACTCCATGCGGCCAAGAGTATACAGTGCCCCCGAGACATAGTGCCGCAGCCAGTACAGGACGCTCAGATTTACTCCCCACATCTTCCCGGGGTGACGGTTGCGATATGCGAACATGAGGCCATCGAAGTTGCCGGTGCTGTGCCGGGTGATCTCCTCAGGTACGCCCAGGCGTCGGTGGGTGGCCTGCGTAATCGGCACGACGCTGATAGCTATGAGCATGTAGAAGACATCCGAAAGCTCGCCGAGAGGCTGTTCGAGCTTCGGCCACTGTCCGATTTTCGGGCCCTCATATTCATCGTACACAAATAGCAGGCGATTGAAGTGCCATGCCAGGTGCGACAGGGCAGTGTTGCCGCGGGCGATGCGCGCTGCCTCCAGGAAGTGAGGCTCGATTCCGTCAGACAGGTCCAGGTACTGACGCATCTCGCTGATGCGCACTGGCTGCAGGAAGTATGGTGTCTCGTCCGGGTATGAGGCCTCAGATTCGTCCCAGCGATGTGCCAGCAGATCGTGGGCCTCTGCGATGCCCAGCTCGGCCAGCACTTCGGCGAGTTCGAGTTTCATAATCGCAGTTCTCCTTCGCGGAAGGCATCCGATTTGTTACCGCTCTGCATCCGGCTGACAGTCAGTTTGGAACCGGTTTACATCGGTTGATGGCCGGTTGGAGGCCGGTTCCAGCCTGCAGATGGCTGTGCTTTCTGTTCACACGATAGCTTCAGTGTCCCAGGCAGCTTCACGGTTGGGCCATCGCGGTCGGCCATAACACGAAATCTCGTCAAGCTGCCTGATGATATCCCGGCAGTGTTCTACACGATAGCAGGGGACACCTGCCCGAAAAGTGCGACAGGTGCCTGACAATTGCGTGCAGAGATAGAGGAGGCAGACGACTATGGCAGGGTTTTGGGGGTTGCTGCGCGAAAGTGCAGATAGCGTCTGTCACCATGAGTGGCGTCAGAGGAAACATATGGCGAAAATCAGAGACACGAAGGGGCGTGACGAGGGCGGCTCAGGATATGTACGGCTACTGGGGAACGAAGAGCTGGGAGTTCTACTGAGCAAAACGCACGCCACTGTAATCCGCAACGGCAACGAGCTTGAGCACCTCATCGCTGAGCGCTGCCCATTTCGCTGTAGTGGTCTGGAGCAACGCCTTGCAGTGGGGCCGGTAGAAATCCTGGGCGGAGGCGGTCGGCCCGAACCTGAGGTGTACTTCTCCGAACGGATCGCTATCCCCGGCCATGCGCGTCGTATCGCATCCGACATAGTGCTGCTACGCAATTCACTGCATGGCGCTGCAGTTATCGAGCTCAAGGATGGGGACACGTTCGATACCAAGAAGGCTCAGGGCGAACTGGAGAGCATGAGCACTCTGGCTGACTGGATCGCGACGGCGATGGGCTACGAGGTCTCCATGCACTTCTGCTGTTTCAACCAGCAGGATAAAACAGCTATAATTGTAGGGACGAAAGGGCGCTTCACCCCGGAGCAAGTCCTCACGGGGCGAGAGCTGTGTCAGTGGCTTTGCGTTGACTACGCCGAGGTGCAGCGACAGCGCGAAGAGGATGCAAAAGACAACTACAATTACTTCGTGTCGGAAGTTTTCAGGATCGTCGGTATGGAGTAGCAGACCTGGAGGATAGTCACAGATGGCGGTGCATGACAACAGACTGATAGAGGGTGACTGCATCGAGCTGATGCCGGGCTTGCCGGCAGGCATCGCCGACTGCATCTTCGCCGATCCTCCCTACAACCTGCAACTCGAGGCCGAGCTGTGGCGTCCGAACATGACAAAAGTGGACGCGGTAGATGACCACTGGGACAGATTTGGCGGCCGGGCAAGCGCCAATCCGCACGACAGCTTCGAGGCATATGACCGGTTCACTGAAAAGTGGCTCTCGGCAGCGCGGCACGTGCTTTCAGACAGCGGCACGATCTGGGTCATCGGCACCTACCACAACATATATCGCGTGGGCCGGATCATGATGGATCTGGGCTACTGGATACTGAACGACGTCCTGTGGATCAAGACCAATCCGATGCCCAACTTCCGCGGAGTGCGCTTCACCAACGCGCATGAGACACTGCTATGGGCTAAGAAGTCGAAATCGCAGAAACGCTATACGTTCAATCACCACAGCATGAAGCGCTACAACAGCGGCAAGCAGATGCGCAGCGACTGGGAGCTGCCGCTATGCACCGGCGCTGAGCGGCTGACAGTCAACGGCGAGAAAGCTCACACCACACAGAAGCCAGAGGCCCTGCTGGAGCGCGTCATCGTATCCAGCACACGGGTGGGCGACCTGGTGCTGGATCCGTTTTTTGGCACGGGAACCACCGGAGCGGTCGCCAGGCGTCTGGGCAGACGCTGGATCGGTCTAGAGCAGGAGAAGCGCTATGTGGAACTTGCACGCAACCGTATCGAAGCGGTAGAGCCGATGCCAAACGAGTGGCTGAAGGCGCATACGCAAGATCCGCCCGCTCCCCCACGAGTGCCCTTCAAGCGGCTGCTAGAGGAGGGTCTACTGCAAGAGGGCGACCGGCTGACTCATGTGCGGCTGGGAGTTGAGGCGACAGTCCACGATGATGGCAGCATCTCGGTGGATGGCATGCGTGGCTCCATACATCAAGTCGGCGCACAGGTGGCCGGTACTCCGAGCTGCAACGGCTGGAGGCAGTGGACCTGTACCTGCCGTGACAAAGGCAGTGTGGTGCTACTCGATGAGCTGCGCAAAGCGGTGCGTGGCGGCGACGGTTCAGCACAGACCTGAGTGCTAGCTACGGATGAGTTCGCGCTTGCGCCCCACCGCCTCGAAGGCCTGTAGAGCCCGGTCCAGCTCGTCACGGCTGTGAGCCGCCGATATCTGGACACGAATTCGCGCCTCACCTTGTGGTACGGCGGGGTAGCTGAAGCCGATGACATATATCCCCTCATCCAGCAGGTCCGCAGCCACCTGTGAGGCCAGATAGGCATCACCGATCATGATCGGCACGATCGGGTGAGTGCCCGACAGGATACGCAAGCCGATACCCTCGATGGCCTCGCGGAAGTAGGCCGTGTTCTGCCGCAGAGTGTCACGCAGCTCTGAAGAGTTGCTGACCAGCTCCAGTGCCGCCATAGCAGCGGCGGCGATCGAGGGTGTCACCGAGTTGGAGAACAGATACGGCCGGGAGCGCTGGCGGAGCAG
>JAAYSP010000187.1 GCA_012518355.1 candidate division WS1 bacterium | reverse complement strand
TGTCCGTCGTTTACCATCACCATTGCCGGTCTGGTGAAGCGGTTGTAGTTGGATGCCATGGAGTAGCTGTATGCTCCGGTGCTCTGGACGGCCAGTATATCCCCGGGCTGCGGATCTGCTACTGCTACTTCGATGACAAGTGTATCAGTCTCACAGTACACGCCAAATATGCGGACGATATGGCTGTACGTGCCTCCTCTTGCACATGGCGCTGCCGGTCTCTCACCCTCTGGTGCTCCACTTTTGGCCCACTGTGGCAGTCCTGTGATGGCTCAGGCCAGCCGTGTGGGCACCATATCGCAGCGCACCAGGTCTTCGAGGGTTTCTCTGCGCACAATCAGCTCCGCGTGCCCGTCGTTTACCATCACCATTGCCGGTCTGGTGAAGCGGTTGTAGTTGGACGCCATGGAATAGCTGTATGCTCCGGTGCTCTGGACGGCCAATATATCCCCGGGCTGCGGATCTGCTACTGCTACTTCGGCGACGAGTGTATCTGTCTCACAGTGTGCGCCGGATATACGTACGATATGGCTGGGATGGGCGTCAGCACGGTTGGCTACCAGCACCTCGTACTCGGCGTCGTACAGTAGGGGGCGCGGATTGTCCGACATGCCGCCATCAACCGACACATATGTGCGCAGGTCGGGTATCTCCTTGACCACACCGATGGTATATAGCGTCACCCCGGCCTCTCCCACGATCGATCGCCCGGGCTCGACTATCAACTGCGGCATCGGGATCTCATGTTGCTGGGCACTCTCGGCAAGCGCAATGGCGATCTCTTCTGCCAGACGGTCCACTGAAGGCGGGACATCGTCGGTGCAGTAGCGGATGCCCAGACCGCCACCGATATCGAACTGCTCAGCCACATAGCCGGTTTCCGCGCGTACCGAAGCGATGAAATCCATGACTATGTGGGCAGCCAGGCCGAAGCCGTCGGTGTACAGGAGCTGGGAGCCGATATGGCAGTGGAAGCCATGCAGGTTGACGTGCGGCAGCTCCAGGGCAAGTCGGGTTGCTTCCATAGCAGCGCTCGAGGCCAGGCTGACGCCGAATTTGGTGTCTTCCTGACCGGTGCGAATCCGCTCATGAGTATCGGCCTTGACGCCGGGCGTCACGCGGATGAGGACATCGGCCTCGACACCCAGTGCAACTGCGATTTCCGATATCTGCTGCAGTTCAGGCAGGCTATCAGCGACGATGCGACCGACGTTTTGCTCCAGTGCAGTCCGCAGAAGCTCCGTTTTCTTGAAGTTGCCATGCAATTTGATCCGCTCGGCTGGAAAGCCTGCCTGCAGGGCAGTATACAGCTCGCCCTCAGAGGCCACATCCATAGACATGCCCTCCTGATCCATGATGCGGCAGATGGCCTTGGTCATCAGCGCCTTGGAGGCATACGCGACTGCTGCCTGAGGCAGACGCCGACCGAACGCATCCAGGTACTCGCGGCACTTCTCACGGATTACCTGCTCATCGAGCACATATAGCGGAGTACCGTACTCCCGTGCCAACTCGACGGTGTCACATCCGCCGACGACCAGGTGGCCGTGATGATTTACAGACTGATTGGGCAGTAGCATACTCGAAAAACCTCCACAATTGCGCGGGTCATCCGCTGCACACAGGTCGCATAGCATGACTGCTTGCCATGCGCCGGATTGCTTCCGGAGTGAAGCTGGACTATATGGTTCGGGTCAGGCTTTTCTCTCTCAGGTTCACTTATTTACTGGTGCTGATAGTTGGCTTCACCTGTCAGCGCAGGTGGTGATGTGACGAAGCACAAAACAACCTCAAAAGTGCAGAGGCACTTTTGAGGTTGCCAGTCACAACTCTGGACTGTACGGGCTATGTGCCGTTCAGAAAGAGTTGCTACTTATGACGATTTGTTTAGTGTCCGGTTCATAGGTGATGGACAGATCCATCATGTCGGCGATGAATTGCAGCGGCAGCATGGTGCGGCCCTGCTTGATATACGGAGCGAGAGACATCTGTTGTGCTACACCGTTGACCTGGACGGTCGGGTCACCGATGTTCAGATGAAGGTCCACACCGTCGCCGATGGCGCGCACTTCCTTGGTGGCGGGGAACCAGTACAGCACCCCATCAGAGCGCTCGAACAGTTCGCGCAGTGGGCCGGTGGCGATGCCGTCTATAGTCTCAGGGGCGGCCCGCAGATCCAGCACTGTGCCGTCGAAGACGATGGATATGTCCTGAACCGGCGACTTGGCCACAGCAGGAGCCAGTTCTGGCACCGCAGGCCGGCTTGCGGTAGGCGCCGAAGTGCGCGGTGCCAGCGCAAGTGCACCGGATGCCGGGCGGGATGATGCCTCGCTTGCAGATATGGCGGGTTCGATTTCTTGCATATATGCAGCACTGCCGATGCCACTGGTTCGCTGCGGCAGCAGTTGGGCAGGAGTTGTAGCAGCGGGAGCAACATGAGTGACAAGGCGCAACTCAGGTATGCTGGCGTCCAGTGCCGCTGCAGCAGGCAGCGCGTCCTGGGGCAAGGCTGTGACCTGAGGTATCGAGGTTCTCGGAGCGAGAGTACCGGCAGCGGTATCGGCATACGCAACTTGCAGGCTGTCGGTAGCATACGGGGCTGTGACGGCTGCCCGGTCCACTGTGGCGGCACTGAATGCCGCGAGCGCAAGCGCCGGCCGGGTCTCGGTGTTTTTCCGGTCTACCGCCAGGGTTCCGTGAGCGGGAGCGGATGGCCCGACAGATTGGCTGGGCATCACTGTGTGACCCATAGTGTGGGTAGCTCTGGACGTGCTTCGTGCAGGGCTGGTTGCTCTGGGCGAGCTGATATCACCCGACACACCTGCGGCAGTTGGGGCCAGTGCGAAGAATTGACCGCCCAGACCGGAACTTGAAGAGACGGCAACCTGGGCCGGTGTCGCAGGTGCTACGGCGGACGATGCAGTGCTGCGCGGCTCGACAGCTACGGTGGTGGGCTCAGCCCCAGGAGCTGTGAGAATCTCAGGCTGTGCCGCGATAGCTGGCGGCTCGGGCAGCATTGGCGGGGCGGGTATCTCGGATTGGGCCTGTGTGGCGGGCACCACGGGTGTCGGGGCCGTGGCTTCAGGCTGGATCAGTTCAGGTGCGGCAGCGATTGGCATTTCAGCGGCGGCCATTGGCTGCAGACTGCTATCACTGCTATCGGGGAGCTCCATGCGCGTCATGCTATGGTTCTCTACGATCACGGTCACCTGTGCGGATTTGCCTTCGTTTCCGGCGGCGTCCACAGCGACGGCTTCCAGCACGTGATTGCCATCTGTCTCACGGGTGGTGTCCCAGTGAGCATAGTATGGCGGGTTGTTGTAGATCATCTTGTGCAGGCGGCCATCTATATAGAAGTAGACGGCTTCTACACCCACGTCATCGCGAGCTTCGGCCTGGATTTCAACAGTGTCAGAAACCTTCGCCCCGTGTGCAGGGTAGTAGATGTTGATGGTGGGGGGGATGGTGTCGTGCGTCCCGGGGCGTGCCACCGCTTCGGCGCGGCGCACCGCAACGGCGATCGTGGCCATGCCAGCGGCGCCTTCGGTGTCAATCGCTTTGGCAGAAATCGTGTGTGTACTGGCTGCCGCGGTACTGAAGTCCCACTGGAACGATCGGGTGCCGGCCTTCTCGGGGGAGGCAAGATTCGAGCGGCGCGCCAGTTGATCGTTGATGTACAGCTCCAGTGTGGCTATGGGGGCATCGGTGTCGGTCGAGTAGCTGACATCGATCCAGATCACACCGGTGACGGTCTGCCCTTGCGTGGGCTGTACGATCTGTACCATCGGCCCGGCCAGAGCCACTGTGGGGATGATGGCAGTGGTCAAGAAGCTAAGCAGCACCAGTGCGTATGCATACGCCCAACGGCGCGACCTGAGGTTTGGCATAGTGCTTCTGCCCCTCCCTGAACCAAGGATATGGTTTGTGCAGAATCCGAGCCGGCTGCGCTTCCTCAGGTGGGACCCCCATCAGCTACGGCGTTGGGGTCCAGGCGTCCACCCGTCTGGCAGGCTCTCAAAGGCATTACAACTAGCGTAAAAGGTAGCAGATGCAGCATAGTTATGTCAAGAGTCGTCGGCCCCAGAGGCGACTACTGCCCCGGCTCAAACTTGTATCCGACACCCCAAACGGTGGCCAGATGCCAGGGCACGTCGAAGCTTTCCTCAAGCTTTTGCCGCAACCTCTTGACATGGGTGTCTACAGTGCGCAGGTCGCCACTGATCGGCTGGTATTTCCAGACTGCTTCTATGATCTCCTCACGGGTGAACACTCTCTGCGGCTGGGAGGCAAGGAAAAACAGCAGCTCGAATTCCTTAGGCGTTAGATGCTGGGGCTCACCATAAATCTTCGCGCTTCGATTGGCCATGTCCAAATGCAGACCAGGGAATTCCAGTTGCTGTTTCTGTGTCGCGGCCTGATGGCTGATGACAGCCCGTCGCAGCATGGCCCGTACTCGCGCCGTCAGCTCACGGGAGCCAAACGGTTTGGTGACATAGTCGTCAGCACCCAACTCCAGGCCGACAACCTTGTCCACCTCATCATCATGGCTGCTGACTATGATGATGGGCACATCGCTTGCAGCGCGCAGCCGTCGACACACCTCAAAGCCGTCTATGCCCGGTAAAACTATCTCGAGTATCACCAGGACCGGATGCTTTACTGCGAAAATCTCCAGGCCCTGTTCACCACTGTCAGCCTCCACCAATGCATAGCCTTCGCGGCTGAGCGAATCTTTCATCTGTTGACGTGCTGCGTGGTCAGCGTCCACAAGCAGGATGATGTCACTGTTAGCTGTCATCTCTTTTCGCCTCCAGGACGTTGCTGTACCACGTGTGACCGCTGCGGAAGTGTGTTAGCACGGGCAAGTTTGCTATCCACCTCAAACCCGCAGTATATAGTATGCATTGGCACAACACAACAGCATCGCGGTCTCAAGCGTGTGTGCACTGAGTATGTTTGCGCACGAAGTGTCTGCACTACGAAGTACTCACACCACGACCGACTTCTCATTTTTGTTAGACCAAGCTGCATGCATTATAGCTGCCATGTCACGTTTATGGCAAGTGAAGGGCGATATTTTGCTATAGTTCATCAAATCGCCCGATCTATTCACTTACTGGATATATTTGGACAGGTAGCTTGAGGCGACTGGCAGCCAATCGTACAGCAGAAACTCCACGCGGCCGATGAGCAGTGACACGCGAGCCATGACTGTGTTGCCGAAAGACGCGCCGAAAGCCACCATCAGGAAGAGGATGCCGATACGTGAGCTCACTCCCAGCAATCCACGGTGCGGACGCGAGAAGTAGAAGTATGTCAGGGTGGTGATGACTCCGACGAGCACGACCAGGGCACTGAGAGCCGCAGCCCAGTCTGTATCGCCCAGCGCCCATATCGGCTGCATCGTAGCCCGCGAGTGCTCCAGCAGGTTTGCCTGGACCACTGCCGGGATGCCCGCACCTGAGTACAGGCCCACCACGAAGGCGATAGGGTAGCGTGACAGCCAGTCGTAGCGCGGGATGAAGCGGCTGAGCATCAGCAGGCCCAGCATACCGGGGACCAGCACCCAGTAGTTGGCCGCCTCCTCGGGATTGTTGCCCAGTGCGGGGAAAAGCTTGAACACCAGCAGCGGCAGGACCGCCTGCTTCCAGACGATGACCACACCATACCCGGCCGATATCCCCACGAACAGGTGCTCGGCGAACTTGTAGATCGGATTATCGCCGATGAGAAACGAAAAGATGGCGAAGGTGAGCAGAGCCTGCACCCATAAACCCAGCAGATGCGGGTCAAAGCTCAGCCCCAGTATCACCAGTTCGGGAGCCTGTTCCGTCACGGGCATGGACAGTCGCCTTTCGCGCTACTTTTGTACGGATTACTTCTGCGTGCTATCTCTGGCCGCATATGGCCCTGAGTGGGTCACTTCCCCACAGGCCACCCACCGCTTGCACCACTGCTTCGCAGGTGACACTTCACAGGTGAGGCCTATGTTGCCACCATCCCACATGCGTCGCTTTCGGAGTTGTGACTCCTGTGCTCGATGCTCTGAACCATCATGCCAGTGTGCGCCATATGTCCGGAAGTGTGTCGTTCACCTGCGCACCACTCACCTGCGCACTGCTCGCCATGCATCACATATCTGCGCGCCACTCGCCTGTACACCGAGCGCCACACATCATATATACGCGCCGCTCACCTGTGCATCACACACCTACGACCAGTCACCGATACATCGCACACCTGTGCGCAGGACCTCGCCTACATCGTGTGAGCCCATGCACCTGCCGAGCACCGTGTCTTTGCACATGGCCTCAGTTTGCGCGGATCTGCCTGGCATCACTCACACTGCCCCGGCTATCCGGTCACCTGGGGCGGCCAGCCTGCTATGCCTGCGCTCTTCTGCGGGACGCGAAGTAACTGATGTTGCCCAGCACGATGAGCAGGATGATGAGCACATGAGCGATAGACTGTGACGACATCCCCTGCACGCCCCAGCCGGGGTGGCTCACCAGATCCTCGTACTCGGCGGCTCCCTTCAGGCCGTTTATCAGCCCCACCAGTTGGCCGGATTTCCAGAACGTATACAGGTCAGTGGCCACAACTGCGGTAACCGCCGCGCCGATTTGCACTCGATACTGCTCATGGGCATAGGCCACCCAGGCCAGCGGCAGGGTGTTTGCGGCCAGGTCCACCAGTATCGCGATGTCATCATAGGTGCGCAAGTCCTGCATCATGGGCATGGACGACAGCCGCTGCCCACGGGCATCGGTATCCTCGAATACACGGACGATATCGCGCCCCATGCCGAGGATAACCGCCACCCCCCCGGGCTTGAAGCCCGCGTTTATGTAGTCCACACCGGCCTGCTTGCCGTACTCTTCAGCCAGTGGATAGAGCACCCGACGGATCATCAGCGCCCCCTGAGGGTGTATGGTCATGGCGAAAATGCGGTGGTCGCGCTCGAAAGCATGGCGGACCATGGCGCGCACAGCCGGCTCCAGTTCGGGCATCGCAGAGGGGCCGTAGTCGAACGCGATGGCGATAATCGAGCCGGGCGGCAGCTCCTCTATGTAGTCATATATCGCGGTCGTCGAAGGGCTGTGGCGGCCCACCGGCAGATCCAGTCTGGTGATGAACGGGACCAGCACGGCGATGAAGATGATCAGGTAGATCCAGCGCCGATCCAGGCCTTCGAGTTTGGTAAGTGATTTCTTCATAGGTAGCTAGCCGCCCAGGTGCGAGCGTTCGATTCCCAGGATGATGCGCAGTGAAGTGGCGATGGAGCCCAGAGCGACGCCGAACAGTATGCCGCGCTTGCCTGCCACCGCCGGGTACTGCATGATCCACTCGTACAGTCCGGGCATCCGCTCATGCATCATCTCGCCCAGCGGCACTCGCCCAAGCATGACGATGACGGCGGTAATCAACAGCAGAGTCGCCTCCAGGTTGCGGGCACGGAAAGTACGATAGGCTGCCGAGGCGATGAAAAAAGACAGCAGGGCGAACATGGTGGCATCAAGCGGCACCTCTACGTTATCGAAAAGCCACTGGAAAAGCGTCCCCTCTTCGACAGCCAGTAGCCGTGTGCCTACAGAGCCCTCACCATTTCCGTACACCAACCCGGCCCATACCATGAGCACGAAAGATGCCAGAGTGACGATGCTGTAGGGCCACTCGCCACGTCGGCGCCTGCGTATCTTGTCCCAGTGCGTGCGAAACAGGCTGCCCAGGCCCAGCACCAGTGCGAAAGCACCGATGATGCGCGCCCACTCGAGCAGCAACTCGTAGCCCTTCGTACCCACCGCATGGGGCACGAAGAACACTACGATCATGAAGACACCGGCGATGAAGCCGATGGCGAGCGGTATCTGGGTGCGAACGGTTATGGTTTCTCAGCTCCATGCGGCACAGCGTAGACCGGATGCGCCGGTGCCAATACAGATGTAGACATAGATACGGATGCAGGTATCCGTGCAGAAAGCCCTGCGGGTATCCATGTAGATGAGATAGCGATCTGTCGGTAGTGCACTGCCGATCAGCCTTTCACCGCGAAAAAGTCCACAAACGCCTGCAGCCACTGCACCTCCGGCAGTGCGGCGTATGCAGTAGCGGCAATCGTACCCAGGATGAGCATGATGATGATGGCGATCTTGCCGATGTCCTGCCCCTTGAGCTGCGCCACCAGCAGCGGATTGCGCGACAGGTAGGCGCTGGCAGCATACAGCTCCTCACCCATAAGCGTGTAGTCGCAGGCGGTGATGAAAAACGGTAGCTGACTGTCGGCATCTGTCCCCGCTATCTGGATGGCGCCGGTTGCATTGCCTGTTTCCGCCAGCATCAGCGCCTCCGCGTAGAAGTATCCCATATAGAAGTTAGCGGCAGGCTTCTGGCGCAACATGATGCCGTCTACCGCAGCTACGTAGCCGAACTGGCTGTCGGTGACGTAAAAGATGTTCGCCGGATCGTAGTTTTGCGGCTTGCCTGCCTCCAGATAGGCCTCACGGACGATTTCGCGTTCTGCGGTCATCACCAGCGGATCCTGGCACGGCACGATGATGGGCGTCTCGTAGTGTGCCGCACGTTTGGCCAGGTGCCCCAGGATGAGCATGGCGGCGATGGTGGCGATATCACCTATGCCCGACAGGCCGCTGATGTACAGGATGGGACGGCCCATCTCCGTGGCCCGTCCCAGCGCATCGTCCACGGCCTGCAGCCCCGCGATGGGGCGGATGTACATGTCGCGGCGACGGGCGAAGTACAGCGCCAGCAGCACTATGGCCGAGTAGCCGATCACCCATGCCAGTACGTTGGTCCGCTCGCGGTTGAACCACTTCCCGACAGGGCTGACCGGCTCAGGACTGACGGCCGGACCGGAGCGGCGCACCTGTTTGTTCGCCAGCTCCATCGGCTGCTCTTCAGCCACCTGCACAGCCTCGCCTTCTGGCAGGTAGAAAGCGTCTACACGGGCCTCATAGCGATGCCAGGGCACCAGATTGTCGGCCTCAGTGGAGGTCGCTTCAGGGTCGGGTATGAGCGCAATCATGTCGAATTCATCGGGCAGACGGCGGATGTACACCTCATATCCGGCCAGAGCCCAGCCCTCGGTATCAGCCTCAGTGACCGTCGGTGCGCTCCAGGAGACGATGGCGATGATGCCCTCATCTTCCTCAGGATCATCAGCCATGGTCACCGCTGAGGGCGCAGGCAGGTCAGCGGCTGCGGCGACAATTGCGCAGGCCAAAAGCAGCATCAGCGATAGCAGCAGCGCGGCCGGGTGGCACTTCATCGCTGTATCATCTCCACGTTGGCACGCGGCACGGTGACCACTGACCCGTCACTCAGTCGCCCCCTGAGTACCCGCACCCGCGCCTCGGTTTCGAGCTGCACCGGCTCCGGCGGCAGCTCGACCACTTTCGCCAGTTGTCCGAAGTACGGGGCGCGGATGAGACGGATGGGGCTGCCGATAGTCATGTAGGGCGTCGGTGCCTCGGCTTCTGATTGCTCACCGGGCTGTTCAGTTGCGACGACTACCTCCGGGCGGATGACACCGGCGCGGATCTGAGTAGCCCCGCTGACTGAGGCGCGTCGGCCCTGCAGGCTGCGGAAGATGCCGAAAGTACGCTCGGCCATGGGCAACTGGCCGAAGCCCTCGGTTACGATGAGACTGATGGGTATGTTTTCCTGGCCGGTGATGGCCACTCCGATGGGGTGCCCTATGAAGCTGTCGAGGTCGGGCGACTCGATGGCGCCTGTCACCACTGCCGAAGCGCCGACTTCGATGGCCGCTTGCAGCGCATCGAGCGCTACCGGGCCGCCGCCGATGAGCACAGCACCCCGGCAGGAGGCGTCTATCAGGTCAGCGGTCAGCGGCTGTTCAGGCGTCTCGGTGAGCACGCGCAACTGGCCGTAGCGTTCTCCACCGATGCCGAAGATGCCCTGCACCAGTGCACAGGTGGTCTCGATGGTGACACCCTCGTCTGCGTGGACTTCTACGACCGTACCGTCCACATATGCGTGCAGGTTTACCGGCAGCGGCTCGCCACGGAACAGCACCTGCCCCGTAGTGGTGCTGATAGCCTCGATCGTGCCCTCGATTGGAGCACGCACGAACGAGTGAAACAGTCCGAAAAACGCCTTGCTTTCCGCCAGTATATCGCCATGCCGGACGGGTTCGCCCTCGCTTTTGACCATGAAGCGGCCTATCTCGTCTGGCTGGCAGTTCAGCTCATGGGCTATGTTCAGCGTGTGCACCCGCCCGGGCAGTTGCGTGGAAGCGACGATATCGGTGGCTGCAACCTGATCCCCGACCGCCACATGCACCTGGCCGGGAAGCGGAAGGCGCCGCAGTCTGCAGACTGTAGCCCGTTCGCTGATGCGCAAGCCGGGAGTGTATGCGTGTGCTGCGCGGGTTTCTCTGTGTGTACTGGTGTCAGTCATGCCAGTGTACTCTCGGTCCGTAAGTCACCTACGGGTGGTGCCACTGAGCTGTCAGCTATATCAGGATAGGCCTTCAGCGCGGCCTGCCACTGCAGGAGTTGTGCAGAGCGCTGCGCCCCGTCGGACGGCAGGATCAGAGGTCTGCCCCGGGTATCCACGATGAAGCCGACCTGGCCGCCCTCGACCTGTCGGGTCACCGGACGTCCGCGACCGGCGCCCACATCTGCCCCTCCGACCGGGCGCGCAGTCACCGTCGCGGTCTGGCCCTCCTCGAGAGCGATGACAGCCGCCTGGCCCCAGTCGAGGTCCATCTCGCGCCGGCCTTCCGGTAGCTGCATGCTCAGATGCAGACAGCGGCGTCCTGGCTGGTAGCGGCCTCGGGGCGCCAGACAGGTGCCGAGACGTATCAGGCAGTCGCGGAAAAACACTTCCAGAGCCGCCTGTGGATGGACGTCTGCCAGCACGCCCAGTTGTGGCATCATGAAGATGGAGTCCACAGCCAGCTCAGTGAAGCCCTCGGGTGCGAAGGCGTCTATGAGCATCATGGCGGCCTGGCTGCGACGCGGGGCATGTGACAGCACCCCGCCGGAGCCCACCAGCAGGTCCAGCTCCATCATCTCCACCATGGTACGGGCACCGGCCTCCTGGGAAAACGCATCTGCTATATCGCGCTCTTGCTGCACACCCTTCAGGCCGACGGCCAACTGCTTGTGCTGCTCGAAGGCAAGCCGCAGTGCCTCACGCGCGATCCCGTGCTCGACTTGCAGGCTGGAGAGCTGCTGGGGCACGGTGGTAGGTCGTATCATCTTGTTACGGATCTGGTTTATGATCCCACCCCGGTCTACGTCCTCAGGCACCCAGCGGAGTATGTTTTCGATCCCCGCCTCAGCCAGTACGTTTGAGACGGAGTAGCTCATCCCCAGATTTGCGCTCACAGTGCGGTTGAAGCGGCCTGAGAAGACGCTGAATACGTCGGTAGTCGCGCCGCCGATGTCTACTCCCACCACGTTTATGCCTCGCTCGCGGGCTATGGTCTGCATCATGTTGCCGACTGCAGCGGGTGTGGGCATGATATCGGCGTCCGTCCATGACATCAACGAGGAGTAGCCCGGCGCCTGGGCCATGACATGGTGCAGGAACAGCTCCTGGATCTGCATGCGGGTGGGCTGGAGGCTTTCCCGATCCATGGTAGGGCGCAGGTTGTCGGTGATGGTTAGCTCGGAGACCGGCTCGAGAGTCTCGCGGATGGCATCTCGTGCTTCCACGTTTCCGGCATATATGATAGGCAGGCGGTACCTGGCGCCCAGCCGCGCTGTGGGATTGGCCGCAGCGACCAGTTCAGCCATCTCTACCACGCGCCGCTGCTCACCGCCGTCCACGCCGCCGGATATGAGGATCATGTCGGGGCGCAACTGTCGCATCCGCTCGATGCGTTCATGTGGTGCACGTCCGTCATCGAGGGCCAGCACGTCCATGACGATGGCACCGGCGCCCAGTGCCGCCCGCTGGGCCGACTCTGCGGTCATGGTGCGCACCAGGCCGACGACCATGATCTGCAGCCCTCCACCGGCGGAGCTGGTAGACAGGTACAGGTCTGTGCCGGTGGCACCCTCGGCGGGGCGGATGAGGCTGTCACCATCCAGCAGGCGGCGACCCGACAGCTCCTCGACCTCTGCCACTGCGTTGAGCACCCCTCTGGTGACATCTTCATAGGGCGCTTCGACGGTGGTGGGGGCTTCTCCGCGTGCGATCAGGTGATAGCCGTCACCTCGGCGCTCGATGAGGATAGCCTTCGTGGTGGTCGAGCCACAGTCAGTGGCCAGTACTCGCTTGAACTGCCGATCACTCATATAGGTATCTCTCAGGTAGGCATCTCGCAGATATCTCGGTGAAGGGGTTGCGGTCAGTCAACTGCTGCCGGAGCACAGTGTGCATCTGCGCCACATCGTCTCGGGCCGGGCTATCGTCTCCGCAGTGGCATCGCGCCAGATTCGTCAGTTGTGCGGTGGGTCTGTGTCAGCTTTTGTCTCCCAACTGCGGGCTTCTTCTGATGCTTCCAGTCTCTGGATCAGCCACTCCAGGTTCTCGCGGTCCTCCAGCGCCTCGGCGACGGTTCGGTAGTCTCCCGGGGTGCAGAACGCCTCCAGTATCGGCTCGAAAAACAGCAGTGCCTGGCTTGTGACCAGGCTTAGCGGCTTGATGCTCTCGAGCATGAAGATAGCCGGTGTGCCCAGCCGACGGCTGCTGACCAGGTCGGCCAGCTTACCCAGCGCCTCTCTCTGGCGTGTGCGGCGGCCATCAGCGCACTGGCTGTCATCTATGCTCTGGCTCTGATGGCTCTGATCTGTATTTTGGTTCTCATCAGTGTTTTCGCTCTGATCCGGCTTCGATGAAGCGGCGCACATGGGCAGTCACCTCCGCCAGACGGTCCGGGCAGCGGAGATACAACCCGCGCCGCTGTGTCAGCCACGTCAGCCTGCTGCCGGGGCTGAGAAACAGGCCGCCAGTATCGGAAAAGTATGCCGCAAAAGCGCTCCACGGTCGGCAGACTGTGGTTACTGGTGTGCGCAAGGCCACCCCCTCATCATCCAGACGATACGTGGTGGGCAGATAGTGCGATGCGGTCGCGGCCAGAAGTGCCACCAACAGCATCGCACCGTACCAGACACTCTGGTAGGATAGCACTACCAGAGCCGACAGGGCCAGGATAGCCAGAGCCACTGCTACAGACAGCAGACGACTTTCGCGTGCGGGCCACACTGTCCACTCGAGCACTCCGTCGGCCCCTGCACGCGCAGCAGGCGGCTCTGATGTGGTCGTCATGGTCTTCATCCTCTGCAGGCGGTAGCCTGTGCCTGCAGATTGTAGCATATATTCACCGTTTCGCTACAGTCACCTGCCTCCAGCCGCTTCAGTGACACAGCGATTCTGCATCTGTGAATTGGTATCGCACTGAGAGCGGGGGAGAGTTCATCTTCGCCGTGTGGCGTGTCAGTCTGGAAAAGTATACCTATATGGAGTAGAATGGCAGATGATCGGAGGACTATATGAGTGTCGCTGTGGTTCTGCTGCGGGGCCGTCTCGGCCAGGTAGTCTGAGATGACCTCGCAGCAGTGCTCGGCGACATCTGGTTGATATCGGTACGGTGATGACATGGACTGGAAGCCATTCGCGTCTACTTTTGCGCTGCTTTTTATTGCCGAGTTAGGTGACAAGACACAACTAGCCTGTATTCTGCAGGCGGCCAAGTTTCAAAACCCCTGGCTGGTGCTGGCCGGAGCGGTACTGGCACTGGCGACAGTTACAGGCATCGGTGTGGCAGTGGGGCATGCCTGCGGGCAGTTGGTGCCTCAAGACCTCATGCGCTATGTCGCCGGTGGTCTGTTCATCGTGCTGGGCACTCTGATGATACTGAAGATAGTCTGAGATAGTCTGAAGCGCATCCAGAACGTATTGTGTCCTCTCGCCTGCACGCCACCTCGCCTCTATACGATATATGGACATATGGATATACGGGTGCATGCTGTCTCTACAGATACATGTCAGCCACATACCACATGTGTGCGATAGGGATAGTATATGCGCTAGAGTTGCCGAACGCACTGGAGATGATAGACGCCATAGAAATGCCGGCCTCGATGAGGATGCGCAATTGACGTCACCCCTCCAGTGGCGGTATAATTCAACTGTATTTGCGCGCAAGCTGTGAGGTAGTTATATGTCGGTCACGACTGATAGTAAGGCCACACCCCTGCCTGAGACGACTCCCGATCAGAACGCATCAGCCTCCCCTTCATGGACCATATACGCCTGGGTGGGCACGGTGCCGCTGATATGGGGCTTCAACTTTGTGTGCCTGAAGATAGTGTATGAGGTGGGTTTCACGGTGCCCGCCATGCTGTCGGTGCGCTACATACTGATGGCACTGGCTCTGGGCTTGCTCCTGCTTTTCGAGAAGGATAGGAGCATCGCCCGTGAGGACTGGAAGTACCTGATAGTATTTGCGCTGATAACAGTGGCGCTGTACCAGTATTTGTTCGCCAAGGCCATCGAGCTCACGTCCGCAGCCGAGTCAGCCTTGCTCATCAGCACCTCCCCGATATGGGTCTTCCTGATTTCGATGGTGATGAAGCTAGAGGCTTTTGACCGTACCCGCATGATCGGCGTGCTGGTCGGCTTCGTCGGAGTAGGCATGGTGATCCTGGGCAGTGGCGCTTCGCCCACCGTACCGGAGACACACCATATCGGCAACCTGGTGATGATCGCCTCAGCGATCCTGTGGGCAGCCTATGCGATCTTTTCCAAGCCGCTGCTGGCCAAGTATTCGCCGATGAAAATCGTGGCCTATATCCACATCCTCGGGGCGATCATACTCATCCCAGTCGGTTTCGGGCAGATGATGGAGGTCAACTGGGCTACACTGGGCGTCGTGCCGTGGCTAAGCCTGCTGCAGTACTCGGTGCTGGCGGGTGTGTACGGCTTCATCATGTGGTATCGTGGCGTGCAGAAAATCGGCGCCTCGCAGACTATGCTGTTTCAGTATTTCGTGCCGCCGGTGGCACTGATAGCCAGCTATCTGATCCTGAAGGAGATCCCGACTGTGCTGCAGGTCATCGGCATAGTCATCACGCTGGGCGGTGTGCATCTGGCCCGGCAACGCAGCAACGGACCGTCCGCACCAGCACAGGCCGCAAAACAGAGCAGTTGACAGTCAGCAGTCGGCAATCGACAGCCGATAGCCGATAGGCGGCAGTTGGTAGTTGGTAGTTTGCGGACGCAAAGAAACGAGGGCAACTAAGATGTCTATGTCGTCGCTACAGACTGACCCGATCGAGCAAGTAGTAGAGGCTTTCGCCGCTGGACAGATGGTGGCGCTGATGGATGATCCGGACCGCGAGTGTGAGGCCGACCTGATCCTGGCCGCACAGTTCGCTACCGGAGAGAAGCTGAACATGATGGCCACCGTGGCACGAGGTCTGTTTTGTGTAGCGGTTACCGGTGAGCGTCTGGAGGAGCTAGACATCCCTATGATACAGCCGGTGAATTGTGGCGAAAACTGGCCGCATTTCGCTGAACCGGTGGACTACAAGATCGGTACCACCACCGGAGCATCGGCGTTCGATCTGGCTGCAACCGCACGGGCGCTGGCCGATCCGCAGGCATGTCCGGAGGATTTCACCCGGCCGGGCCACATGCAGGTTCTGCGCGAACACCATGCAGGGCTGGCCGGCCGAGCCGGGCACACGGAGGGTGCGATGGGCCTGGCCCGCCTGGCTAAGCTGTATCCTGCGGTGATCATCTGCGAGATGATGGCGCCAGACGGCCGTATGGCGTCAGGAAAAACTCTGGAAAGCCTCGTCCGTGAGAACAGATTCCCCCTGTCAAGTGTCAAAGACATAGCACGATCTATCACGCCGGATGCCTAAACCGCTCCGGTGCATCTACCGTTGAGCGCATCTTCTCGGCCGTCTGCGCCCATCACCGGGGCAGACGGCCAGTTGGCGCGTGTGCAGCGGATACCCATGGAGCACCTGAAGATGATGCAGATGAAGCGACTGCTGCTTACGTCACCTCCTGTTTCGCTGCTCATGATTCTATGTATGATGCTATGCATGCTATGTTGCATTTCCGCCGAAGCTGTCACAGTGCCAGTCAATGGTGGCTTCGAGCGGGCCGATGGCTACTCGCCTGTGGGTTGG
>JAAYSP010000023.1 GCA_012518355.1 candidate division WS1 bacterium | reverse complement strand
TCAACCCGAACACCGGCGGAGTGCTCGGCGTAGATCGGCGCAAGCGAGTAGCACAAAACACGCTGCACCATGACAAATCCCGGCCATCGCACCTGACTATGTGGGTGGCCGAAAAGTAGCGAATAGATGCGGCATGAAAGCGGCTGACCCGCGGAGACGCTATACCAGCTAACCCCAGGGCAGCCGTTTCCATGCAACCCACGGACGGCTGCCGCTGGCCGCGCGCGGCGATGTGCTGTGCTTCATCACCGAACCGCTGGAGGAAGACCTCGTAGTCACCGGGCCACTGGTGGCTACGCTGTACGTGTCCACCGATGGACTCGATACCGACTTCACGGTGAAACTGCTGGACATCTATCCCCCCGGGCCCCACTACCCGAACGGCTGCGCGCTAAACCTGACCGACTCCATACGCCGACTGCGCTTCCGCAACAGCTTCGAGCAGGAGGAGCTGGCAGAGCCCGGCCAGGTGTACGAGCTGGAAATTGAGATGTACCCGACCGGTAACCGCTTCGTCAAGGGACACCAGATACGTGTGGATATATCCTCCAGCAACTATCCGCGCTTCGAGGTCAACCCGAACACCGGCGGAGTACTCGGCGTAGATCGGCGCAAGCGAGTAGCACAAAACACGCTGTACCATGACAAATCCCGACCATCGCACCTGACTATGTGGGTGGTCGAAAAGTAGCGAATAGATGCGGCATGAAAAAGGCTGACCCGCGGAGGCTGCTCTGCACCCGGCCGGGCGATGCAATGCCCGCCTCATCCGACATGCAGCCGGTGGGCTGAAATATGTAGGAGGCCCGTGCTCATCGGACAGAAGCTCAAGACAGGCATGTGCGCTCCCGAGCGGCAGACTGGTCCCGAAGGACAGCCCTCCACTCCTGTCGAACCTACCATCTGATAGAGTGGCAGACAGTCTGCCACACATCCTTCGAACCGGAGTGATCAGGCTATGTCTGTCGCACAAACTCAGATGTGCTCGGCACCCGCGTATGAAGCCATCGTAGAACGGGATATCATGATGTCGCTGCGCGATGGCGTGCGACTGGCCACCGATCTGTATTTCCCCGCGCTCGACGACGAAAAAATAGACCAGAGATTTCCCGTAGTCCTCACCCGTACACCATACGACAAACTCGGGCGAGATACCACGGGCAAGTGGTTTGCCGAACGCGGATATGTCTTCGCCGCACAGGATGTGCGCGGACGGTATGCCTCCGAAGGTGTCTTCTACCCATACGCACACGAAGGCCCGGATGGCTACGACACCGTCGAGTGGCTCGCCCAACAGCCGTTTTGCACCGGCAAAGTCGGAACGCTGGGCTCGTCATACGGTGCATCAGTGATAAGCGCACTGGCGGCGCTAAATCCGCCGCATCTGGCAGCGATAATCCATCTGTTCGGCCCATCGAGCCACTACCACTGCTCGATGCGCAACAACGGCACGCTGGAGATGCGCTTTTTCGCCTATGCACTCTCGATGGCCGCGACCAGCCGTGAAGCCGCAGCAGATCCGGCGCTGAAACAGGCTCTGGAAGAGGCCAGGGCAGATGTGTGGGCATGGGCCAAACAGTACCCCCTGCGCAAAGGCAACTCGCCACTGCGACTTGTGCCCTCCTATGAGCAGTGGGCCATAGATATATCCACACACGCGACCTATGACGACTACTGGAAGCAGCCTGGCTACGGCCCACGCCCGTACTATGACCAGCATGCCGACGTGCCCAGTCTGTACATCGGCGGCTGGTATGACTCCTACACACTGGCAGTAGTGGAAAACTTTCAGGAGTTGAGCAAACGGGGCAAAGCGCCTGTGCATATGCTGATGGGGCCATGGCATCACGGCAGCCCCGGCACGGCAATCTCCGGAGATCTGTCGTTTAAGCCCGATGCGACCCTGTCTGACTGCAACGCACTGTATCTGCGCTGGTTCGACCACTGGCTCAAGGGGCTGCCCACAGGTCTGGATGAGACCAAATCGGTGCGCTACTTCATCATGGGCGGCGGCGAAGGGCTCGTGGAAGCCAGCCCGACAATCGAACATGGCGGCAAGTGGGCGACCTGTGACGCCTGGCCACCTCCGAACACCACGCCAACACCGTTCTA
>JAAYSP010000015.1 GCA_012518355.1 candidate division WS1 bacterium | reverse complement strand
TCCTCAACCGGCGGCTGCATCGTCCCATAAAGCGAGGTGGGATTGAGCCGATGCTCCAGCCAGAAGCGGTAGTACTCGCCCTTGAGGTCGTCATCCCAGGTGAGCTTTTGCCCGCGATACCATGCATCCACAAGCTGACTGGACACCGAGAAGACGTTCGGCAGCGAAATCTTATCCGGCAGCGTGAAATCCCATACCGTGACAGCCACCGGCACGGAAAGCTGTGGCATGCCATCTGCGGCGATATGCGCCGTGGTGCTGTACTCGCCTGCAGGCGCATCCTTCGGGATAGCCACCGTCAGCCAGATCGGCTGCACCTGCCCCTGCGGCAGGTCGAACGGCGCTACGGGGCTGATGCCATCGGGCCACAGGCCGATATGATGTGTCAGTATCGGCGCGCTTTTGGTGTTGACATAGCAGATAAGCCCGGGCTCTACGGCATCCTCGAGCATTGCGGGCCCGGTGAGCGGGTCGAACGTGACAGTCACATCGGTCAGATCGCCTTGCACTGCCGCCACCAGCACCTGCCCACTCTCGCGTTCGTTTCGCGCACAGGAAAGCCTGAGAGTATCAGCGGCTTCCTCGGGCCAGATATGGCGGAAAACATGAGTCATCGCCCCGACTGCGCCTACCGCCACAGGAATATCGGCGGCACGGATGCTCGCAAAGCTAAGCTGCGCCTGTGCCTCATAGGCGGCATCCTGCAGCGGCTGAAACCGCTCCTGGATTTCCAGCCACCGGTCCTGCTCTATCTCCTCGGTGCCTGCCAGAAGCTGGGCCATCTGCGTCGCCTCAGCGCTGGCATCGGCCAGCCCATCGGGTGCTGTCGCAAGCTGCGCGGCCTGGCGGGAGATGCCCTCCAGCCGCTCGCTCAGCCACTCATAGCGCTCGCTGTTTTCCTCGACCAGACGGGGGATGCGGCTGGTGCCGTAGAGGCTGAAACGGTTGATGGTGGTCCACTGTATCTCATGCAGGCTGAACACTTCCATGCGCACATATCGCGCCTGCACGGGCTGCTCCAGGATCGTGAACCAGTGCTGCTCTTCGCTCGCTCCGACGCCACGAACCTCGATTGTGTGCGTCCACTGGCCCGGCTCGAGGGCGAAGCTGACATCGAAATCATCGGGGCCACCCGCGGTGTAGCGGCGGTCAATCTCGACTGCTCTGATGGTGCGCTCCTGGCCCAGATCGAGCTCGAACCAGTTGGGCACTGCGCCCGGATAGGAGAGGCACTCGCCCTCACCCAGCGCTGCATGCACGTCGTAGGGCGGTGGATTTACCCCCTCTGACACCGCGTGGACGGTCGTGCCGCTGTCCAGCCGCGCATAGTCGACCGCATCGGCGGCCTCCATCTGCTGTGCATTGCAGCCAACAGAACAAATCACGAGCATACAGGCCACGATAGTCCTGAGCAATCCCACGAATACCACCATCCTGATATGCAGCTCCGCACGCTTAGTGGCACATGCGCCCGCCGCAAAATCTACCTCCCTGGCATGAGGAGGCTGCGCGTATAGCTGTACGCCAACTCATCTGCTGCTGGCGCCTGTTCAACTGCAGCTATCTATATCATACCCTGAGCACTATTCTCGCACCCGCTAACCGCAGAGGCTTTTCTATTTCGCCTTCTACCCCATCTCACCTCTTCACGCCTGCACGGAAGCACAGCCAGCCTCTCCTCCCCACAGGCCTCACCTGTTGGCCCCGAGGCCCCATGCGCTGAGACTACAGCCTCATCCTCTCCACTGCGCCCGCACAGCACACCCGACCATCGCGAGACACAGCCAGCCTCCCCCCACAGGCCCCTCCTGCAGACCATCGAGGTCCCGCACTGCGGCCGCACTACGGAGGGGGGGCCAACCTGCGTTCATGGCGCAGGCCTGCGCCAGTCCATCGGAGCCATGCGGGCCGCCGCAGAGCGTGCTGCCATCTCTGCTTTCTGGGCGGCTGGCGGCGCGATGCGGAGGCGGCGCGCCTGTGAGGTGCGCTCCATACCCCGCAAGCCGCTACCTAAAAACGGTGTCTCTGCTCTCAGGAACGGACCTGGCAGGTGTCTATAGTGCTCTTCACTTGCAGGTAGCCTGTCCCGATAGGCAGTGTCCAGAGAGTGCGAGTATCGACCATCTCTTTTCCTATATCTACCAGGCCAGGCAGTTCCTGCTCCGGCTTAAGTGGCAATATAGCGACCGTCAAAGCTGTACAGAGTCGTACTTGCCCGACGCAAGTCACTGCTGGCGCTTGCAGCATATCCAGGCCACCGTTGGGCTGGCAGCGTCACCAGATGATACCGGCGCCAACTCCGGTGCAGGAGGTGGCCCAGCCGCTCAGGGGCCCCCCGTGAAGGTGAAGCCGCGACTTAGAGGACGCTACATGTTCTCAGCGATGGCCCCCTGCGGCAGCGACAACGTCACATCGGCGGTCGCCGTCATCCGGTACACAGACTGGCCTGTGCGGCTGACACTGACCACATGGGGCAGTATGACCTCATCCCCGCCCCCGTAGTCGTATACACTGAACCAGGTGCCCGGAGGGAACTCACCAGCCAGCTTCTCTGCACCGACCTCAGGATGCAACGCTGTGTCCACAAACGCGCCGTCAGCGATGCCGAGAATCCGATACTCAGCATCTCCCGCTGCGTTTGCCACCCGCGCTCCATGGTAGTAGCGCATGCCGCGTAACTGGAACGGAGTATCGGTTCTGACAAGCCCCGCGTCATGCCCGGTCACCTGCCCGATACCCACCAGAGGATCGAACTCCAGGTGCAGTACCACTCCATCGGCCACGGTTTCGACCCGCTCAACCTTCTGCGCCAGACGGCGGTGCTGGTTCACGATGTAGATATATTTGCCCTCCAGCGCATCAGGATTCGGCGGTGCAGGAGAGACGGTAATCGAGCATGACTTGCGGTCTGTAGCGGTGATGCGGCCACGGTACTCGACATGTGGCAATCGCACACCTATGCCGTCACGCGTGAGCTGTGTGCCGCCGAGCAGTGAGATATGCGCCACCTCACCGTTCTCTTCTGAGAACAGACCGAAGCGGCCGGCGAACTCGAAGCCCCCCGGTGCAGTGCGCGTTGTGGCCCCGTCAGCAGAGGCGAAGATCGTGTCTATACGGCCGTTGTTTAGCTCTACCACCAGCCCATAGACCGGAAAGTCAGCCTCATCGCCGCCCGAAATCTCAAGAGGGCGCACGGATTTGATGACAGGCTCACCCCGGTACATCTCCATGATGTTGGCCACCTGCGTGGCGGCCGGAGCATCGGCCTGCTTGTGCAGCAGCACCCATTTCATCTCATAGGGCGACGCACCAGCGGGCGACTGGCCGTCACAGATGACCACCTCGGCACCGTCAACCGGCGGCACCGTCATGCGGAAATGCAGCCCGTCAGAGTCCCTGAGCTCCCAGTCGGCTGACCACACCTGACCCGGGGAGGTATCGCGCTGGACGCTGTACAGGTGGGGAAACGCGAAGAACGGGCCCCTCCAGCCGTAGACTCCCTTGCTGCCCCCGTGATCACGGTGCCACTGCTCATCCCCATACGGCACATCGGGCCCGGCCAGCGTGCCCGTCGGCTGAGACACGAGGTTCAGGCCCTCAGTCGCGAACTCACCCTCCTGGCAGTGCAGGGTCCACCAGTGCTGCGCCCCACCGAAGATGCGGTACAGGTCCAGGCAGTAGAACTGTTCGTCGTCCACATCGACTATGGCCAGCATCCGACGCTGCCAGTTGTCTTCATCCACCTCGTAGCCCTGCCCCTCAGCCACCCTGTCGGTGAACCCCTGGGCCCGCGCCTCTCCCACATGCGCCACTCCGGCGTCGGCAAACAGCTCGGCTTGCCCGGTCATGCTGATGAAGGGTATCTGGCGCGCCTGGTTTTGCGTCATCCAGTTGCCCTCCCACGCGCTCCAGTTGCGCGGGTAGCCCATCTGCGCCAGGATCTCGCTCTCGTATGCATCCAGCCCCATGTGCAGCATGTCATCATGGGTATGGCCACGCGCACGACCATACATCATCCACAGGGCACGCTTGTTGTCGCCCTGACCGCTGCGTAGCATGGCCAGACCGTAGCCGTCCTGCAGGCAACTGGCGTCGTTCCAGTCATCAGGCCACTCGGCAGCAGCAGCTTCGATTTGCTGGCGGCTGTACGGAAACTCGCTTGAGGGGCTCCAGCCCGGGGCATGAGCAAGTGCCCAGGCGAATTTCGGGTGCTCGAAGATTTCGTAGGCATGCTCAAGCGTTTGTGCACTGGCCGAGTTCCAGGTAATCCTGTTGGCAGGCTTGTATTTCGGATGGCTCTCTACATCCCCAACACGTGGGTAAACACGATCTATGTTGACCGTGTTCATCGCGAAGTCGAAAATGTTGCGATAGGCTCGCGTACTGGCGAAGTTGGGGTACTTGTCTTCGAGATACACTTCAGGGCGTAGAGCCCGCAAGCGCTCTATGCCTTCCACTATTGGGGTGAGGGCAACGACATGCATCGAGTTGTAGCCGCCGGTAGACTCGTATGGTGCGCCATCGCGGAAGTAGCTGTTGACGGCAAAGTGGCGCATCTGGCCGTGGGGATTGTAGTACAGCCAATCCATAAATTCATCGCCACGCTCGTAATTCAGGCACTCGGCCATGCGCAACAGGGCCCACTGTGTGTACGGTTCGTTGCAGGAAGTCGTCCAGTCCATGGCTGCCTGCATCCACACCGCCATGAAATCCTCTTCGATGAAACGGCGGAGATCCTCGTGTGTCTGGATATGGGTCAGGCCCTTGGTGTGCAGAAACGGGATGATCTCGTCGTCCTGGTCTATCGCGGGCCAGATCATGTCATAGGTCTCGGCATAAACCTTGTGGTATCCTGCCGAATCCACGTTGTAGACAGTCAAGCCGGCTCTCTCCAGAAATGGCCCCTCATCGAACCGGCTCTGGCCCAATCGCTCCACCTGCCTCACGCTGTCTCTATGCCGGTGGTGTGTCATCGTCGCCAGATAAGCGTACTCAACTGCCAGTCTTGAGATGGCAACAAGCGCCTTGTGGGCATACTCGATGTTGCCGGTCGCAAGGTAGCTTTGAGCACATGCCGGAGCTACGTTTAGCATCTTATGACAGTAAGCCTGCGCGGTCTCCGCGATGAAACCATAGTGGGTGCCATCAGGGGCGATATAGCCGCCGCCTATGCCGTCATCGGGGAAGTCGCCGCTGGTGAAATCATAGTTGGCGAAGTCGTTGCTCGGATACAGCTCACCGCCTATCGGGCACTTGATCTTCCAGGCGTATGGGACTGAAGCCGACCCAAATGTGCGGACCGGCCTGTCGTTTTCATCTTTCCATGGGTAGAAAGCTACAGTGCGGTAAATCTCGTCGCCATGCACCGGGCAGCCCTGTGTGATGTTGACCCAGTGCCAGCGCGGTATGGTGCTATCAGGCTGCAGTGACCAGATTTCGTCATCTGTAAACTCCAGCCAGTGCTTGCCTGGCTCGCCCCGCGCAGCCTGCTCCTGCTCAGGGGTGATGATCGTGCGCCCCTGCTTGAGCTCCGGCAATCTCTCGCCCAGCGGCCATCGTCGCGGAAGCTGCACGCCCTTGAGCTCACGGAACTCCCGCAGATCGTGGTAAGACCATATCTCCACCGAGATCGTCATCGGCCCATCCGGATGAGCGAAGATGATATCAGCCTGTTTCGCGGCTTCGAGGGTGCGGAAGTAGTACTTGCGGATGTCACTGGTGGTTGGCAGAGGCGTGCGATCCAGAAGCTCCACTGCGTCGGGGACAGTGATAGCGATCTGTGGCGCATCCGTCGGGACGCGCAGCGCGATAAGGAAAAGACGGTCAACTCCCAGGATATCGGGCTGATACGCCACAGGGCCTTCGTCCTGCGCGTGGATAGCAGTGTTCATAGTTATCAGTAGTAGGACTATGAGCGTGACTTGCCAATTCATGTCTGCCACCTCCCGAATCGGATGCGACGATTGTCGGAGATATCTCTCTGATGTGAAGGGTATGCCCTGGATTTCGCGTGAACGCTTCTGCCAGTCGCCCGTCTTCGGTTGCGTTTCTCGCACTGTTCTTGGATGCTGGTTTCACAGTTGATAGGCACAGAGCCTACCCATCTGCGGTGCTCTGACGCTCGCCACAACCCATTTCGCCTGCTCTGGTACACAACACCTGCCACGCAAACTCTGTCGCTGGCTTTGTAGGCTGCATTTTACGCGTGCAATCAGCCATCACGAAGCAGCTCAGCAACTGAATCACTACCTTCGTCAGACTACAACATCGCGCCTGCCACAAGCGGCGGTATCCTACAAAATATTCTGGATTGAGCGGGTTGGCGCCTCCAGATGCGGCTATCGGTGCGTCACCTAAAACTATGTTGCTATCACGAAATTCCTCTGGGCCGGTGAGGTCTCTGATGCGAAATCCACTCCTACTATCAGCGTGCAGGTTTCCCTGCCGGGGGCTGTCCGCGCTTTGCAGTCTGCCACAGCCCGCCCTATGCGGCCACTGTCTTTTATGCGCGACAACTGATCAGACACGCGAAAGAGGGTGTACGCTTGTGGCTCTACCGCGGTGCTACAGCGTCGTGGGTGCATACTGCAGGCATGAAGCTTTTCTGGGGCCGATGGGGTCTCTGATACGAAATTTGCTCCCATCATCGGCGCGCAGGTTTCCCTGCCGGGAGCTGTCCACGCTTTGCAGTCTGCCACAGCCCGCCCTATGCGGCCACTGTCTTTCATGCGCGACAACTGATCGGGCGCGCGGAAAAGAGTGCACGCTTGTGGATCGCGTGCGGTGCCATAGCATTGCGGAGGTACCGTGCAGAAGGGTGGCGAAAATGGACTCTACGGGGGCGTCTTCTTCCTGGTGACGGAGTGCAAATAGAAGATGAAGCTGTTCAGGCGGATGACAGATGCTGTGGCATGAGGATTTGAGGGCAGTGTGAAGCAGCTACGTCTGCGGAAGTGCAAGACTGCTAATCTCACTCCACTGCGCTCACTGTTAGCGCCACTTCTGCTATTGCTGTCTGCACTACGATCAGTGCCAGGAAGCCGGACACTCCGAAGCACGCACTAACAGGGTCCCGAGTTTTGCCAGCGCTACAAGCCCTGGTAGCATCAGTCTCAGTTCGTGGCACTACAGACACGGCGCCAATCCGCTATGCCGGGACTGGCAGGCAGGCGAAGAGATGGTCATCAGCCACTGTATCGGTGATGCCCGGCGAGGCAGCGGCTTCGGTACCATTCGCAGATGCTTTGTCCACCGGATATGGGCGCAGGGGCCGCGAATTGGCGAAGTCAGTCGTGTGCGAACGCGATGATTGCGGCCACAAGAGAGTGCACACAGGCAGAGCTTGATGGAAATCGACTCGCAGCGGTGAACGGTCTGACCATATCGCCTGAAGAGGTGAGAGAATGGCTGTCCGAGGTAGGCATGGAGAGAGGGTGTTTGTAGTGACACTATCGCTTTGCTTTGCCTGGAATCTGGTGTTGCAGGGCACGGTCGCTGCGCAGGATCAGAAAGCTGTTGACATTCCGGCGCTGGAAGCTCTAGCACAGGTTTCCCCAGAGGGTTTTCTTGGCGACTTGTGTGACGATGTGCCAGAATTGGCGCCTGCCAGGGTAGCACTGGCTAACGGCGATCTCGACGGCGCCATAGCAGCTTATGTTGGCCACTTCCGCGCCAGGCCCGTCTCGCACCCACTGATGGTTGCCTGGTCGGCGATAGAGCCTGCCACTGGGCACAATACAAACGCGGCGGATGAGACGCTCTCGGGCTTCATCCGCGATGGCTACAACGTCCATCAGGTGCCCGAAAGCGGTCTGGACTGGATCGGCTGCCCCCTGATCTGCCTGACGCGTTTCCCGCACCTGCAGGCAGTCTTATACGCCGCCCATCACACGGGGGATCCCAGGTACGTCCGCTACACTGTGGAGCATGTGCTCGAGTATATGGAGAATTGGCCGATTGCGGATTTCATCGGCAAGGGCATCGAGGGCTGGGTGGATAACTACACGGTCACACGTCCCTGGCACTGGTGCATGCTGTCGCCGCGCCTGCAGTGCCTGGGTGATGTTGTCAATCTCACTCGCGCATCTGAGCAAGTCACTGACCGTGAACGGTTCGATATACTCCATCGGATGTATCAGGAAACGGCCTACATGCGCATCTACATGCAAAAGCAGGTGGACGCGCGGCACAACGGTGGGCTGGATATGCTGCGAGCGATGGCGGTGGCCTGCGAGGTGCTCAGCGATTTTCAGGTGCCGCAACAGTGGCGCCAGGACAATGGGCGGATGGCCAAACAGTACCTCAGCGAGAGCTTCTACCCTGACGGCATGAACATCGAGTTGACGCAGGCCTACTCGCAGAGTATCGCCGCTGCTTCCCAGACACTGGCGCTCATGCTGCGCGACGAACCGGATGTGCAGGAGCTGTTTCCGCTGATGGAGGCCATTGCCGGCTGGGCAATCGGGGTGGGCAAACCGACCGGTAGTCTTCCGTCTTATGGCGACCTCAGGGCAGGCAGCTTTGCCGGTGCGCTGAACATGGAGTTGATCGAGCTGCTTGATGTGCCATGGGTCAAGACCATAGTCGAGCGCACCGATGGCCCCGAACCGCCGGCAACCGTGTGGCCATGGCCCGGTGAGGAGGCATGGGGAGGGCTATACACCATGCGCAGCGACTGGAGCCCCGAAGCGCTGTATATGTGCATCAACGGTGGGCCCTGGGGGATTAGTCACCGACATGGTGACCGGCTCAGTTTCGTAGTCAGTGCCTATGGTGCTGATTTTATCATCGACCCGCCCTCTACCAGATATCACAGCAACGAACCCGACGCCTTCGTCTCGCGCCAGGCGGCAGGCTTTCTGCATAACTCCATCACCATTGATGGTGTAGATCAGTTTGAGTACGCTCGAGATGAGCAGGGGCAGGTTGTGCAAACTGTCCCCCGTGAAGTCACAGAACCGCTGGACAACACCTGGGAGCATGGCGAGGACTACACACTCTGGATATCCGACTATTCGTTTGTCCCGATCCTCAATGCCAACTGGGAACGGCGTGTGGTGTTTGCCGACAAATCATACTGGCTGCTCCAGGATGTCATCACAGGCGAGGGCTTTGCCGGTGCAGGCCAGCCGGTGACGATCGAGCAGAACTTCCAGTTCGACGAGCACATCGAAATCGAGTTCGACGGCAACATCACAATCGCCACCGCGCCTAACGGGGCCAGGTTGGTATTGCTACCCCTGGAAGGGGACCTGCAGCCCCAGCTCAGCAAAGGCGACACTACGCCACACACATCCTACTGGCCTGACGGCATCCCGAAACAGGATTTGTCTACGTCAACCGACACTGCTCTGCCGCATGGACGAGGCTGGGTTGGCCGGGGTAACAAACTGCAACCAGCGCCGGCAGTGACCTACGTCGGACAAGTACAACTCCGTACAGCTTTGACGGTCGCTATATTACCACTGAAGCCCAATCAGGAACTATCTGATCTGGTAGATATAGGAAAAGAGATGAGCGATACTCGCACGCTCTGGACACTGCCTACCGAGACCGGCGCCCTGCACGTGGAGACCTCTGCAGACGCATGCAAGGTTCGTCCATAGGAGCATAGATACCGCTTTGCAGGCACTGGCAGATGGGTGATCATCTGTCAGTTAGAGATTATGAGACATTGTCAGACATCACACAGAGATAGCGTGGATAGCGCACCACCATAGACCGCTATAGACCGCCGGATATCGCACGGACAAATCTTCCCGAGCGTGATTCAGCGGTATGCGGCACCGCGCGCTTCCGAGAAGTGCGATGACCGCAGCCTCCAGCACGGTGCGTACACGGATGTCTCCCACAGCGTCAGCGAGAGTATTTCAGCGCCCTCCGTACAGCATCTTCGGTGCGGGGTGTGCGGGCGTTCTGCAGGCAGAAACAAGGTCTGTACTCTTCGGGTGTGGAAACGGTGCTGAAAGTGTACTGCAAGCATCTGGAGTCAGACAGTCGCGAGCGGCAGATGGATTGGCGCAAGATTCGGGCCAGCTCTGTCACAACAGATAGAGAGCTCTGGCAACAGTCTCCTCACAGTAGATGCAGGCAAAGCTGGCTATAAGTTGTGGTCAGATATCGTGCCTACATGCTTACGCCAGATATAAACACATGGTGCATATCACTAGATGGAGGAGCAAAAGCGTGACTGACACAAACGCCAGCCAGTTGATTTTCCTCTTATGTCTTGCCATGACGTCCGTGCTGCTGATATGCCTGACTGCAGGTGCATTTGCAGCCGGCCAGGCTCTGGACCTGCAGCGACCGGTGCTTCGCCACAATCTGGATCCGGCCAAGGCTGAAGAGTACGAAGACGCGGTCAGGACCGTCATGGCGATGAGCGAAGAAGAAATGCTGTCCTTCCTGCCTGAATACAGTTTCACCGAGCGCTGCGAATGCCCCAACTGTTATGGCGGATCGCAGGGTTTCTCCATATTTGCGTGGACTGTCGAGCGACCGAACGAGATGACCTGCAAATACTGCGGCACAGTTTTACCAAACGAAAAGTATCCTGAGCAGCGGACACTCACCGGCCACAACGCCCTGGGGGAAGAGATAAGCATCCCGTATCACTTCAACGAGGAGAAGGAAGTACCACACTTTTTCAGCAACCATCTGGCTTACCTGCGCCGAGGTTGGGTGGTCAAGCAGACAACAGCACTGGCACAGGCCTATCGTGTCACAAAAAAGCCGGAGTACGCTTACAGAGTGGCACTGGTTCTAGAGCGGGTGGCCGACAGGTATGCTCACTATCCGGCAATGGCTAATCGTAATCCGCGCAGCTACAATTTCTTCCCTTCGCAAGAGCCTCCGTATCCATGGAACGGTGGCCGCTGGGGGACCTTTCACGCCGAGATACCACTGAGCCTGGTACGCGCCTATGATCTGGTGTATGACAGCGAGGAGTTTGACCGACTATCCGCACAGCGTGGCTATGACTTGCGTGAGAAGATAGAAAACGACCTGTTCAAAGCTACATTTGCTGCAGTCGAGGCTGTACCCAGCCACATCGGCAATACGATCGGATATGACGTCAATAGCGCGGCCATTCTGGGGCAGGTCATCGGTGAGCCGCACATGGTGCATTGGGCGTTCGACTGGATAGTAGCAAACGTAAACGATGCTTTCTATGCAGATGGCATGTGGAAGGAAGGCACGCCTTCATATCACCACATGACCCTGTCCGGACTTCGAGGCTGCTTCAACACAGTACGCGGCTACACGGATCCTCCTGGCTACAGCCATCCGGAGACAGGCCTCCGGTTTGACGATTTGAACCCCGATGAGCTTGTCCCACTCTGGGTGAAGGTGCAGACTGCTCCTTCACTGGTTGACTGGCCCAATGGAAGATCGCCGTGCGTCCATGACACGCACCCATATGAGCGCCGGTCAGAGCCTCGCACTGAGACTGTCTCAACTATTCTGCCTGCATTCGGGCACGTCTCTCTGGGAAGGGGCATCGGCGACAACCAGATGCAGGCTCAACTGCACTTCTCGGGCGGCTACGGCCATCAGCACAGTGACAACCTCAATCTGAACCTGTTTGCCAAAGGCAGCGAAATGCTTTGCGACATCGGGTACAGTTGGTCGCAGTTAGCTTACTGGACCCGCTGTAGTCTTGGCCACAACCTGGTGGTAGTGGACCGGAAGAACCAGCCGACCGCCAAAAGTGATGGCAGTCTGCTCGCCTACTTCCCCGACACTGATGGCGTCTCCGTCGTAGAGGCTGACGGCATACGCGGTTACCAGAGCATAGAAGATCTGGCCATGTACCGCCGAATGCTGGTCATGATACCGGTGTCCGATGCCGACGCCTATGTGCTGGATATCTTCCGTATCCACGGCGGCCAGATCCATGACTGGACAGTGAACGGTGATGCGGACGAGGACATGACTGCACAGGCCAGTGTTCCCCTGCCCGAAAGCCACAATTGGATGCTGGAAGAGGGTGAGGAGTGGAGAGAGCCCACACTGGAGGGCCATTCGTTCAACCCATATGGACTGGTCCGCGACGTTGCTATGGGCGAAACCGACAGCGGATTCCACGTCACTTTTGCCTACGAATCCGACGACACTAAGGGCATACGAGTGCACATGGCCAACAGCTATCCGATAGAAGTATGGCTGGGCAAAAGCCCGTCAGTACGGCGCATGGGTACTCGCAACGATGCCGACATGCGCAAGGCCTATGACTTCTGGATGCCCAAGCTGGTGGTCCGTCGCAAAGCCGATGCACCGCTGCACAGCGTCTTCACTGCCGTGCACGAACCGATGCATGGCACCCCATTTATCGGCACAGTCGAGCGTCTCGAGCTGACCCCGGCTGACGAAAACGCGGTGGCCATACGCGTGACCCACGGCGATGTCACCGACACCATCATCAGCACACTCGACACGGCGCCATACCCCGAAAGGAAAACTGCAGACGGCATCTCCCTGCATGGACGGCTCGGCATCGTGCGACAGACCGCGGGCGTCACCACCGCTGCCTGGCTGTTCGAGGGCGATGAGCTGAGCGATGGGCGTCAGTCAGTCAAGACGCCTGCCGCGGCGTACACCGGGCAGTTGCTGGCTGTCACGCGCAAGGCTGAAGGTGCAGCGCATGACGCTTTCGTGACTGACGCGGATCTGCCCACCGATGGC
>JAAYSP010000002.1 GCA_012518355.1 candidate division WS1 bacterium | reverse complement strand
TGTTGCCGGCACATCATATTCGTTCGGCTGTTGTCGAAAAACGGCGGCGCATGAGTCGAGCCAGCACGTGCGTTCTGAAAGATGGGCAACCCGGCACACTCCGGCATCGCTGATACGGGCGGGACGGTCACTTTCTCGGGCAATTCATCCTGTGAGAAGGCCTGAGCAAGCGCCATCAGCACCTGGGCCGGACCTGAATTGACAGTCAACGGCTTGAGTACATGCGGAAGCCTCCCGTGGGCCATCACGAACGCGTACACCGAGCGCGCTGCCACCAGATACTCAGCTCGGTCATAAGTAAGCGCCTCTTCTATTTCAGGAACCAGCTCCACCGGGCCGATGGTCCGACGAATCTGCAGCTTTTCCGGCAGCCTGTTGTATAGCATCACATGTTCGCCCAGAGTGGCAAGAAGTACCAACGCATCGGCTACCGAAACCACCGTGTCGCCCACTTGAAGTGCGTCGAAGCGCTGCAATAGATCTCTGGCCATCTGCCTGACCTGGGCCAACGTCACCCACTGCCCGGCAGATTCTGCCAGCCGGCTGTGGTAGTCAGCAAAAGTCAGGCACTCCACGTCGCTACGTGAAGCCACCCACTTGACTGCACGAGCAGTCCATTCGTAGTGCGCCTCACTGTCAGCAGGTGAACGCCTGGCTGCACGGCGCCACTGGCGGTCATGTGGGTATACGCCGGGCGGGCCAAACTGCTCACTCAAGCGAAAGCTCAACGTCTTTTCATACCACCCCCACCACTCTGAAAGCACCCAACAGCAAGGGTGGCCGAAGACGACTATGTGGTCATGGCCCATCTCAAGCTGCCGGTCAAAAGCCTCCTGGAATTCGCGAAACTCTTCGTCAGGGTCCACAGGCGGCTTCTGGCGTTCCGGGTGCAGCGGATCATACGAATGCGACCAGTTGCCTTGAGGGCTCACAGAACGGTTCGCACGGCCCGCAAACAGACTGTCCATGATCCATGCGTTGTGCGGCATCTGATCGCCGAATCCCCCGTTGTTGACATGCACCCCGCTCAGCCGCAAAGCCCAGTGAGTAGCCACACTGTGATTGCCCTGATGCTGCACATAAGCCGTGGGAAACTGGCCAGTGATTTCAGCCACTTCGTTCAGCCCCGGCACCTCTATACTCAGCGCCCTGGCAAGGGCCGTGTCCCAGTCATCATCTGTTCCATACACCATGGCATGTTCGGGGTAGTCGAAAGTATAGCTGCCATGGTAGCAGATGTCATGCTCCTGCATGGCCGCGATGACGTCGTGACGGCAGTTCCGGCGCAGTACGCGTGCCTTCTGCCCGGCAACGAACAGACTCCAGGGCACTCCCGCATCGCTGTGTATGCGACAGAGCCGTAGCAACGCATCATCGGATTCGGGATTTACTGAGTCTTCGACATCGAGGCCCCAAAACACCGGTGTCTTGCTCATACCATCGCCTTCCGGCCATCTGGATTAGGGATATGTGATGCATTTCTTCACAGCCTCGACTATGTCCTTGCTTTTGCATCCCAGAAGCCGATGCTGGTATGCACCATAGATTGCACTCGACGCTGCAACAGGTACGAAAATGCTGGCCAATCACAACGCAGCAGGCTGCAAGGCTTTCAGACAGCCCTCACCACCGTTGCTTAAAGCATCATGAGTGCCGAAACGAAGGCCATATGGCACAGCGCCACCTGACCCGTATGCCAGTATCTCGCACAGCCTGGAGTTGCTACTATGTGGCTCTGCTATGGACGATTCTGCGCTGTGCCAACTCCTGCCCAGCAAGGCTACGCGGTCTTCAGACAACTCGTCAGCGTCGTGGGGCACACCATCATGAGCGCCGAGAGCGAAGGGTATACGGCAACAGCGCCACCCGACCCGTATGCCAGTATCTCGCACGGCCTGGAGTTGCTCCTGTGCGACTCTGCTATGGACGATTCTGCGCTGTGCCAACTCCTGCGGAGAAGTTGTATGGCAAAAAAGTGTGTCGCTCAGATTTCTGGAGCCTGCGCTTCGAGATGGAAGTTGGCAACCCCAGCACAGTTCAACCATCAGTACGGTCAGGCAGGTACATGACCGCGCCCCTCCACACACCACCTCCCCACACCTCACGCGCCAGATATAACCGCTGCCCACACTCTCGATGGCGGGCCCTGCCCGGCCTACAGCCATATCACCCACCACACTCTCTACGGCATCTGCGATGTAGCGAATATGGGCATACGATTGAAGCGGAACCGCACCAGACCGTCTCGCAACTGCTCGTCCGTGAAAAGCTGCACCGATATGCTTTTGACCTCGGGCATCACGGGCTGAATTCGCAACTCTCCGCGCA
>JAAYSP010000140.1 GCA_012518355.1 candidate division WS1 bacterium | reverse complement strand
TCTTCCAGTGGCTGTGGGCGATTTCAGCGCTGGATGAGTAAGCCGATGTGCCGCGTCCAGGCGTTTTTCCGACATCCAGGCGGCGCCCCCACCGCGTCAGAGGAAGTACCACAAATCCCATGCCATAAGTGAGAGAGTGCGAGAACCCGCTTAGCCGCGCCATCTATGCCTGTCACTAGCGGCTGCGGTGAAAGCGAGCCAGATTTGCAGCTTTTCGGGAGAAGAAGGAGAAAAGGCGATGACCATCCTGGAGGAGCTCGCCGAAAAGTACGAAGCCATACCTTATTTTGACCATAGAAAAATGCCAGAGCTGGAACACCACTTCGTCCTGTGGCTCAATCTGATGGGGACACAAAACATCATGATGAGAAGTCTCCCACAGGGTGCAAACTTTATTGCGAAACTGCTGACCATCACTGAGCAAGTGGTGAAAACAGTGACAGCAGAAGAAAAGCCGGAAACTGAAGCAACGGAAGAAGTAGCCGAAGAAGAGGCTGAAGAAGAGGCTGAAGAGGAAGCAATACTAAAAGTGCATCCGGTCACCGGAGGGGTGTTGCTCTACGGACCAGAGCGAGATCCGTTCCTGAAGGCCGCCAGACAAGTTTTTGGCCTCCTCGCTATAGCCAATGTAGCTGAGGATGATATGCAGCAACGCTTTTTAGTGCGCGGCGCCATCGCCCGGGGACAAATAATCGAAGGCCCAAAAATCGGAAAAGAATGCTTTGGGCAAAGCGAGCGGCCAGATCAGTTCGACAGCATCATCTTCGGCCCCGCAATATCGCAAGCGTACGCCACTGCCCGAAAAGCACCACCATTTGGCTGCGTGCTCCACGAATCGGCGAGCGAGACGACGGTGGGCTACATAAAAGATAGCCAGTCAGGGGAGATGCAGTCCGAAGGAATCGCCGGCTACCCCTTCTGGCACTGGTGGGCTACAGACGGTGTCTCCAGGAGGGATAACTTGGTGAGCGCCCTGTACAAGTCCATCAAGTACTACCTCATGTACTGCGAAAACCGCCCCATGACCATGGGCTACCCGGCCGAAGCAATTCGGCGGCATAGAGCCCTGTTTGAAGAGTATTTCAAAAGCCCCTCCATTATCTGATCCTCGGGCACCGCTATATGCCGCCTCGCAACCCGGGAAAAGACCGCACTGCGCAGCGTCCTGCCTGTCGCCGCTATGTCGCGTGGAGAAGATGACAGCCGACTGCAAAGCCCATATACATCGGGCGCGCAGGATGCTGGCGTGCCAGCGAGCGGCAAAGGGTCGCCCAAGCAGCGCCGTCTATTCAGGTAGTATCGCGAACTCGTCGAACCACATCTCCTGACCGGCGTCTTCCCGCCAGTTGGTGTAGAACATGAATTGCCGCAGGTATCGCAGCTCGGGGCAGATCTCCCGCACCCGTCGCACATCCAGGCTGATGGTGTGCCACTGGCCGTCGGCAACCAGCTCGCATATCCCCAGGTCTTCGTAGCGCGACGGGCGCTCCTCCGTGCCGCCAAGGGTGAAGCCGCCTGGCACCCCCGCAGCTGCAAAAGGTGTCACCTCCACCGCTACGGGCACCCCCGCAGGAATGCGGTAGTCAAAACGCACAACCGGATAGCGGTCCATGTCCCACATGCCCGGCGCGATCTGCGCCGCCGTACTGTTCGCTTTGGCCGGATCATAGTAGATGCGCATACACTTGCCCTCGCCATCGGGACGGGCGACATGCTCAGCGCTGGTCTGATGGCCGCGATAGAACTTGAAGTGATAGCCCCAGCTTATCTCGCGGCTGGCATCCTCGAAGTCCACCTCCACCAGCGGCGCCTGCAGGTCAAGACGCTCCGGAACATGCACGAACACCGCCGCAATCCCGCGCCTGCCGTCCTCGAACACCACCCGCGCAGTCACACCATAGTGGCCGCTCTGTGCGAAGCTGTGCAGCGGCTTCATGTCGCTGGAAAACGAGCCATCCTCGAAATCCCACAGCACCGACGCCACCTGCTTGCCCTGGCTGTCGAGCGAAAAATGCACAGTATCGCCGGGCTCGACCTCCGCCGGACGGGCAAGGGCAAGCAGACGGGAGGGATGAGAGCCGTGCTCGAAAGCGCCCAGATCAGGCGCCGCGCCCGACCACGGCAGGCTGACAGGCATACCGTCCTGCCATGTCACTTCGCGGTCGAGATGCAGAATCGCCGGCTGGTAGTAGCGCAGCTCGACGCGCTCGATCTGTGCGATGTTGTCACCGCTCCCGATCGCAATCAGGTCGCCCTCCTCGCCATCTATCCCGAAGCCATCGTAAAACCAGCGGCCATCGGTTACTGGCAGCTCCCGCCCGGTTCCGGCACCCATCGCCAGAGCCAGCGGAGTGCCCGCATCAATTGCCGGGCTGTCCGCCGTCAGACGGTAGTCGCGGTTGGCCGCATCTACAAACGCGGGGTCTACATCTATGTTGCCATGAAACTCCGACCAGAACTCCCCGACGGTGGCCGTGTTGGCGTTGGCCTCCTCCGCGGTCCAGAACTGGCTGCCGTATTGCACGACCGGCTTCCCGGGCTCGCCGTTGCCCAGCAGGTTGCTGACAAAACGGTTGTCCCTGCTGATGCCCTCCGCGCGTACTATCTGTATGCCCCCGCCGGCATAGTCGTTGCGGTAGAAGATGTTGTTCTGGAAAACGTGGGAGCTGACATTTATGCCGCCGAGCCACCAGCCGTATCCAAGATTATCCACGATAGTGTTGTGATAAAAGCGCGAGTTCATCGCCACAAACGGCCCCCGGTACAGCGGGCTTGTCGGCGTGATGCCGCCCCATGTGTAGCTGAACGTGTTGAGCGGGATGTGCAGGTTGTCGAAGACGAGGTTGTGGCGGAAGATGCTGTCATCGTAGAGGTTCTTGGCAATGCTGTCGGCCGACCCGGCGCTGTCCCGGGCGCGGGTGATGATGTTGCCTTCGATCAGCAGGCGCCCGCTGTTCCAGAACGTGTAGTTGCGCCCCCACTCGGCCCGGAAGATGTTGGCCCGAACCGCCACGTTGTGGCAGTTGTGTATACATAGAGGGCAGTGGCCCACGCGCGTGGTCGAATTGCCCTCGAACAACACCTCATTGCAATCCAGCAAGTGCAGCGTGTCGCCCTGCAGGCGGTCCGAGCTGAAGAGATTGTCCGTCAGCCTCACCTGGGATGATTTGAAGACCCGCATAGTGGTGGGGTTGCGCCTCATCTCACAGCCGCTGATCGTCAGGTGCCGGCATCCCGTCACCTGCCCCCAGTTGCTCTGCATGCGTCCATCGATCACCAGCCCCTGGATCGTGATGTGCTGGTGGCCATCGAGCGAGATGAGCGGGCCTGCCTCGCCGGGCACGATCCGGGCGCCCCACGGCTCTGAAGCGCGGTAGGTAACCGGCGCGTCCGGCTCACCGCTGCGGGTAGGGGAGATCGTGCCCGCATACTCCCCGGGCAGCAACGTCACAGTGTCGCCCGCTTCCAGCGCGCTGTTGGCCTTCGCGAGGCTTGCCCATGGCGCTTCACGGCTACCGGCAGCATTGTCGTCACCATTCGGAGCCAGGAAATACTCGGCGGCGGGCGCCGGCGAAGCAGCAGTGATGAACACAGCCAGTGTACCGATATACAGGACTAGCAAAATGCTGTCTGACATTGCGCTCTCCTTACTTGGCATTGTTGCCAAACGTACTCCACTGATGTGAGACAGTTGGCCTGAGGGCTGTAGCCGATGCTCTTTTCTCACTCTTTTCCTTATCGCACCTCCCTTGGCCTGCTTGCAGGGGATCACCATGCAGGCAATCGATACCTGCATCTTCGCCCTCGCCAATTCTCAAAGCCCACCTGTTCAAGCCCGTGGCATTTCTTCTGTCCGCAATCTTACGCTCGGAATGCACATCTGAAGCAAGCGCATCCACCGCTTGTGCAATCGCATCGGGGCACATCCGTCGGCAAACAGAACAGGTCCATTTTCATCGACGCGAACCTGTAGCGGGCAGGAAAACCCTGGGAGGTTCGCGAAACAGCCGTGCTGAGCCGCGATGCCATCGGTGCTCGGATAGACTTTATCGCCCCACGGGGGCGCGGATTGAAACTTCATCTACGCGCTCTGCTGCACGGCGGCAGCCGGTATCGCCCCCCCACGAGGGGCGCGGATTGAAACGTGCAGGCGTGCGATAGAGGGGAGGGTGGGGGCATGATGACACATCTCAAAGCGGCGCTGATGGTTGCGCTTTGCGTAGCTGCGCCATGCTCGGCAGCGGTGCATGAGGTGGGCAGCGCCCGGGATTTGCCTGCGGCGGTGCAAAACGCACTGCCCGGTGATCAGATCGTGCTCGCTGATGGACAGTGGCTCGATGCCGCGCTCGAGGTGACCTGCTCAGGCACCGCCGATGCGCCTATCCTCATCCGGCCGCAAACCCCCGGCGGGCTGACGCTTACCGGCATATCGCATGTGGCGCTGCGCGGCTCTCATCTGGTGCTATCGGGGCTGCGAATGTATGGCGGGGCGCGCGAGGCTGCCGGGGATGGTATCGAGCGACTACAGCCCTCCGCGCCAATAGACATCTATGGCGACTACTGCCGCGTCACCGACTGCGCCATACTAGACTTCAACCCGATCGGCCGAGAGCACCGCTATATGTGGGTGGTCATCCGTGGTGTCGGCGATCGCGTGGATCACTGCTACTTCCGCGGGCAGGATCACTCCGGCGTGACCGTGGTGGTGCTGCTCCAGCGCGGGCAGCCAAATGAAGCGCTCATAGACCACAACCACTTCGCAGGCAAGCCGCCACTGGGGGCAAACGGCGGGGAGACCATCCGCATCGGCGGCAGCACCACATGCGTCTACAACTCGCATACCACCGTAGCCTCAAACCTCTTCGAACACTGCGACGGCGAGATCGAGATAGTCTCAAACAAAGCCTGCGAAAACTACTTCCTGCACAACACCTTCCGCGAATCCGCAGGCGAATTGACGCTGCGCCAGGGCGATCGCGCCGTGGTCGAAGGCAATTTTTTCCTCTGCAACGGCTACCCGGGCAGCCGGGGAATACGTATCATCGGACGCGATCACCGCGTGGTCAACAACTATATCCATGAGCCTGCATACTACGGCATCGTGTTCCAGGAAGGCATAGTGGGCAGCTCGCTTTCGGGCTACACGCAGGTGACCCGCGCGCTGGTGGCGTTCAACACGATCGTCACATCCCACGGCAACCCGATCTGGATGGGCCGGGGGGCCGAGTACACCGCAGAGCGGCCACTGCTCGTCACCAGCAGCTTCATGGCAAACAACCTGCTGGTATCATCGGGCGCGGCGATCTTCGCGCGCGTACACGGGCCGCCCGGCATCGAGTGGGCGGGCAACATCGCATGGGGCCCCGAGCCGGGCATGGAGCTCCCTGATGGCATCACCTGGGCCGACCCGCTGCTGGTAGAGAGCGCTGACGGCCTGCTTGCACCCGCCGCCAACAGCCCTGCAGTGGCAGGAGCAGCAGCAGGCTTCGAGTACGACAGCCCGCGAGAGCTCAACTGGCTGCTTGCAACCGTCACCCACGACATCTACGGCCGCCTGCGCGATGAGCACCATGCCGACATCGGCTGCAGCGAGGTCAGCTCCGAGGCGCCGATCGTGCACCGCCCGCTGACGGCCACCGACGTAGGCACTACCTGGATGCCCTGAGAGGCCTGCATAGCCCTCCAGAGCAAAAACTGCCCCCCCTCTGCCGTCTACGCCGCGCAGGAGAGAAGAAAACGGCAACAGTCTCTCCATACAGGGAGGGGGGTATTACCTGCGGAGAACGGAGCACGTGCTCGAGGCGCGTGACGATACGCGGTGGGCCGCCCCGCGCTGCCCATAGCATGAGCGCGCATGGAGAAGTGGCGGGCCCGTGCAGTAGGCGGCGAGTGGTACTGTGTACGGCTTACCTGTGGGGCCACTGCTGCAGGCGGACAGCGCACCCACCCATTCACGGCCCCTACCTGGGGAGGGGAAGAGGTATGGGGGTATGGAAGCAGAGATGTGTAGATGGGGAGGACAGTGGACGACAACGGCTCCTGCGGCCAGAGGGAAGCGACCGCATGAACGGCACCGAGGCCACGGTTTGTGGCAGCGTGCTCGGCGGCGGCTCGACGTGGCCCTGCAGAGAGCGGATCATGTACTCGAGGCGTGTGACGATACGCGGTGGGCCGCTACATGTGACATGGCGCCGCCGCGCGCCGGATATCCTCAAGCAGTTTTCTTTCATCAAGACGCATACAGCACCTCGCGGGTGGCATCAACGGATCTGCGAAAGTACGGGTTCTGGATGGCGCGGGCCATCACCAGGTCCACCGGGCGCCCCAGCAGACTCTGCAGATCCTCCAGCAGCCCGAAGTAAGCATCAGCGCTCTCGTCAGGGCCCAGCGGGTGGTACTCGACCAGGAAATCTAGATCGCTGGTGCGCGGATCGAAAGCTCCCGTAGCCGCCGAACCGAAAACCTCCAGCCTCCGCACGCGATGGCGCCGGCATAGCACAGCTATCTCCTGACGCCTACTCTCCAGCAGGTCTATCATCCGCGTGGCTCCTCCATCGCCTGTATGTCCTCCAGCCCGCGCCAGATAGGCTCAGATCACTTGAACGTACTCATCGCCTGGCCGGGCTGGAACTTCACATGCCCGTCCAGATAGCAGATGTTGATCGAGGCGTTCATGGCCTGATGCAGATTTACCCCGAAATCCTCGCGCGTCAGCTTGCACCAGGCATCAGTCCACAGCCAGCAATCGCTGTCCCACATCTCCGTCATCACCCGCGGCTGGTCGCCGGTGCGCTGGCGCACAAAGCCCCATGAAATCCACGTGTTGTAGTCGCGCGGCCCGGGAGTGACAGTGCTGGGCACCTGATCGAAGCTGAAGTAGTAGTAGCCGATGTTGCCAGCCGCCTTGTTCTCCGGAGTCGGAGTGTAGGTCGTCATCCACTCGCCCACCCGCGAGATCGAAGGGCAGTACATGATGTCCATGTTCTTGATGTACGGCATGATCTGCGTCACCAGCCGCTGCGAAGTCGTGTCCGAGTTGCACGGATAGTAGTCGCACGGCAGCTGCTCGTCGTTGTCCTGTGAGTACATCTTGGCCGCCAGCCCCAACTGACGCAGGTTCGACGCGCAGGAAGTAGTTCGCGCCGACTCGCGCACTCTGGCAAATACCGGGAAAAGAATCGCTGCTAAAATCGCTATGATTGCGATGACGACCAGAAGCTCGATAAGAGTGAAGCCCCTACGACTAACCATAGGCAAGCCCCCCGTTTCAGTACACGGATACACGGATCTGTTCTGCGATATGGATATGCTCTGCACATCTGTGCTACAGACGCCATGGCAGCATATACGTTCACTGTCCCGCCACCACCACCGCGACGCGCCACATCCCACCACTACTTATCGCATCACACCATACCCTCGCACCATCTCCACACCACGTCTTCACACTTCAGCACCTCCACGCTACGCCCTCCGCACGGCGCCACTGCATTGCCCTCACGCCACTTGCATATCGCACCCACCTCGGCGCCTCCGTCTCACGCCACCATGCCACACCTCAGCAGCGTACCACATGCGCGCCTCGCGCATCACACCTCCACACCACGTCCTCACACTTCAGCACCTCCACGCTACGCCCTCTGCACGGCGCCCCTGCACTGCCACTCACGCCACTGGCATATCGCATCACACCGCGGCGCCTCCGTCTCACGCCACCTCACTCCCGCTCACGGCTACCTGCGGCTCGAGGCAACTCACGTCTCGGCCCACGGCGCATCGCCATACACTGCGGATGCATGGACGTAGACGGCTCGGCCTGCAGTGGCACCTCTCTCACCGCGCTCCACCTGTGCTACTGCAACTCCGCCATACCCCCGTACCACGCCACACCTCAGCAGCGTACCACATGCGCCTCGCGCATCACACCTCCACACCACGGCCTCACGCTTCAGCGCTCACACGCTACGCCCTCCGCACGGCGCCACTGCACTACCCCTCACGCCACTGGCATATCGCACCACACCGCGGCGCCTCCGTCTCACGCCACCTCACTCCCGCCCACGCTACCTGCGTCCGATGGCGGCTCGGGGCGGCCCATGCCTCACGCCTCGGCCTACGGTGCATCGCCATACGCTGCGGATGCATGGACGTAGACGGCTCGCGTCACACCTCCACATCTCTGTGACGTGTCCCTACATCACGCATCTGCACCCCTCTCACCGCACTCCACCTGTGCTACTGCACCCGCACCATACAGTTTCCCGCCCCGGCATCGCGTCATGCCTCACGCATCTCCACACCACGTACCACATGCGTCTTGCGCGCTACTGTGCCTGTGCAGTCAGGCGCTGTGCACCGGCGCCGGGAGCCGCCCAGCGGTAGCTGTCATCGGCACCGCCCAGCGCAGTCTGCTCCGCGCCGTCTTCGAGTATCATCTCGATACCGCATAGTACAGGCGCGAACTGAGCTGCGGCGTCAGGCTGCAGGCTGACCAGCAGCTCGCCTGCCACCTCGACACCGGTGACCTGCTGCACCAGCGCCTGGCGCGGGCCACCGGCGCGCTGGGCCACGTCCAGGCCGCTGATGACTTCACTGCCCTGCAGGCTGATGCTGAACTGCCGCTGGCCGACTGCAGCCTGCCCCGGCTCGATGAAGTGCAGGCGGACAGTGTAGGTCACAGGATCGCCGATATCCTCCTCGTCAGCCATCTGCAGCTTCAGCGCCACCGCGCCCTCGAGGCCGGAAGCAGATATCCATCTGGTACTACTGCCCGCATCCTGCACCCATGAGGAGTGGTGCACGAAGGGGCGCGGCTGCCAGCGGGCATCGCTCAGGTCGGCCATCTCGATAGGCAGCTCCAGTGCCGAGGCGCCCGAGGAGGGGTACTCCAGCCACCAGGTGCCAGAGCCGTCGAGGCGGCAGCCAGGTGCGCCCAGGTTGATGCCCGCGCGCCTGACTATGCCCGCCCCGCGCTCGAGGTTGGTGTATGTCCACATCTCAGCCTCCGGCTCATGCACGAGGGCATAAGAGGTCTGAAGCTGGTAGCTGCAAAAGCAACTGCGAGTGTACTCAGGGCAGTTGAGCAGGCCGTCAGCTACCACCATGCTGTTGGTGCAGCCGGCCTTGGTGCCGCCGAAGTTGCCTGTGCCACCATCGTTTTCCAGATCATAGTAGCCCGCCGCGCCGGA
>JAAYSP010000099.1 GCA_012518355.1 candidate division WS1 bacterium | reverse complement strand
TGTCACATACCCCGCCCTGATAGTGGGTCGGGGCGATGGCGACAGTTCGATCGGTGATGCGGTTTTCTATGTCTGCCGGATCCATCTGCATGGACTCATCCACATCGGAGAACACGGGGATACCGTTAGAAGCTACTACCGCGGCAGCAGTTGCGTAGAAGCCGATGGCCGGGCAGATGACTTCGGTTCCGGGGCCCACTCCAGCGGCCACGAAGGCAGCGTGCAGGGCGCCCGTGCCCGAACTGGTCGGAATTGCGTAGTCTACTCCGAAGACCTTGCATGCCACGGCAGCCAGTTCCTGATTCTTAGTCTGCTTGAGGCCCGAATAGTAGTTGGCCAGATAAGGCCCGGTGTCTGACTCTTCGGTTTCGGCAGCCGTCTTGATCTTCTCGAGTGTTTCAGGGCTGAAGCCAAACCGCTCCGCGATGGCCATGAACTCCTCGAGACCAACCTTTGGCTTACCCTTTCCCTGGATACTGCCTACGGCTTTCAGACCACCTTCCAACGCAAGTTTCTCTTTTGCACGCTCCTTGCTCATCTCGCCCACATCCTATCTGGTGATTGCGGTGTGATCACACCCTCATCACCGCAAGGGTGATTTGAGAGACGGTTCGCCGTGCCCTGCAGGATACCCTTCACGCAGCTGGAGAGTGTCCACACTTTGTCTCCTGAGGAAGCAGGACCGCGGCCGCGTCTGCGCCAACTAGTGGAGGTGACTGCAATCCAGTGAGGAATGATTATGGCAAATCATCATCTGTGGAGGCTCTCTCATGCTACAAATCGACCAGCCATTTCATGGTGCAGTAGTGAACCATCGCTGGGGGACGCAAGACGAATCCGGCTTGACCCTGACCGTGACCGGGCAGTCGCCGGCCTATGGCAACGTAACGGTCAACGGTGTGCCTGCGAAGGTCTCACTGGGCCACTTCAGTTGCCCAGTGGCGATAACAGAGGCCGAGCAGGATATAGTAGCCGTCTACGAGGGCTCATACGGGCGGCAGGAGCACACTGTGCGGGTGGTGTGGGACCGGCACTCGCGGCCACGCTATCGGTTCTCAATTGACGACAACAGCTACTGGTTGCGCGATGTCGCAAAACAGGGCTACTCTTCGCTGTTTGACTGCTTCTATCTGGATCTGCTGAGAAAATTGCACCGAGAGTATGGAGCCAAATTCACTCTAAACATATACTACGAGACGGAAGACGGCTTCCAACTGCCGCAGTTTCCAGACCGCTATCGTGGCGAGTTTGAGGATAATGCAGACTGGATGGTTCTGGCATTCCATGCTGCAGCAAATCTGCCGGACCGCCCCTATCAGCATGCCTCGACGGACAAGCTGGTAGGTGATATGGACATGGTGCAGGAAGAAATCGTGCGCTTTGCCGGTGAAGCGAGTCTGGCTGCCCCCACGGTGATCCACTGGGGCATGGTTCTGCCAGAAGCATTACCGGCACTGTATGAGCGCGGAGTGCGGGTACTGTCAGGCTTCTTCACGCCACGGTCGTACGGCTACGACGTGAACTACTGGCTCGATCGTACGCGTTCGGAGGCTATCTATACGCACGAGGCCATGAAGGATTTCGACACCGACATCATCTTTTCGCGGGTGGATATCGTATGCAACGGCACTCCACCGGAAGAGGTCGCACCCACACTGCAACCGCTATACGACAATCCTCTGCAGGCCGAGATCATGGACCTGTTCACCCATGAGCAGTACTTCTGGCCGTTCTATGTGCGTTATCTGCCTGACCACGCAGAGCGGCTCGACACCACTCTACGCTGGGTCACAGAACGCGGATACGAGCCAGTCTTTTTCCACGAAGGTTTCATGGGTGGGCCGATGCCATAGATAGTACGTGTTCGATTGCAGTCAGCGCACTATGCAGTAGAACACGCCATGCAGTCAGCGTACCGCACACTTACATGCCATGCAGTCGGTGCGCCATACAGCCGCCTCAAAACATTCACTCCATGATTAGAGCCCCGGGAAGCAGGGTGGTACACCTGGCCCCCCGGGGTTAATATCTATCTCACACTCATGTGCGCTTGTGGCGTGATGTGTCACTATCTGCATCGCCCAGACCGGCAGCACCTGTCGTCACTACGAGTCGGCGGGATAGTTGACATCCTTATCCAGTGGCCACATCGGACGGCGCACTTTCTTGTATTCATAGCGTATCACATCCGGATGATGCACACCCGGGGTGTCTATCTCGTGTATCTTCACGGCCAGGTCCTGATAGCAGGAACGGAAATGCACCGCTGATTTCAGCCCGATGAGCAGGCGCCTGGTCGGCTCTATGCCCACACTACGCAAAACTGCGGTGTCGAAGGGCTGGATACGCCGCTCAGTCAGGACTATCTCTACATCACCGACGACAAAAACTACAGTGCATCCCATGTTCCCTCGGGCACCGGTAGACATCGGGCCTTCGTTGGTGTATCTGCCATCAGATATCAGGCGCACGTGGCCGGTCAGCTTCAGAGTTTTGCCATGCAGATCGTCCGTTTTTGCGCCCACATCCAGGGTCACCTGCGCCCCAACTCCGGCCGCAATCGCCGCCTCGACTGCTTCCGGGTCAACTATGATGGCCACTGTCGAGCGTGGGGCGTCGTGACGTATCAGCGCTTCCAGCATGACTGTACCGTCACATGGTGCTCCGCCGCCGGGGTTGTCTGAACCGTCCGCCAGTACCACCGGCCCCTCTCCTGACGCGATCGCTTCTGTGATTGCTTCGTCTACGTCCGATAGATGCAGGGCGAACTCATCACGCCGCTCCCACAAAAGGGTGGCGATTTCGCGAGCGGTACTTGCCGCCAGGTCCGCATCACCATCTGCAGTTACCACCACCGAGGCTCCTGCATCATGGATGTCCGCGAAAGGAAAGCCACCCGAAAGCGTCACGCAAACGATACCGGGCCGCTCTTCTACTTCATGGACATAGTCGAAGATCTCTGACATCGGAGGGCGCAGGGTACACTGCCGTGGCGGTGGTATCAGCATGGGAAGCTGCTCGAGAGCGGAAACAGGACGGATTTTGCCTTCGATTGCGGAGACGATCAGGCGGCCCGCCTCCAGTCCTCGTTCGTAAGTGTCCACATGCGGATAGGTGTCGTAGCCCACAAGCGCGTCGGCATTCTCCACCATCAGTGGAGTGATGTTGGCATGCAGATCCAACACTGCCATAATCGGCACGGTAGGCCCTACCATCCGGCGTACTCGTGCCAGCTGGTCGCCTGCAGGATCCTCCATCTGCTCACAGACCATCGCTCCATGCAGGTCCATCAGCACCCCGTCAACCGGCAGTGCTTTCTCCAGGCGCTCCAGAAGCATTTCCGACAGTACATCGTAGGCTTCCTGCTCTACCATAGCAGAAGGCTGTGGATACCGGCGCAAAAGAGGTACCAGCTCAAAGCCTTCCTCATCCGAGGCTGTGATGAAGCCGCCCGTCGGAGTGCCGACACCGCGAGAGTCTTGTAGCCATTCCCGGTCAATATCACCATCCCGGCTGGTGGGCCCTATGAAAGCCTCCAGCGGAGTGGTGCCGGTAGCAAACGTATTAGTCTCGTGCAGTATTCCACCTGTGGCGATGCGCATCGGGTGAGCCTCCTGTAACGCTGTAAGATACAAGCAGTGCTCTCAAGTGCTAGGCACTGTAGCAGTCAGTTTTCCTATTTCTGCGCGGCACAGCGCGACTCCTTGTCGGCAACCCTGAGCCTGCCGTTAACATGCAGCAATTCACAAAAGTGGCTGCTTTTTGTATTCTGAGGGCAGGCCTGTTACCTCGAAGGGTAGAAACTATCTTCATGGACGCCACATGCAGTGGTGCGTCCTGGGGCGATCGAGGCTCAGCCTAATCTACAGACAATACACCCAGTTGCTGAGGGGGCATCGTAGATGAGACGGTTTCAGCTTTTCATTGACGGAGAGTTTTGTGATGCGCGCAGTGGCGAGACCTATCAGTCGCTCAACCCGGCTACCGGTGAAGCGATTGCTGAAATTGCCCGCGGCGGGCCGGAGGATGTGGCCGAGGCCTGCCAGGCTGCTCAGATTGCCTTTGAAGGCGAGTGGGGAGCGATGGCGGCTGCTGACCGGGCGAAGATTCTGTCCTGTGTGGCAGACATGCTGCTTGAGCAAACCGAACAGTTCGCACAGATGGAGACAGCCGATGTCGGCAAACCCATCACCGAAGCTCGCAACATAGACGTGCCGGTTGCAGCCGCGTATCTGAAATGGTATTCGGAGATGACCACCGCGACGCTGGGCCAGACTGTCCCGCTGTCCACCACCGAGCAAGTGGACTGGACCATGTATGAGCCCTACGGGGTCATCGGTGGCATAGTGCCGTGGAATTTCCCGCTGTTTTTGGCCATGCTCAAGATCGGGCCGGCTCTGGCGATGGGCAACAGTATCGTGCTCAAACCGGCGAGCATCACCCCCATGACTACTCTGGCGATCTGTGAGCTGTTCGCCGAGGCGGGGCTGCCTGCAGGAGCGCTGAACGTCGTAGCCGGCCCCGGGCCTACCGTCGGCGAGGCCATCGTCACCAACCCACATGTTCGCATGGTATCGTTTACCGGCTCAACAGACGTAGGTCGTCGCGTCATGGAGCTTGCCGCCCGCAATATCACCGACACTTCGATGGAACTGGGGGGCAAATCGCCCAACATCATCTTCGCGGACGCTGATTTTGACCAGGCGGTCGCGGGTGCGGTTTTCGGCCTCCTGCTCAACAACGGACAAAACTGCATCGCCGGAAGCAGACTGCTGGTGCAAAAGCCGATTTATGATGAGCTGGTCAGTGCAGTGGCGCAGAAGATGGCTTCTCTAAAGCTTGGCGATCCCACCGAAGATGACACACAATTGGGCGCCATCGTCTCTGCCACGCAACTGGAAAAGGTGCTCGGCTATATCCAGATCGGCAAAAGTGAAGGGGCTGCGGTGATAAGCGGTGGCAAGCAACCTGAAGGCCCGGAATTCCAGCACGGCCTCTTCGTCGAGCCGACACTACTTGCAGATGTCAGCAACGATATGCGGGTTGCGCGAGAAGAGATCTTCGGGCCCGTGTTGGTGGCGATCCCGTTCGATGATGAAGATGATGCAGTACGGATCGCCAACGACACCGACTATGGCCTCGGTTCGGGGGTCTTCACAACTGATACAAGTCGTGCCCGCCGCATGGTACACGCACTCAAATCCGGTACGGTCTATGTCAACACATACAATCAGATTTACCCGCAAGCCCCGTTTCCAGGCTGGAATGGGTCGGGCAACGGAGTCGAACGCGGTTTGGCCGGGCTGTACAACTACGTGCGCATCAAGAACGTGATACAAGATATATCCGGAAAGCCCATCGGCTGGTTCTGAACACTACAACCTGAACAGCACAGTTACATGCACTGATTGGGTTGCACCCATGATAGTGATGCAGACCGAGAGGCAGTCATGTCTCCGGATGCTATGGCGCCAGGGCCGAAGCGCCCAGTCATCCCATCGTTTGCCGATAACCGGCACTGCCTTCCCTCTGCCGCCATGTGGGCGTCGTGCGATCGCCCCCTATCCAGACATGACTGGCACTCTGTTCGTCGTCTGCGTACCGCATTCTCACATGGTAAGAGCTCTCTTATCACGCGACTGACCATGATAGCTATCTGCAGGCCGCCGGAGTCCCCACCGGCGATGTACACGACTACCGTGACTAGGGGTTGCCGTCGAAGCCTGGAGAGAGGAAGCCTGGCGGCTGTTCATCGAGCAAGCGGGCAGAGCCGCGACACTATCAGGGCAGCGAGACGGCACTTGCAGGGGG
>JAAYSP010000043.1 GCA_012518355.1 candidate division WS1 bacterium | reverse complement strand
TGGATGCCGACTCGCGTCTGGGCTGGGAGCCGAGCATGGAGTACATGTGCGACCGCGCACACCTGGAGTGGAAGATTTCGCAGGTGCGCGAGGTCATAGATGAGCAGCTCCCGGCACTGCGTCCGCGCAGCTGACAGCGCAACCGACTCCTGCGCAGGGCGAGTGGCAGAGATGAACTGTGTGAGGGGATATGGGGGCACAAGGCGCTGTGGAGCAGGCCTCGCCGTCTGCTCTTCGCATATGTTTCACCATCGCTTCATGCTGCGGATGGGTACCATGCATAGCATGAGTGCCCACCCGGGCGGTCTTAGCGCGTGACCGCGGGGCCACGAAGGGAGGTGGGTACGGAACGCTTCCCACGCAGGGCAGGTGCCATCGCGTCGGAGCTGCGTCGTCTCCGCACCCTGCAGGCGTACACACGACGCGCACTTGCAGCAGACCTTACGCTGTGACTGCATGCTCATCGCTGCATGTTGCGTGCTGTACGGACGCGGGCGGTCCTCGCCTCACGCATCCCACATGCCATCCCGCCACCTCCCCCGGTTCATGCGACGGGCGAGGCGGAGGTGCTCATCCCACACGCCTACGGCTTACGACGCCTCGCCACACGCTACGGTTACATCATATGGGGGCGGCTCGGCCTGCCATACCTGCGGCAGTGGCGTCACCGATCGTGCTACACCTCTATACGGCCTCTGGGTATGGCCGTGCGGTCGCGTAGCTGACAACGCGGAGCGTTTCCTGTGCAGGGCAGGTGGCAGCGTAAGCTGTGTGTAGGGGATATACGGGCACGAGGCGCGGTGGGGCAGTCACCCCTCTTACAGCCGAACAAAGAGAGGGATACGCTGCCGATTGTCGCTTACTGGGACACAGAGAAGAGCCAGCCTCTCATCACCATCACGTGCTCCGGTAAGCCACTGTGCAGCATCTGCCCTGCCCATGTACGGTGGTGGCGGTCGCTTCAAACACAGCCTTGGTGCCCCACGCAGCCGGTATCAGTCCGGCACGATACGCCATGCACGTACCGCAAAAGGCTCCATCTGCTCTACGATCTGTCCGGCCTCGATATCGATCTCGCGCCATGCTATGAGATCAAGCGCTTTCTCCGGCAGTCCCGTGATGTCGAGCGTGAAGGTCACTTCGACAGGCTCACGCCGATTGCTGACGGCAAGCAGCATCCACGTATTGTCGGCTGCTCGGCGCAGGCAATGAGATACATCACATAGCACGTGGCCTTCCACACGGGCCATCTCGCCATCTTCTTCGTCCGGGACCAGGCGCACACGCACTGGCAGTTCCTGCAGATACTCTGCGGTGGTCGTGTCGTGGTCAGATGTGACAAGCTCATCATGCCACTCTCCATACAGCCACGGCATCAGCCGATTGAGCTCGCGCATCACTGGATAGATGACTGCACGCCGGTACTCCAGGGTAGCGCGTCCTAGACGCCATGCCAGAATCCCCATCGCGCCTTGAGTGAAGGGGGCGATATAGGAGTAGCGCATCTCCGGGATCGAGTGCAGCGGCCATCCGACGGTGTCATAGCATGGTGGCATGAATATGTACGAGTGAGTGTCGGTAGCACGGATCGCGCTGACAGCCATCGCGCAGTCATAGACGACCTGAAACAGCTTGTCGCCACCGGCATAGGTATTCGGGACGTTTATGTCATAAATCGGAGCAGTACCTTCGTAAGTCGTCCACCATGCGATTGTAGGCATCACATAGCGCTCCGGGTCACCCGCCTTGAACGCGTCGTAGTGCCAGCGCATCCCTTCGGCGATCCACTGCGCAAGGCCGACATCTTTGCGCTGCTCCCACTGCCCATAGGCCTTGTATAGCGCGTTTTCTGGCTCATCGAGAGTCCAGTAGCCGAGGGTGTTCGGGTGCGGAGCAGTGACTGTCAGCATCTCGTTTATCAGTTCGATTTTAGCCGGGATCTCTTCGGCGCGTGTAGGGATGGCCTGCTCGCCATCGTAGCTGTAGAAGTCAATACGCGGGTAGTAGGAGACTGCCACATCGTGCTGTGCGGCCCAGTCTGCGACTTCCTGAACCTGCGCCAGCCGCTCCTCGCCTGGTAGTTTTTCATCGAACGCCGGCACGATGACGCAATTGCCTCCCACCTCCAGCCATTCGCGCGTATCCTCTGCGCGTGGCCGGTCGAAGGTGCCGATCGGTATGAACGGACGGCCCTGATAGACTGCTGGAGGGATCTGTCCACGACTGGTGTCGAAAACCGGCCCATCAGGTGCGGCGTTCGCCTCATACAGCGCGAAGTCGTCGAAGGTGCCGCTCGAGTAGTGGCCGCCGAAACCTACATAGCCCTCCCTGACACGTCCGCCGTGCCAGTCCCAGAAGTCTATCAGCGTCTGGCCGTCAACACTGATTATGTGGTGATCGCCCGCGAAGGCGATACGCAGGCGGTAGGAGGCGTTTGGGTCGTGTTCATCGGCTATATCTGCCGCAGCAAGCCGCTGGCCACCGTAGTCAAGCACCAGATCGCGGCTGCCCGACCAGTCGCTGACCAGCCAGACATGGTAAGCATCCGGTGATGCGCCGTTGCCTGCTGCTTCGCCGGTCGGTGCGCGATAGGTCACAATAGCTGTATGTGGCCGCTCACCCATCACAGAGGGGCCGACTGTCAGTTCGATTACGCCATCGACGGCCTGCATATCTTCGAGGAAGACACCCGCAGTATTCACTTTTCCGGACGAGTAGGCAATTAGCAGCGTACCATTTCGGCCACGCACAAGGTCATCCAACACTGTCCCATCACGGGTTGTAACCGCCTTCCCCCATGCATCGCCGATCAGAGGGGTGTCTGTGGTAAAACGCGCGAAGTCGTCCGAGAAAAGCAGCTCGCCCTGTGTGATGGGCTGAGCATGGGCCAGGCCTATCACCGCAAACAGAAGAGCAACCACAACACCAGGCGGCAGTATCCTCATCTCCCAACCTCCCATACGGCAAATAGTGTGGCTTTCGAACTGCAGGATACGTCCGAATTGCGCCTGCTAGCGCCCCAACATCTCCATAGCGCGTTCCGGGAAGTTGCTGACCACTCCATCAACGCCGAAATCGAACGCGCGTTGCAACCGCTCCGGAGTGTCTATCGTCCAGGCCAGAAACAACAGTCCTACCAGATGACACTCGCGCACCAGACTGGCCGTGGCAGAGCCGTGATTGCAGGTGATGAAGTTAGCGCCACAGTCCAGCGCCTCGCCGATAAGTGCCCGCTCACCCTCCAGGCTCTTCTCCTTCGGTCCGCCGGTGATAAGTCCACACGAGGCGGCAGGCTCAGCGGCTTTGACAGTGCGCAGGTCATCGGTGGAAAATGAGATGAAAGCCACGCGCCGCAGCGTGCCGGTCTCATGCACAAGCTTCACTACCTGCTCAGCTATCCCCCGCTGTTTTATCTCGATATGAATCACCATCTGTGGAGCTATCTGCAAGAGGACCTCACGCAGCGTCGGGATACGCGTACCTGCATGCTCAGCGCCCTTCCATGTGCCTGCATCGAGGGCCTGGATCTGCTCCAGCGTCATCTCCGACACCTTGCCCTCACCATCAGTCGTGCGGTTTACCGAGCCATCATGTATGCAGACGATCTCCCCGTCTGCAGTGCGGTGGACATCCAGTTCGATGAGATCCACACCCAGCTCGACGGCGCCCTCGAAAGCAGGCATTGTGTTTTCCGGAAATACTCCTGAGCGTCCTCTGTGGGCGCACACCAGCGGCTGCCTCGCCGCTGCGGCATCGCTGTAACCATCGCCCTTTTCACCTGTGACCATAGTTGTGGCCTCCTGACTCTGCGCATAGGCAGGTATGAAAACAGTAGCGATGATGCATAGCACGGCCGCGAACGTCCTCGCTACTTTCATGGCTAAATCCTCCTCATCATGTTCTGTAGAGGCGCCACCTGAGCAGAAGCTTTCACATGCCTCTACTCTACCAGTTAACATAGATTAGATGGTGCCAGGCGCCTCCGGACAGTGTCATCTGTGTCCCGTCAATCGCATCAGGGGATACGAACACGCGGGGAGCGCTCACCGCTCCACCTCACCCACGATAGGCGGACGAACCTGCGGAGATATGGCGCTGGCCACCCAGCAACGCCACTCAGCTTCCTGCAACTGGTCTACCACTGCCATGCCGACTTCAGCCAGAGCGGCGGCGATATCGTTTTCCGAGCGCTCAGTGAAGCCCGATAAAATGTAGTGCCCTTCCGGCTTGAGCAGCTTCGCAGCACTGCCTGCAGCCGCTGCCACGATATCAGGGCCGATGTTCGCCACCACCACATCCCACTCTCCACGCCTGTCGATCTGCTCCAGGCTATCTGCCAGCCGTACCTCACAGCACTCTGCCACTGAGTTGACTGTCAGATTAGCCCCGGCCACATCTACGCACACCGGATCGTTGTCTACCGCCAACACCTGCTCGGCCCCCAGCTTGCAGGCGGTGATAGATAGGATACCTGATCCGCATCCGAAATCTATCAGCCTGGCTCCGGGCGCCATATGACGTTCCAGCGCTATCATACACAGCCGCGTTGTCGAGTGGCTGCCAGTTCCGAAGGCCATCCCTGGATCCATCCGGATCACGATGTCATCTGGGTGGGCTACAGTGGCACTGTCCGGGTCGGGCCAGGGCCGCCACGAAGGTACAACCACCACGCGTTCGCTGACGCGAATAGGCTGGTAGTGCTGTTTCCAGGCCTCCGCCCAATCTTCTTCCTGCACCCAGTCAGCCTCAACGGTAATCTGTTCTGGTGTTGCCAACTCATCAGGGATACTCTGCAGCCGGTCATACAACTGCGTCTGCACGGCCTCAGGCGAAACGTTCTCGGCCACATAAGCCTGATGGGCGGTCAGCGCCTCAGTGGACACGATGCTGAGGCCGCCACACAATTCCTGGAGGATAGCACTGACTGCTTCTGAGGCTTCGTGAGGAACGGTGACTGTAAATCGTCGCCAACGCATGGATACCTGCCTGTCCGAATAGTAGATGGTGAGCAGAGGACTGCGCTAAAACCTGAGGAACTTCCCAGGCGTTCGACACGCATGCCGGGGGAGTGGTGACTACTGGCCGCCGAAAGCTTTGCGCACTCGATCGAAAATACTGGAGTTGGCCGGTGGATTCAGCTCGATACCTTCCTCGCGGGCCAATTCTTGTAAGAGTTCGGTCTGCCTGTCCGTCAGGTTTGTGGGTGTCTTGATGCGAACTGACAGTATCTGGTCTCCGCGTCGCCCGCTGCGCAGTGATGGCAACCCCTGACCGCGCAATCGCAACTCCTCACCGGATTGTGTTCCCGAAGGAACCTCTATTTCCCGGCTCTCCTCCAGAGTAGGCACCTCGATTACGTCTCCTAACGCGGCCTGTGCGAAGCTGATCTCCATCGGCATGTAGATGTGGGTGCCATGGCGCGTGAAGGTGTCGTGCTCAGCGACTTGCACCCGGACATACAGGTTTCCGGCGCGACCTCCAGCGGCGCTTATATCGCCCATGCCAGCGTACTCAAGATGCTGCCCGTCTTCGATGCCCGCGGGCACCTGCACATCCAATTCTTCTGTGGTCCTGACAGCCCCTGCCCCCTCGCAGTCGGGACAGGGCTCTTCGATGATAGTACCGGCCCCGTTGCAGTTGTAGCAGGGAGCGATGGTCATCATGCTGCCAATAATCGTGTCCTGACGCTGGCGCACCTGGCCCTGTCCGTTGCACACCGGGCAGGTGGCGGGGTGGCTTCCCGCGGCGGTACCTTGCCCCTTGCACGTTTCACACAGGCCGATCCTATCGTACTGCACCTGCTGTTCGGCTCCGTTGAGTACATCCTCCAGAGTGACGGTCACAACCAACTCCCGGTCGCGTCCGGCTGCCGGCCTATGATATCGAGGCCCGCCAAATCCCATGGTTTGGTTGAACATCTCGACGAAGAAGTCCAGGCCGCCGTCAAAACCAAAGCCTGATGCTCCTCCGTGGTCGTAACGGTGCCGTTTTTCCGGATCTGACAGAACTGAGTAGGCCTCACTGATCTGCTTGAACTTGTCAGTAGCTTCCTCTGACCCACCGTTTACGTCCGGATGGCATTCACGAGCCAACCGGCGATAGGCTTTCTTTATGTCTGAGGGGTCAGCATCGCGACTGACGCCCAACACTTCATAGTAATCCATAGAGTTGTGCATATCCCAACTTATATGAGACGCTCAACAGCCATCCATGACAACCTACGTCCGGATAGCGTCTGCTTTACTGCCTTCTCACTACTCGGCATCATTTTCGTCATCTGGGACGTCTTCTTGATCATCAGACTGAGCTGCCGAATCGGTTTCGCCTTCATCTTCATCATCGGGCATCTGCTCTGTCAAAGTAGAGGCAGTTTCCTGCTCTTGCTCATCCTCATCGGCATCTTCTTCGTCATCTGGGACATCTTCTTGATCATCAGACTGAGCTGCCGGATCGGTTTCGTCTTCATCTTCATCATCGGACATCTGCTCTGTCAAAGCAGAGGCGGCTTCCTGCTCTTGTTCATCCTCATCGGCGTCTTCTTCACCCAGTTCGGCAACAGCCTGACTAAGACGCTCTGCGTGCTCCAGCTCAGGCGAAGAGGGTGCGGGCATTTCCGGCTCTGTCGGCTCAATTTCATGAATGGTGACCAGACCGGCGGATATTTCGTGCAACGCGATAGTGGTCGGATTTTTGCTCTCGATCTCAACTAACGGTTTGGATCCCGACTTGAGTTGACGGGCGCGCTTGGCAACAGCGACGACAATCGCATACCGATTACCGACACGATCTACCAAGTCTTCGATGGGAAATGGGCGTTCCACGTACTGTCTCCAATCCCTTCACCCGGGGCGCTTGGAGTTCATGTTCCAGGCAGGGCACTGGGGCGAGACGGCTGCAAACGCAACTGTCGCGCACCTATACCTCTTGACCGATACTGGCAACATGCAACCTGGCTGATTCAGTCTGGAAGACTGCCCCGGTGATGCGGCCGTAACCGCACGCGTGGCCGCAAAGGAGTGATTTAGCGGTCAGTTATTATACACCATGAAACATTGATTGTCAACCGGAATCCGCATCCTAAAGCCAGTGAAATCTCGGCGGCTTCTGCGCAACGGATTCGACTGCACACAGTTGCTGCGATAGGCTTGCCACGGCCGTTGTTAGGTGATATACAAATGCCGGTGATGCGTTACAGTGCGGCTTCCCACCGGCGGCTACTCCAGCTTCGGCAAGCGGCATCGAGGATAGTGGTAGCGAGCATCCCATCACGCCCGTCAAAGGCGGGCGGACGACCTTCAGTGACTGCCTCGGTGAAGTCCTGGATTAGGGCGAGGTGCCCAGGCCCCTCCGGATGCGGAGTGTGGAACTGCTCGATGTCACCATGACGGTCCAGAACCAGCACAGGGCCAGCGTCAAACGGAGTGGCAGTCAGGGTGCCTTCGGTGCCGTATATCTCAAACTCATCCGACTGCTGCGGGCCGTTTTGACACGCCTCACAGACCAGGTGCACCGCGCTGTGCAGGCGACAAAGCAGTGTTCGTATGTCTACTGTCTCCCCGCCTACGGTCACCCTATCCGTCACGCTTGTCACCAGGTCCGGCGCCCCCAGCAAGTAGCACATCAAGTCCAACCGATGGCTGCTGGTGTCATGACAAAGCACACCTGTGCCCTGCACAGCCCCCGACTCCGCACACATATACCCGGGCTTGTCGTGGCACGCTTCAGCATCTGTGCTCACCCGAATGCGCCCCGAAAGAGGTCGCCCAATCCGCCCCTGCCTGATGAGCTGCTTCATCAGACGCGCCTTAGGCCAAAAACGGCGGTGGTAGGCCACCGACAGATACACATCTGTTGCGTGGGCAGCAGCAATCATCTGCCGACACTCGTCTATGTCCATCGCCATCGGCGCCTGGCACACCACATGCTTGCCCGCCTCGACGGCTGCAATGGTGTGAACGCAATGCCGATGCACCGAAGACGCAACGTACACCGCGTCCACCCGATCGTCGCTGAGGACCATCTCCAGGTGGTCGCAGGCCATGATTGCGCCAAACTGATCCCGCATCTGTTCGGCCCATGCCAGTTTCGGTGCACAAAATGCAACCAGCCTGCTATGCTTGTCTTGCAGTAGCGCCGGTGCAACGGACGTATGGACTTCATGCCCGCACCCCAGAATTGCCCATCTAAGCCGGTCCACAAAATCACATCCCTGTCACGATATGCATGGATTGATTTTCGCCACAAGAGTCGTTCGGGCCTGCTATAGCAGTCAGACTTGTTCGATGGGAGTACTGGCAAGACTACCCTATGCCTATGGGTGGGCATAGGCCTGCATGCATATGGCCCTACCACGTGCTCGACGTGTGAGACGGAGAAGACTACATGCCCTGCGGTAACAGAATAGACGACCGGGCGTTCTCTGTCGCAGGGTAAATCTACGCTACTGGAGACCATACTACGCTGTGCGATCACAGAAGCTGACAAAACTTCCGATATAAGCGAAGCTAGGAGTTGGCATGAGACATCATTTGCATTGTGTGCGCTATGCGCGGCGAATAGCAAACGGGCTGCTGCAAGCACGCATGCTAAGCGCCGTGACAGTCTGCGTGGCAACTGCCGCATGGCCCCAGAGTTCGATGCTGGAGAGATACACCCAAACCACCACAGTGTTGCCTGGCAGCGCTGTGCTGGTCGTAGGTGGGCTGGGCATCGGATATGCGTTCGTGTACCGCAGTGATATGTACGAACCTGTGGCAGACCGATCTGTCACAGGTCACGACACGCATGAACGCTGCTCGATTTACACCGCCACACTGCTGGCCGACGGCACAATGTTGCTGGACGACGGTTTCATCTCCCCATACTCAACTCTCTCCACTGCTGAATTGTGGATGGGCGAGGAGTACGATCTGCTGCGCTCTCACACGTCAGAGCAGAGAGAGGGAGATGGCGTACCGACTTCTCAGCACGCGCGCCACGACTGCTCAACAGCACGCGATTTGCCTGCTATCTTAGCACATCCGGCTTGAGTGCGGCTATCTGGCGGATTCCCAGCGAGAGTGAAGCGCTCCCCATCAGCTCCCATTGGCGCCCTATCGGCAGGCACTCTATCGCAGCTTCGCTGCCTCGCGCTCCATGATCTCCCAGGCTTTGGCGTGATAGAAGCGGTATGCCTCCAGCGGTGTGCCGTTGGGGATGCGGTGATCCAGGCCCAGCACGCATCCGCCGGTGGCCACCATCGGCGGTATCT
>JAAYSP010000057.1 GCA_012518355.1 candidate division WS1 bacterium | reverse complement strand
CCTCTTTGCGAATGTCTGCTGGCGCCAAATTGACGGTAATTCGTTCGGTAGGATAAGTGAATCCAGAGTTGCGGATGGCTGAACGCACGCGCTCGCGACTCTCGCGGACTGCAGCATCGGGCAGCCCTACGAGATTGAATGCCTCCAGTCCCTTAGTGATATCAACCTCGATTTGGACCGGGTGAGCGTCAACGCCGATAAGTGTTGCGCTGTGCACTCTTGCCAGCATGAACCGTGACCCCCTATGTATTGCGACAGTATCCGGAATAGGTTGGCCACAGGACGGGCTTTGACCTTCTCATGCTATCGACCCTGCAATCTATGCACATGGGTGGTGTACAGGCTATGCACGCGACGGTGTACAGGGAAGTACTACTAGCGTTATGTGGGCTTGTAGAGACAGTTGGTCAGCCACTGCTGGAGCAGGGCTCGCCTAACAACAAGCGTGGCCTGACGACGTGGGGAAGAAGTGTCATCAGGCCACTTGTATTTGTTCGGATACGAATGGTGGTGACAACTCAGAAGCCCAGCAATCGGCCTCCCTGATATACGATGAAGCTCACTATCCAGGCCAGCGAACAGGTGTACGCAATCAGGAACAGTGGCCACTTCCATGAGTTGGTTTCTTTGCGCACTACCGCGATGACGGCTATACATGGTACGTATATCAGGACGAACACCATGAGCGTGTACGCCACCAGCGGACTGAAGTTGGGGTCGGCACGAAGAGCACCGCGTAGCCCGGGGTCATGTTCGTCTATTTCCTCGTCCGGTTCACCCACTTTGTAGACGGTGCCGAGAGTTGAGACCACTGCCTCTTTCGCTGCGAAGCCGGCAATCAGAGCGATGCCGACCTTGTAGTCGAAGCCCAGAGGGCGAATTAGTGGCTCGAAGGTCTTTGCTACGCGTCCTGCATAGGTGTATTCGACAGCACTGACCTCAGCGCCGTCAGAGGCAGTCAGCACGTGGTCGGGAGGAGCTGGATAGGTGGAGAGGAACCAGACTATCACAGATGCGGCGAGGATCACCGTACCTGCTTTTTTCACATAGTGCCAGGTGCGCTCCCAGGTATGGATCGCCAGGCCGCGTATAGTGGGCATGCGATAAGGGGGAAGCTCCATCACAAATGGGGTGGTGTCTCCGGGTAGCACCACCTTGCGCAGGATGAATGCTACGATGACCGCCAGAAGTACGCCCAGCAGATACAGTGAGAAAATCACTTTACCCGCGACGTGAGGAGCGAAAAACGCGCCTGTCAGCAGTAGATACACTGGCAGCCGGGCACTACAGCTCATTAGTGGCGCGATCAGGATGGTGGTGAGGCGGTTCTTCCTGTCATCTATAGTACGTGCTGCCATCATAGCCGGCACTGTACAACCAAAGCCGATTAGCATTGGTATGAAGCTCTTGCCATGCAGCCCGACGTACTGCATCACCCGATCCACCACGAACGCCACACGCGCCATATAGCCGCTGTCTTCGATGAAGGCTATCGCCAGGAATAACAGTAGTATGTTGGGCACGAAAACAAGTACGCCGCCCACACCGCCGATGATGCCGTCAACTATCAGGGAACGGATCCATGTATCGGCCATCATACCGTTGAGTATCACTGCTAACCGGTCGAAGCCCAGTTCGATCCAGTGTATGGGGG
>JAAYSP010000128.1 GCA_012518355.1 candidate division WS1 bacterium | reverse complement strand
TGTCTATGACATGGCAGGCTCCTCACCTATCTAGAGCCGCAATCACATCATCCAGCAGGTAGACGCGCATCTTCTCCGCTTCATCGTGATACTCGGCGTACAGCTCCACAGTCTGCGCCCGGCCCCAGTTATGCTCAAAGCAGAAGTGTCGGAAAAGCCCCGCCATATGCGCGGTCTGCCAGATCGGAATGCAATGCGTGTCTATGATATGGCAGGCGCTGGCACGATACCGCGCCAGGCTCATGAGCTGTGTACCGCTGACGAACCGCTGCATATCGGTGACCAGATACTTGCCCCCTCTATCGCGCACCGCCCGCAGCGCTTCGAGAGCCTCCCCACGCTCTTCCGGAAGGCGGATGACATCATGCAGGTCGTAGTACTGCTCATACACCACAGCCACACCGGGGTTCGTATCCACGAGCGGTCCCTGAGCGAGGTCTGCCGTCATCGCCAGGGCCTGTTCATGCGCCGATTGTGCCCGGAGTATGGGCAGCCCCTGCCAGCCAGCCCACAGCAGAAATCCCGTCGCGAGGGCTACTGCAGCCGCTCTTGCGGCCGCCTGCCGGGAGCCACTCAGCACACGCGCAGTCTGCATCCGTCCTGCCTGCCACATAGCCGCCACTGCAAGGCCGGCCAGCAGGCCATACATCGGCAGATTGAGCACTGCCAGGCGCGCATAGGCATCATGGCGCACCGACCACTGCAGCATGGGCAGATAGAAAAAGCTCAGCACCAGCAGGTCCTGCCACCGTCGCCGGGCCAGCGCGATTGCGCTGCCGATCAGTAGCAACACCAGCCCTGGCCCTTCCCATATGGCGAACAGGTATGGGTACGTGCCGAGATTTGCTGCGGTCGGAGGTTGACTGCCATGATTGCTCGCCAGCCAGTGGAGCTGCTGGAAGTAGGTACGCATTTCCGTGGTCGGGTGGACGCTGCGTGCCACTGCCGTCCCCACGTGATACAGCCCCTCGGTAGCAAGCAGTGGCAGGGCAAATCCGGCTGCCACCAGAAGCAGTGCTCCTGCCGCATGCAGCAGCGGCTTTTTCATGTGCCACATGAGGGCTGCGAGCCACAGCATACACAGCGCCAGCAGGATGAAGCCCCGATAGTTGAGCAGAAACGCCAGGCCGGTGACTGCTCCCAGCCACAGCAGGGAGCGGCTTCGCGGCGGCTCCTGACGGCTCCAGTGATGCCATAAGAGCAGCATCACCAGCAGCCCGCCCAGCGCAAAATCAAGCTCCGCGAGCCCCACTCTGCCATAGAACAGCATGTATGGCGACACCGCGAGCAGCCCCGCCGATGCAACTGCTCCAATCGGGCCGCAGTAAGCCGCCCCCAGACGCCACACCAGGCAGATCATCACCAGGCTGCACAGGACCGATACCAGCGCGGGTGCATAGTCGGTATCGCCGAAAACCAGCATCATCAGTGCCACCAGCCCTGCGTGGCCCGGCTTGCCCATGATACCCGGGGCTATACCTGACACCAGCGCGCGCACCTGCTCTGGCTTGGGCGCCTCCACCCACGGCAGCTTCCCTGCCAGTTTCCAGGCAGCCGCTTTCACACCGGTGGCGATGAAGCGCCCCTCCATCAGGTACGAGCCCTCGTCCCACAGCAGTACCCCGCGATGCCCCAGCCCATACAGCCGCAGCAGCAACGCGACCGCCAGTATCAGCCACAGCAGCGCTGCAGATGGCCGACGCTCATCTTCGGTTGTCCTGTCTCTGTTATGCTCGTCTGCCATCGTTTTCTCTCATCAGCGGCTAAAGTCACAGTAGCCCCACACTCTACAGGCCTGCATACGGTTCCGCTCACTCACGGCGACTTCCTGCCTCACCACCTCCAACATACCGTGCCTGGACCATGGTTGCACTCGTCTATACGGCATTTTGAGGCAAAGCTAAAAGATTTTTGTCAATAGACTTGACAATAAGACGCTCAAGGTTTATAATACACAGCACATAGGTAAGATAGCAGTGACAATCAACTGTGCTGGATGTAGCAAGTAGGAATACAACACAACACATACGATTCGGTCGTGAATTACTAAGGCGGTGAATTTGCATGGCAAAAGCAATCGGAATTGACCTGGGTACTACAAACTCCTGCGTCGCGATCGTGGAAGCAGGTGAGCCCACGGTCATCGTAAACCCTGAAGGAGGGCGCACTACGCCATCTGTGGTGCATTTCTCCAAAAACGGAGAGAGAATCGTCGGCCAGGCGGCCAGGCGGCAACAGATACTCAATCCTGAGCGCACTGCGTCATCCATCAAGCGCAAGATGGGCAGCCGCGAAAAGGTGACAGTTGACGGCAAGGACTACTCACCGGAGCAGATCTCGGCATTTGTGCTGCAGAAAATCAAGGCTGACGCTGAAGCCTACCTGGGCGAAGAGGTAAAAGATGCGGTCATCACCGTACCTGCATACTTCGATGACACCCAGCGCACGGCCACCAAGCACGCCGGTGAGATCGCTGGCTTCAACGTTTTGCGCATCATCAACGAACCGACCGCTGCGACGCTGGCATACGGCCATCGCGAGCAGAAAAAGGAAGCCACCATCATGGTCTACGACCTCGGTGGCGGCACCTTCGACGTATCCATACTCGATATCGAAGTGGACAAGGCCTCAGACGAGCGCGACTACTTCGAGGTGCTGGCAACTGCCGGTGACACGCTTCTGGGCGGCGACGATTTCGATGAGCGCATAGTCAACTATGTAGCTGACGAGTTCAAGAAGGAAAACGGTGTAGACTTGCGCAAGGACCATCAGGCCCTGCAGCGGCTTCGTGATGCCGCCGAGAAGGCCAAGATGGAGCTATCCACCACGGTGCAGACGACCATCAGCCTGCCCTTCATCACCACCATAGATGGCGAGGGACCCAAGCACCTGGAGTTGACGCTGACGCGTGCCAAACTCGAGGAGCTCATAGGTGATCTCATCGAGAAGACCGAAGAGGCGGTACGTACCGCCATACGCGAAGCCGAAATCGGCACTGACGACATAGACGAAGTGGTGCTCGTCGGCGGCTCGACCCGCATCCCGGCGGTGCAGGAGCTGGTCAAGAAGATCACCGGCAAAGAGCCGCGCAAGGGCATCAACCCTGACGAAGTGGTGGCAGTCGGTGCGGCCATCCAGGCTGCCGTGCTCACTCAGGACATGCAGGACATGGTGCTGGTGGACGTCACGCCGCTGACGCTGGGCGTCGAGACGCTGGGCGATGTCATGGACGTGGTCATAGCCCGTAACACCTCCATCCCCACCCAGCAGACTCGCACCTACTCGACGGCCACGGA
>JAAYSP010000106.1 GCA_012518355.1 candidate division WS1 bacterium | reverse complement strand
GAGATCACTGCGCGGTTGCGCCCGGTGATAGCAGCCGCCATGAGCACGGCTTCTGCAAGCGCAGTCGCTCCGTCATACAGAGAGGCGTTGGCCACAGGCAGGCCGGTGAGTTCGCAGACCATGGTTTGGTACTCGAACATGGCCTGCAGAGTGCCTTGTGAGACCTCGGCCTGGTAGGGCGTGTACGGTGTGACGAACTCGGGCCGCCGCGTGACATCGCTGACGATGGCAGGGATGAAGCGGTCGTAGATGCCTCCACCGGCAAAACAGGTCAGGCGGTCGGATGCGCAGTTGGAGGCAGACAGCTTTGCGATGTGCCGGGCCAGCTCAGGTTCAGACAGCGGCCTGGGCAGATCCAGCACAGCGCGGTCGCGCAACTCCTGTGGTATCTGCTCGAACAGCTCCTCAGCAGACTGCAAGCCCATGGCCTGCAGCATCCGGGCCTGGTCGCTGTCGGACTGTGGTATGTAGCTCACGGCTTAGGCTTCCCCCTCGCAGTGCCGGGCATACTGTTCGGCGTCCATCAGGCTGTCGAGCTCAGACGGGTCTGAAGGCTCGATGACCAGCATCCATGCCGCTTCGTAGGGGTCTTCGCCTACCAAATCCGGCGCATCCATCAGCGCCTGGTTCACCTCGACCACTTTTCCGCTGACCGGTGACTTGATGTCAGCCACCGCTTTCACGCTCTCGATCTCTCCGATGGGTTGGTCCTGCTGGGTTTCGGTACCTACGTCAGGCAGGTCGAGGAAGACGATGTCGCCTAGCTCATCGGCGGCGAATTCAGTGATGCCGCAGCGCACCTTGCCGTCTTCCAGTTTTGCCCACTCATGGCTTTCCGTGTACTTGAGACCATCTGGGAACTCCATTTGCATCCTCCTGAGTACGGGACTCGAACGCTATGTGAAGGGTTCGGTAAACCTGTATGATGTCAGTGCTATAGTGCCAGACAGTGATGGTGCTTCTGGCAGACATGGCGACAGCCGCATGTGCACTCTCTCATGTACACATAGGCTTAGTATATCTGTTTTGCGGCTGGATTTCAGCCCCTGCCAGGAAATCGCGACAGCACAGTGGCCGCTTCATGCAGGGGGAGTTGTGTTCCTAACTCCAGTTGCTCAGAACTTTTGTCCATCCTGTCGAGCTGTCGAGATGGATAGATGAGCAGCGGCGTCCCCGGAGAGGCGGACTGTCGGTCCACGTACGCCATGCCGATCTGCCGGTCGCCTACCAGAGTGCAGCTAGTCACCACGCCGACTATCTGGCCGCGACGGGAGGCGACCGGGTCATCTGTGCGTATCGCATGGGCACGGGGCTGATCTATCTGGAAGCGGACGATGCGGCGGCTGCACTGCTGGTGATGCTCTATGACAGCCTCGCGGCCGATGAAAAACGGCTTGTCGGGCCTGACGAAAGCGCTGTAGCCGGCTACAGTCGGGGGTATCTGCCGCGGCCCGGCCAGCTCGTGACCGTACAGCGGCAGACCGACCTCGATGCGGGTTGAGTCACGCGAACCCAGCCCTGCCGGGACCACGCCCATCTCCTGACCCACCTCGAGTACGGCATCCCAGAGCTGCACCAGATGCTCCGGGTGGACGTACAATTCGTAGCCGATATCTTCGCCGGTGTAGCCGGTGCGGGAGATCAGCGACGGGATATCGCCTATGCGGTCTTCGATGAAGCCGAACTTGCGCAGGGCTGCCAGCGGTCCGCCGATGCTGCGGTCGCCGCGGAGGGTGCGCAGCAGGCGGTCTGATACCGGGCCCTGGAGCGCCAGGCCTGCTAGCTGTCGCTCTCCGGCTGCCGGAGCAGCCAGGTCGGTCAGAGTCGCAGAGGCTTCGATCTGTCGGTGCGGGAACCGGGCATCTATGACGCACTGGCGCGAGTTGATCGCCTGCAGCCATGCCCGGACCTTTTCCGCGTTGGCTGCGTTGACCACCACCATGAATCGGTCGCTGCCCCGTCGGCCGATGATCACGTCATCGAGGACGATACCTTCGGTGTCGAGGAGGAAGCAGTAGTGGCTCTGGCCGATTTCGAGCATGTGGACATGGTTTGTGGTGACCGTCTCAAGGAAACTCAGCGCGTGCGGGCCGGATACCTCGATGCAGCCCATGTGGCTGATGTCGAACAGCGCTCCGGTGTTACGCACTGCGGCGTGCTCATCGGAGATAGAGGAGTACCACAGCGGCATCTCCCAGCCCGCGAAGGGGCTCATGCGGCCACCCAGTTCACGGTGGCGATCATACAGCACGGTGCGGCGCAGCGGCTGCTCAGGCTCCTCCCAGCGGAAGCTGGCGGGCATGGACGCCAATTCGACGGCACGCTCGATCTGTCGCTGGCCGACGAAATACGGCTTGCTCAGATCGAAGCGCTCAGCGTGGCCGCCCTGATATAGCTGCAGGCCGGATAGGCGTGACTGGCCATCGGCATAGTCGGGTAGACCGGCATCGCGGCGGGCCTGCAGTTGTGCCTCGGACAGTTGCAGGCGGCAGGCTTGGGGCTGCACGCGGTTCTGCGGGTCGGCAGACTGGGCGGTCAGGTCATCCACCACTACGGGATGCTGCATCTGGCGGGAGGTGTCTTCCTCGTCGAGGCACAGGCAGCCGTCGGAGTGGCCGTGCAGCCAGGCGGTGACGCGGGCATGATTGGGCGCATGAGTTACCAGCAGGTAGCGGCAGATGGAGCTGTCTTGTGGCCGTACCAGCAGGACATCATCCATCAGCGCCCCGTGTTCGTCCAGCAGGAAGCCATGCATGGCCTGTCCCGGCTGCAGTGCTGTCACATCGCCGGTCAGCAGATGCTGCAGAAACGCAGCAGGTCGCTGCCCGCGCACTGATAGCAACCCGATATCGCTGCACAGAAACAGCGGGTGCTGCTCCAGCGCGTCGGTTATCTCGGTGGGGAGCTTCTCGCTGGCATCGTGGGCCGGTACACCTGTATCCGCCAGAAGGCTGTGTGGACAGGTGAGGCGGTCCGGCCCAGTCGCGGGCATGGTCTCGGAGATGAGGCTTGCGGTGTCAGTCTTCGCTCGCTCCAGCGCATCCAGAGTGCTCTTGCCCTGTGTGCCGCGTCTGGCAGAGAACAGGGGCGAGTAGGGCTGGATGCTTCTGAGCGTGTCCGCGATGATATCTGCGAGGCGATCCAGGTGTAGGGCAGTGAAGCCGCGCTGGGTGAGCCACAGTGTGCCTAGGGCAATGCCGTTAGCGTTGGCGCTACTGCGATCGTCCGGGATAGCGCTTGTGCCCACGGTGATGCCACACAAGTCGAGGATGCGGGCGGCTACTTCGGCGTTCAGCGCGGAGCCATCCTGGCCCGTGAAGCCGCGCAGGTCGGCCACACACAGATGGGTGTTGGTGCCCCCGTATGCCAGAGGTACGCCTCGCTGTGTGAGGGCCTCGGCCAGGTGAGCGCTGTTGCGCACGATCTGGTGCTGCAGGGCGCGGAAGCTGTCGGTCTGGGCGATGCGGAAGCTGACTGCCATAGCGGCGATACTGCTCAGGTGCGGCCCATCCGGCTGAGCGGTGGAGATCGCGTGATCCAGACGTCCAGCCAGCTCCTGGTCGGTGGTCATGATCGCTGCCGCACGCGGCCCGCAGAGCGTCGTATGGGTGGCCATAGTGATCACATCTGCATGGCCGATCGGACTGGGGTACTGGCCGCTGATGACCATGCCCGCAGGCTGGGAGATATCGGCCAGCAGCACACAGTCGCCGACCGCATCGCAGATCTGGCGGAAGCTGCCCCAGTCCGGTGCCCAGGGGTATGAACCATAGCCCGCGATGATCATGCGCGGGCGCTCCGCCAGGGCGATCTCCATGATCCGGTCATAGTCGAGTTGTCCGGTGGAGGACGCGCTCTCGTAGGCGACCGCTCTGTAGCGTGTGCCGGAGTAGCCGAAGTCGCGACCGTGCGTCAGGTGACCGCCATGTGTGCGCGCCAACCCCATGATCGTATCGCCGGGCTTGAGCAGGGTCTTGAACGCTGCATGGTTGGCCGCGGCAGCCGATAGTGGCTGTATGTTCACGAAAAGCTGCTCAGCCGGGACTTGCGCTGTGGCGAAGCACTGCGCACAGCGTCGGGCTGCCAGCGTCTCGATCATGTCGGCATACTCAGTGCCTCTGTTACGGCGGCGGTTCGAGTAGCGCCTATGGCGGGCTAGTTGCCACTTGTAGTCGAGTACCTCGTCCAGTTCGTCGCGGGTCATCTGCAGGGATGGGTAGCCCGTTGCATCTACGTGGGCGAACACTGATGCTAGGGCCTGGTGCACTGCTTTTGGTGCGATGCTCTGTGATGGTATGAGTATCAGGCGGCTGGTCTGGCGCTCCTGCTCGAGACATATGATGCGGTCGGCGTCAGGGTCGGCTTCGGACAGTGAGCCGGTGCTGACGAAAGGCTGCAGTCGTGCGTCTGTGTCTGACATCTTGTGTGGCTCTCCCTTGCGGTTGGCGGTGATGCGGGAAAAGTATGGGCAGCGCGAGCTAGTCGTAGCGGCCGTACTCGCGACAAGCTCGGTTGATGGTCAGGAAGTTCTCCTGCCAGCGGTCTTCTGGCACATCTTCTGTGATTCCGATGATGAGCTTCTGTGAGCCGCCGTCCTCATCTATCATCTGGCAGGCAGTGGCATATATCTGCTCCTGGTCGGCCAGATGCACTGAGGACGGGAAGTTGGCCCACAGTATTTTGCAGGGCCACGCTCTGCGTGCATCGGCGATGCTCATATCAGTGTCGGGTGCGGGAGTGAACGCCTCGATGAAGTCCAGTTCGGATTCACCGATCAAGTCGGCAAGCAGGCCACAGTCGGCATCCAGATGACAGCCGAAGAGCTTGCCGTGCTCGTGTAGCATGGCGCCGAATTCGTCATACAGCGGCAGTATCAGCTCACGGAAGCGCTCTCTACCTACTATCTGCGGGCTGACGTTGCCGCAGTACTGGACATACGGGCACGGGCCTGTGGCGAGCACCTCGAAGGCGCGGCGATCGCGGGCTGCCAGTGCCTCGTACAGCTCCATCACGCGGTCGCGTCGCTCGGCCCACTCGATGCAGAAGATTTCCACACCCATGAGGTTGTAGATGATGGCCTGCAGAGGCGAGTAGCCCAGCGTAGCGCGCAGGATGACATCGTCTCCCATCCAGGCGAGTGCCTTTTCGTATGTCTCATGGTCGGGCAGGAATTGGGTATCCTCAGCCAGCGCGATGAGAGCCGGGTAGTCGTCTGCAGTCTTGAACGGCAACTCCACCCGCCAGGAGGTGAAGCCTGCAGGCTTGTTGACGGCTATCAGGTCTCCTGCGGGAGTGCGAGTGGTCGTCTTGACCAGCGTCTCACCAGCGTAGACATCGCCTGTCTGTGGAGGTGGGGTGTAGGTGTGTGTCTCCACAGAGCAGTTGGGGGTGACCGGCTTCATGGGGGTATAGTGCCGGTTGTGGATACATAGCCCTTCGTTGCGCAACTGTCGCTCAACGGCACATGGGGGCAGCTTGGATTCGTATACCGTGAAGGGCACGTGGTCGGGGCCGTGGCCCCACAACACCGCTTCGACGCGTTCCAGAGGTGTCATGCTCATGGCGCAGTGTTCCCTCCGTGGCTCAGCAGATCGGTGCGTTTGCGTACTCGCAGCCCAGGGCAAGCGCAGGCCCCATCGCATACTGAAGTACTCGCCTGTATACGGGTTGGTTCCGCGCAATTCAGTGAGTGTGTGCAGGCAATGGCACCTGCAAATCTATATGCTCGGGGCAGATGGTGCCAGTACCCGGCAGTCGGTAGTGGTGCGGCTAGACGGGTACTCCACGGCGATACAGGAACTGGCGGATGCCGCCCTCGCCCAGGAGACTGTCCAGCTCGATGAACCACTCTCCGCCGCGCCGATGCAGAGTGTATTCGACCTCGATGGTGACGATTCGCTTGCCATCAGTGCTGGAGTAGTGTTCGCGCACCCACACAGTCTCCATGTCGCCTGATTTACCTGCCGCCCAACGCATCCGATTGGAGTATGAGTCGGAGATTTCGAAGCCGACCAGCTTGCACTGGCCAGCTGCATGGATGAAGTCTTCGCGCATGAAGATAGGCCCCTGCAGCACGTAGCCGACGTAGTCCCATGTGCCTGCCTGCTGAGCGACCAGAAATCGCTGTACCGCCTGCTCAGGAGGGCCTGGCAGGAAGTGAGGGTAGGCATATGCCAGCACTCCGCTGAGCAGCAGGAAAAGCGCCACCGTTGCGGCCACATATATGGCTCCGGAACTGCCCGATAGTATGGGAGAGAGCTGCTCATCGCGCTTCACTTCAGCACCTGCTTCCAGTCAGTTGTAGCCGCCATCAGTGCCTCACGCAGGCGGCCGTCTGCCTGTCGGATGTGGTCTCTCGCCTGCCGCTGGACCTCGTCATCTTCTCCCAGGCCGCAGACCTCCTGCAGCACCATCTCGATGCCCTGTGGCCAGATCTGCTGCGCAAAGCGGCGGTCGGGCGGGTGCATCCGGCCCGTCTCGTCTGTAGCCCGGAAGCGCATACCGGCGGCCGCACACAGGCTGGTGACAGCCGGCTCCACACCGTTGCGCAGGTCGCACAGTATCGCGCCGATGACACGGTCTTCACGTGATAGTTTGCGCTTCAGGTCCCGGCCCACCCGGTACAGCGTGTCTCCGAGGGCACGGTTGGCAAACCGCGACAGCAGGTCGTCCACATGCTCGGTCTGATTGCCTTCATCGAACTCATGGGGGTACTGTCTTATCAGCGCTTGGGCTGACTCCCACATGCCCGCACGGATAGCCGGGCCCAGCAGCGGGTGCTCGACGGTCTGCCAGGTGTACCCGAGAGCAGGGTCAACTACATGCCCCAGATAGGCACACAGGGCGTGGCCGAGGTTGTGCACGAACAGCTTCCGATCCACGTAGGCCTTCATGTTCTGCTTGGGATCGAGGCCGGGCACCTGGGGTATCGGATTTCTGAACGCAGTTGCGTCACATATGAGCGTGTTGTAGGCCTCTGCGAACACCAGTAGCGGATCAGCGGCACGATCGGCCTGGCTCATGATCGGCACCATCTTGCCGATACTGGTTTCGACCAGGCCCACGGCTTGATCCAGCGGGAAGTTTTCCGGCAGCAGGGCTCTCAGTCCCTCGGTGAAAGCCACGGAGGCATCTCGCATGTTCTCGGCGATGATGATATCCAGCGGCGGCAGGCCTCTATCCGCGCGCTTTTGCAGAGCCAGTGCGAGTGTGGGGTAGATGGCCGGCAGCGCGTTGGGGCCGACGGCAGTAGCGCACAGGCGGCAGGTGGCTAACTCTTCGGCAGCGGCCTCACGGTCACGCCCATCCACCGCCCTCACGTTTTCCACCCATAGCGTCTCAGGCTTGCGGTCGCGTATTTCGACACGGTAGCGACGGTGGTGGTTCAGCGCCTGCACTACCGGAGCGACCACATCCACAAACACGACCTCAAAACCGCCGTGGGAGAACAGTTGGGCGACAAAAGAACGGCCGATGTTGCCTGCGCCGATCTGTACGAACTTGCCTTCGTCCATGTGAGCCATATGACTTGCACCTGCGAATCGCTGTATGGTTTCACGGTAAATCCTGCACTCAGGCTCCGGTAGCGGAGATATCGCGAACAGGTTGGGGAGGCTACCGGTCAGTGGAGTCGAGTACCGGGTAGCGTATAGCCTCCGGTTTCATGGGTGTGCCCATGGTTTTGCCCTATAGGTATGTCTATTTGGCTGTGTCCATTTGATTTCAGTAGTGGAATCTGGTATAAGATTCACGGTTCAACGCTATAAATCCCGACGCCTTATGATACCGCTCAGCGGAGGACCTATCATGCGCTGCCCCTGGCCTGTATTTTTTGCCGCCATCTGCATGGCCGGCTGCCTCAGCATCTCAACCGCCGTCGCTCAGGAGACCGAAAACCGCACCCCGCCTGCCATCCTGTATCTGGTGCCACATCTGGACCTGCACAATCATGGCGGTGACGGCAGGCTGTTTGGCGGACTTGATATCGCTTTCGCCATGCCGCTGAGCCTGCGCAGCAACCTGACCGCCACTCATTTTGCCAACTGGCATGGCGACACCTCCACCAGCGCACAGCTCAACTACGACCGGCGCCTGGGCACCGGTACTACGCTGCGCGGTTCAGTCGGCATTTTCGATGACCACTTCGGCTATGGTATCACAGCTCACCGCTTCATGAAAGAGCTAGGTGTGGGCGCTTTCGTGCAAAACGTAGATAGCGACTGGCAGGCAGGGCTGATGCTGACAAGAGAGGTCCCGTGGGGAGTGCGTCTGGGGCCTGTACGCAGGCCGAAAGAAGATGCCGGCTGGTACAGCGGTGGCAGCTCACTGGGACGGCTGGGTGCTCGTGCGGCACTGGAGTATCGCAGGACCGATGGGGGCACGGTTCTGGGAACCCGAGCTGCCTTTTTCCCCAGCTATGAGTACAGTTGGCCCCGTGGCGGAGGCGACGCCCAGAGCGCATCGGCGACTGGCCTGCAGTTTGCGCCTCCGGCGCACCTGGTCTGGAAGTATCAGACTGAGGGGCCGATCCGGACTGGTGCAGCAGTGCTCGACGGAGTGGCGTATGTGGGCAGCTATGATGAGTGGCTGTATGCCGTTGACGTGAAGTCTGGTCAACGGCAGTGGCGTTTTCCGGCCAACTCTCCTGTCACTGCCGCACCATCGGTGTATGATGGGCAGATATTTTTTGGCACTCAGGCAGGAGAGCTTTTCTGCATCCGTCCACCGCGCAAGGGCCAGGTGCCGGCCGGGCATCTGGTGTGGCGCTATGAGGCCGGTGCGCCCATCACCGCCTCTCCGCTGGTGACCGGCGCCGGGTTGGTGCTGTTCGGCTCAGCAGACGGTAGCTTCCATGCAGTGGACCGGACTACGGGCAAGAAGCGATGGGTGCAGAAGACAGGCGGGCCGATAGTTGGCAGCGCTTCGAAGGCCGTGTCTCCGATACCGGCAGACCTCGATGAGCAGGTGCAGCCTGCTTCTCGGGCTGGCGCGATACTGTGTGCCAGCACTGATGGGAGGCTGTACGCGTTCGCCGAGAGCAGTGGGGAGTTGGTATGGAGCCTCGACACCGGTGCACCGCTGACCGCCGGGGCCGCTATTCGTGACAGCGTGGCATATGCAGGCAACTACCATGGCAAGCTGTGGGCGGTAAACGTGGCTGGAGGCCATGTCAAGTGGACTGCAGATGTCGGTGGTGCGATGGTGAATACACCTGCGGTAGGCGCTGACACGGTGTGTGTCGCCACGCGAGACGGCGCTGTGGTGGCCCTCTCTGTCGAGGACGGCACAGAGCTGTGGCGGCAGGCGACTTCCGCCCCTGTGACTGCACCGCCCACCATCATGTCGGGGGGCACTGTGTACGTGACCGCGCGAGATGGCCATGTGCGTGCTCTGAAGCTGGCCACGGGTGAGCAGGTGTGGGAGCACTTCACAGGCGAGCCGCTGACCACAGGAGCCGCCATCGCTGAGGGGCATATGCTCATCGGCGGAGAAAATGGTGGGCTGTATGCCTATCGGGCAGGGGTCGGCCGGTCCGTGCAGGTGGCCAGTGCATCCGAGCAGCCGGTGGTGCTGACAGCCCCTGATGCGACCGTGCCCCAGACCCCACCTGCCACGACTGACACGTCACCTGCTGCGAGTACCGCACCATCAGCACCTGCTGCTACGGGCACCGAGACAACCGAAGATGACTTCCCCAGGCCGACAGTATCGGCATCTGAGCCGCCGGTGAGCAGCTCACAGGTGGAGGTGCCGCCCACGCCTGTGACCAGTCCTGCGAGTGCCACAGGCGGGTTTGCCCCGCCACAGATGTCCACCGCAGAGACGGAGACCTCTGCCCGCATCAGCCCCACTGAGCGGGTAGTGACTCCGGTTGCCATCGAGCCGGGCCCGACTGCGAGCAGTACCCCTGCATCCGTGCCCGCACCTGCGGCTGATGCGGCACCATCGGCAGCCGCAGAAAAGCTGGAGCAGAGTACCCTGGACGCATCAGAGTTGGATGAAGACGATCCGCTGCATCTGACGGTACTGACCACGCCCGTGCATGGAGACGAGCCGCTGCTGGTGACCAACCGCGACTGGGCATATATCCGAGGCACGGTTCGTGACACCGATGTCATAGTGGGTATCGAGGTGAACGGTCAGCCGGTGGCCATCGAGGACAACAGCTTTCTGCATCGCGAACTGTTCGATGGGCCGGGCAGCTACCTGGTACGGGTCCGCGCGCTTTCGACCGATGGCGCAGTTTCGGAGCGGATGCGCCGCGTGCAGGTGATAGACCCCACAGATGCCCGCGTCCCGCAGACTGTACGCATATCAGGCGTACCGGAAGCAGGCACATCACTGATGAGCATCACCATGGGCACAAGCGGGAGCATAAGCGCTCAGCGTCTTGTCGCCGAGATCCAGCGTGCCGATGGCGCAGTATTGCAGCGCTGGAGCGAGTCGGGTTCTGGTCCGTTCACGGTCACGTGGGACGGTACAGCGCTCTCCGGTGACGCTGTGGCCGCAGGCGAGTACCTGGGCGTGTTCGCGCTTATGGTTGGAGATGAGATGGTGGCGTGCATCCGCCAGCCGCTGCTGCTAGAGCACTAACCGCTGCGCTCCCACTGCACGTTCGCAGCATGGACTGGAGTTATGCCCCTGCAGGTAGCCGACTTCTGCACGCCTCGGGACACATGCGCTCAGCGTCTTGTCGCCGAGATCCAGCGTGCAGATGGTGCAGTTTTGCAGCGCTGGAGCGAGCCGGGTTTTGGTCCGTTCACGGTCACGTGGGACGGTACTGCGATCTCTGGTGACGCTGTGGCCGCAGGCGAGTACCTGGGCGTGTTCGCGCTTATGGTTGGGGATGAGATGGTGGCGTGCATCCGCCAGCCGCTGCTGCTAGAGCACTAACCGCTGCGCTCCCACTGCACGTTCACGGCGCGAAGTGGGCTACCGACAGAAATGCTCAGTAGCTGTACGCCTCCGAGTGCAGTGCCCAAACGTAGCAGAGTCTCAGTCTTCTACACGACGCTTGCGCCAGTCTGTTCTCATCGCTATGCCCATATCTTCTGACACCACCACTACAAGCATCTGTCCGCCATGGCAGGTGAACATCCCTTCAGCAGCGAACTGACTCTTGGAAAACGTCTCCGCATATGCAGCACATCTACGTATCTGAGTGTGGAAGTGATAGCTGGTGATGCAGGGCATCTCAGTACTGGACGAATTGGTGTCCATGTCCCGACGGCTGGGTGCACCCGCGCGTGAAGCGGTGATCCTCGGCGAAGGCAACAGCTCTGCGAGGGCTGATGAGAACAGCTTCTGGGTGAAGGTCAGTGGAGCGCAGCTGCACAACTGTGGCCCGGAGGCTTTCGTGCAGGTCCATTTCGAGCCGGTGCTGGAGATGCTCGATGGCCCGGAACTCGACGATGGGCAGATCCGGCAGGCGCTCGAAGCTGCCTGTGTGGAGCCCGGTGGGCCGCGCCCGTCGGTCGAGACCATGTTTCACGCCCTGCTGCTGTCATATCCGGATGTGCACTTCGTGGGCCACACTCATCCGGTGGCGGTCAACAGCATCCTGTGCTCAGATAACTGGCAGAAGCTGCTGACCGGCAGGCTGTTTCCAGACGAGATCGTCGTGTGCGGGGAGGAGTACGTACTGGTGCCGTACTGCGATCCGGGCCTGGCGCTTTCGCGGGTCATACGTGACCGCGTGTCCGATTTTTTCCAGCGGCATGGCGAGCCGCCACGCACGGTGCTCATACAGAATCACGGACTCATTGCGCTGGGCAAGACGGCAGCGATGGTGGATAACATAACCGCGATGATGGACAAGACGGCGAGGATCATCCTCGGAGCATGTGCTGCCGGAGGAGTGCATGCACTGCCGCTTCGTCATGTGGAGCGGATAGTCGCCCGCCCTGATGAGAAGTATCGCCAGAGAGGCCTGGATCAGGCCTGACCACTGAGGAGGAAAACAAGATCATGTTCAAGTCACTTGAGCAGTACAGTTCAGGTCATCAGGAGCTGCCTGACAGTCAGCTTGTGTGGTATCTGTACGGGGTCGGGCTGGAAAGTCTGGGCCGCGACAGGCAGCCGGAGCAGGCGTCCGTGGGCGCCCCCGGTCCCGATCAGTTACTGACGCGGGTGGATGCCGCCGGGCTGTGCTTCAGCGATATCAAGATCATCCAACTGGGTGGTGGCCATCCGCGGCTGCACGGTCGCGATCTGGCCACAGATCCTATCATCCCCGCCCATGAAGCGGCTCTTACAGTCGTCGCTGTGGGCGAAAATCTGCAGGACAAGTACGCAGTAGGCGACCGATTCGTGGTGCAGGCTGACATAGACTTCAAGGGTGTGAACATGGCGTTCGGATACATGCTGCCCGGCGCACTGGAGCAGTATGTGATGGTGGGCGAAGAGATGCTGGCCGGCGACGATGGCTGCTATCTGGTGTCAGTCGCCTCCCAGACCGGCCATGCCGAGGCTGCACTTGCCGAGCCGTGGGCCTGCGTGGTGCGTGCATATCGTGACGTGCGCCGCAGTGGCCTCAAGCATGGTGGCTGCATATGGGTGGTGGGATCTGAGGGTGCAGAAAAGTTGCGGTACGCGTTGCCGGGTGCCGAGTATCTGCCGGTGCCTCGACGCATAGTGCTCACCGATGTGCCCCCGGCCATCGCGGGACAGGTGCGCGATCTGGCTGGTGGAGGCGGCGTGGATGTAGTCACTACGGCCGCGTTGCAGGAAGTGGATGCCGCGTCACTTGTGGAGAAGTATACAGACGGGCGCGGTTTCGATGACATCTTCGTGCTCGGTGGTGGTCCGGATGCGATCGAGGCTACAGATCCGGGCCTGGCCAGGGGTGGTATTCTCACTATCGTCGCCGATGGGCCGCCATCACGTCCGGTAAATCTGGACGTAGGTCGGGTGCACTATGATAGCACCTACTACACCGGTGCACCGCCGTCGAACCCGCTGGCCGGCTATCGCAAGGCACGAGGCCTGGCACCGCTGGCAGGGGGCAAAACGTGGATAGTCGGTGGCGCCGGACCGATGGGGCAGATGCACCTGCAGATGGCGCTGGAGGCTTCCAGCCGTCCGGCAGTGTTGCTGGTATCGGACATAGATGACGCGCGCCTGGAGACCGCACAGGAGCGTTTCGGTCCGCTCGCCGAAGAAAACGGAGTGCAGATGCTGACGATCAACCCCACGCAGATGAGCCCGCAGCAGTTCGATGCGCGTCTGCGGGAAATTGCTCCGGAGGGCTTCGATGATGTGCTGACGATGGCGGCGGTGCCGGCGCTGATAGAGCAGTCTGCGGGCTATCTGGCCGATGATGGCGTCATAAACCTGTTCGCCGGGGTCGCCAGAGGAACCACTGCAGCTATAGATGCCGGTGACATCGTACAGCGCGGCATCCGGCTGGTGGGCTCCAGCGGCTCAGGCATCGAGGATCTCAAGCAGACCATCCATCTGACCGAGACAGGGCAACTGTCTCCTGCCCGCGCCGTAGCCGGTATCGGCGGACTGGAGGCAGCCTGGGACGGAATGGAAGCAGTGCGCGACGGTACGTTTGCGGGCAAGATCATCATCTATCCGCAGATATCTGGCCTGCCGCTGACGAGGCTGGAAGACCTGGCACAGGTGCTGCCGGAGGTGGCGGACAAGCTCGGACCGGCTCTCCTGTGGACTGTTGAGGCAGAGCAGGCGCTGCTGGCACACTTCCTACTGGAGAAGTGAGTATGGGCGAGTGCAGGACACTGGCGGGCAAATCGGCACTGATCACTGGTGCAGCGCAGGGCCTGGGGTTGGCACTAGCTGAACGGCTGGCGCAGCACGGGGCTGATGTGGCACTGGTAGATTTGCAGGCTGGACAGGTGGAGGCCGAAGCACAGAGGATCGGCCAGGCCGAGCAAGTGCGCGCCACAGGGCTGGCCGCCGATGTGACAGACGAGGCACAGGTTGCTGCGGCCTTCGATGCGGCGGTGCAGCAGCTTGGCGGCCTCGATATCGTGGTGGCCAACGCAGGTATCCTGATTTCGGGGCCGATATGCGACTTCGAGGTCGCTGCATGGCGCAAGGTTATCGAGGTGAACCTGGTCGGCTACATGGTGGTGGCAAAGCACGCTGCCCGGGTGATGATCCCCCGTGGCGGCGGGGCCATCGTCCAGATCAACAGCAAGTCAGGCAAGACTGGCAGCAGCAAAAACTCTGCCTATGCGGCTTCAAAGTTTGGTGGCATCGGCCTGACGCAGAGTCTGGCACTGGAGCTTGCCGAGCACAACATCCGCGTCAACGCGGTATGCCCGGGCAATCTGCTGGACTCGCCGCTATGGGTAGATAGCCTGTATGAGCAGTATGCGCGTCGCTGGGGCAAGAGTGTGGATGAGGTGCGCCAGATGTATGTAGACAAGGTGCCGATGCGTCGGGGCTGCAGCTATGACGACGTAGCCGGAGCGGTGCTGTTTCTGTGCAGCGATGCGGCCACATATATGACTGGCCAGGCTCTGAACGTAGACGGTGGACAGACTATGCACTGAGACGAGTCGCAGTACTTGCAGCACAGTGCTGTGGTAGTGTAGCTGTGTGCCGTCTGGCTGTGTCCTGTGTCCGCCATGTACTGTTCCGCTGCGCACTGTTGTCCGTCGCGCTGGAGACATGACCGCACAGCCGCAGCATAGAAGCATATCCGATTCACGATGAAACCGGCTCTGGAGATGAGCCGGTTTCACTGTGTTTCTGTTGAGATATCAGAGCACTGCAAGCTGCCTGTGCGATGGTGCTCTGCGCCTGTGATGCGAAGCTATCGCTATCAGCTGGCTTCCGGCTGTGGCTCACGGAAGCCTGTGGGCTTGCGCTTGGCGATGCCCAACTGCTGCAGGCCTCGCTCGGCGGCGTTTGCCACTTGCGCTACGGGGTCGCGCAGGGCATCTATCAGATAGGGCACAGCCTGAGGGGTTCGCAGGTTGCCGACTGCACGTACTGCGGCCCAGCGTGTGTCCTCGTCCGGGTCATCGAACATCCGCACCAGCGCGTCGAAGGCCTGCACCGCGCGGAGGCGGCCCAGTTCGTCAGCGGCGGTCTCTCGAACGATCGGGTCTCGGTCAGCGGTGGCTCGAGCAAGTGCGTTTATGGCTTCGTCGTTGCCCACGGCGCCGAGCGCACGGACTGCGAAGACACGGACTTGTGCGACTTTGTCGCTGACTGCAGCGTGCGTCAACTGCTTCACCGCCGGAGCCGCCGGGAGCGTTTCCAGGGCACCAGCCGCTCGCCTGCGCACCGCATCATATGGGTCTGATAGCGCCTTGGCCAGTGCGGGGACAGCCTTCGCCTCGCCCAGATAGCCCAGCCCCTGTGCTGCTATTTCTCGAGCGGGGCCGTATGAGTCGTTGCGAAGCACGTACAGCAGCGGCTCAACTCCTGCCGGATTTGCAGGGCGCGGCTCCATCACCTGGTCCGCTTGAAGCGTTGCCTGAGCGCGTTCGGCGAAGTCATCCAGAAGGAGATTGTTGCCGGCACAAATGAAGGCGATGCAGGAGGCAGCGGCTGCACGCCGATGCTGATTGGTGTCGTTCATCACTGCATCTACCAGGTACGGAAGAGCACTTTCGCCACGAACCACAAGGGCGATTGAAGCTAGCGCACTCGCATCGTTGCGGTATATGCCCAGCTCTCTAACCAGATCTCTGATGCCTTCATCACCGGTCATACTGCTCATCGCTCTGGTCAGGATATCCTGAGCTATCTGGCGCACCGCCGGATCCGCATCCTGGGTCAATTCGCGAAGTACGGGCAGGCTTCCGGCGCCATCCAGGACCAGGCTGCGGATAGCCGCGATGCGAACATCCTGGTCAGGATCGGATTGGGCCGCTCGAATCCGCATATCGAGGTAGGAGTTTTCAAGATTGCTGAGCAGACCGATACAGCGGGCACGCACCTGCGGATAGTCTGAGTTGCGCGCCAGGTCAAGCGTGGCCAGTTCGATGCTACGCTTATCGGCTTCTGATGCGTGGCGATACACGTAGCTGAGCACCTGGCCCGCCCCCGCAGTAGGATCTTCGTCCGGCTCGGGCAAGAGCGCGATGGCCTGTGGCACTGTCAGAGACTTGATCCAGTCCTGTATTTCAGGCGGCAAGCCGAATAGGTCCGGATCGGGCGCCGTGTCATCGGCATCGGCCCGGGCGTCCGGTGGCGAAGTATCGTGATCTTCATCATGGTCATGCTGGTGTGCATGTGGGTCATCCAGCGATGGCAGCAGATCACAGCCGATGCTGAACATGAGCGCATAGGCTGCCAGAACAGCAAGCGTAAGAAACAGATATCGGCGCATCAAATGCAACCTCCCACGAAAGCCTCCCTCACTTTCCCAGAAGTGGGGAGACAGGATAGCCGATAGGATAAACGCCGTCGGACAGCTATCGAGTTCCCTCTTGCGTCAGGCGTGCAAGAAGTCGCCCGGCGGCATCGAGAATAAGTGCTTCGCATTCGGGCTTGAGCATGGTGTAGCCGCCACAGTAGAAGCGGTAGGCGCCCTCCACCTCGTAGCCGCCCTCGGCAAACGCGTCGGCAGTAGGTATGTAGCCGGGTACTCCGTTAGTATACGCCATCACCGCAGTCTCTTGGAAGGGGGAGCGGGCATCTATGTTCAGTGCATACTCGACGAACAGCTCGCCGGGCAAGCCGACGAGGGCCCAATCGCCCACCCTTATGGCCTGCACTTCATAGTCTATGGCCAGACCGGTCGCCTGCTTTTGCGCCATCTCCAGCAGCCACCGAGCCCACTGGACCATGCCTTCATACATCATAATCATACCGTAGTTGTCTTGCTCTCGGGCGTCTTGAAGCTGCTCTTGCACCTGCTCCAGGATGGTCCGGGCCTCCTCGACCGGAGGTGGGTCTGCACACGGTAGGGTGAACTGTTCGCGCGCAGTAGCGACCTGCGTGTCGTTTCGCATGTGCGAAAGCTCGACAGCCTTCATCACCGCACCGGCAACAGTGCGGCCCTGGCTTTGTGCGATCTCGAAAGTGCCGCGAGGATCGCTGTTGATGTTGCCACAACAGCCCTGTCCGAACATGGCGATCGCTCCCGGCTCGAGGCTCTCCAGGAAGCGCTGGGCATAGCCGGGCCAGTCTGCGGAGATGAGCAGGTTGTCGCTGCCCAGGGTGACGGCGTGTGCGGCATGGACGAACAGGCGAGCAAGAGGGCCGTCTGCCGAGTTGACCGTGAGGGTATCTACGGCGGCTGCGACCGTGCCTTTTTCGGCTGCACACTCACCCATCTTCGGCCATGGCTTCTCACGGCGGTTGAAGCCCACCGAGACCGGCTCACGGTTGTGCCCGGCCCAGGCGGGGGCGGCCTGCTCGACGGCCATCTGCCCGACGGATGCCAGTTTGCGCAGCAGCAGCGCCATGTAGTCAGGGTCCACCCTGCCCAGCGTCGGCAGGCATGGGGTTGCGGGGCCCGAGTGGGTGTGGCTACAGGAGACCATGATTTGGTCGGCAGACAGGCCCGTAGCTTCTGTGATACTCTCGCGGATCGCCGCGACTGAAGCATAGTCCAGCCCGACCAGATCAGAGGTGACTATCAGCGCCTGTCCGCCGCAGTTCAGGTACAGTGCCCTGGCGCGCAACGGGTCGTGAATGCCCTCTGAAGGGCCGGTGCGCGCCCCGTATCCGCACAGATCAACTCCGATTGGCGGCGTGATGTCTACGGTTGCGGCTCCAGCTTTCAGTGTGGCCATGTCTATGTGCTCCTCCTATGCTCTCTTCAGCGGGCGGCGGACTGGCTATCGCCGCCATCCGTATCATCATATGCTCACCAGATTGCCGCTGCACGGCCATACTTCGACCGGAGTGTGTCCACTACCTGCCCGAAATACGTGCGCTACCGACTGCGACAGGCGGCTACATCGGCAATTGCCAGTGGGCATAGGCTGCAAATCAGGCAGGCTTGACGCGCCGGGCAGTGGCGATTACGCTATGACTGTGGACACTTCGCTTTTCGACTACGATCTGCCTGCAGAGCTTATCGCCCAGCATCCGCCATCAGAGCGAGGCGATTCGCGTATGCTGCTGCTGCCGCCCGGTGGTGGCCCGCTGCAGCACAGGCACTTTTCGGACCTGCCCGGACTACTGCGGCCGGGCGATTGCCTGGTGCTAAACGACACCCGGGTCATACCTGCCCGTCTTCTGGGAGTGCGCCACAGCGGCGGACGCGCAGAGGTGCTGCTGCTGCGCCGACTGGAGGGCGATCGCTGGGATGCGCTGGTGCGTCCGGCGCGGCGCATGAGAGCAGGCACCATGGTGCGTTTTGGCGACAGTGGGCAACTGAACGCTGAGGTGCTGCAGAGGCCGAATGCAGGCAAGACGGAGGTGCGCCTGGACTATCAGGGCGACTTCGAAGCTGTGCTCAGCCAGGTCGGGATCATGCCATTGCCGCCGTATATACGGCGCGAGACTGCCGAGCCGGAAGATCGGGAGCGCTACCAGACTGTGTATGCGCGGGCCACAGGAGCGGTAGCCGCGCCGACCGCGGGGCTACACTTCACCGGGCAGATGCTGGAGAGGCTGGCAGATGGCGGTGTGCTGACTGCGTACGTGACGTTGCATGTGGGCCTGGGCACGTTCGCGCCGATCAGCGCCGACACCATCGAAGCCCACACGATGCACGCAGAGCGCTACAGCATCTCCGAGCAGGCGGCGGCGAGCATCAACCAGGTGCGATCGCAGGGCGGCCGGATCATCGCTGTGGGTACGACTGTGGTGCGCGCACTGGAGAGCTGCAGCGATGAGCGGGGGATCGTGCAGCCCGGTGCAGGTGAGAGTAGCCTGTACATCACCCCGGGCTACCGCTTCCGTGCGATAGACGGTATGCTGACGAATTTTCACCTGCCACGCTCCAGCCTGGTGGTGATGGTCTCGGCGCTGGTGGGCAGAGAGCGTCTTCTGGCCGCCTACGAGGTCGCAGTGGCCCAGCGCTATCGCTTCTATAGCTACGGAGACTGTATGCTGATCGCGTGAAATGAGATGCGAGATGCTGGGGGTAGGCGATAGGCGATAGGCGATAGGTGACAGGTGACAGGTGACAGGTGACAGTTCTGAGGAGGTAGCCAGTGCTCGATTTTGCCGTGACTGCGACAGGAGCCGGACCAGCGCGCTGTGGGAAGCTGCGGCTCTCACATGCGACGATACAGACGCCTGCGTTCATGCCGTGTGCCAGCCAGGCGGTTGTGAGGGCTTGCCCACCGCATCTGGTGGCTGAGCAGGGCATCGAGGTGATGATCTGCAACGCTTACCATCTATGGCAGCGGCCCGGAAGTGAGCTGGTCGCACAGTTAGGTGGCCTGCACCGGATGATGAACTGGTCGGGGGCGCTCATGACCGACAGCGGTGGCTTTCAGGCCTTCTCCATCGCCGGAAACAGCGGTATCAGCGAGGATGGCTTCACCTTCCGCTCACATCTGACCGGTGAGATGCTGGAGCTTTCGCCTGAGAGATCGGTGCGGCTGCAAAACGAACTGGGCAGCGATGTGGCGATGGTGCTGGACGAGTGTGTGGTGTATCCGGCCGAGGAGGAGTATGTGGCCGAGTCGGTAGAGCGCACTGCCAGATGGGCACAGCGGTGCAGGCAGGCGCATGCGAACTGCGACCAGGCGCTGTTCGGCATCGTGCAGGGGGGCGTGTATCCACACCTGCGAGCGCGCAGTGCGCAGGCGACGGTGGAGATCGGCTTCGACGGGTATGCCATCGGCGGGCTGTCGGTGGGTGAGAGCAAGGCGGAGATGCTGGAGGCGCTGGCAGCTGCGGTGCCGGAGCTTCCGGCCGATGCACCGCGCTATGTGATGGGAGTGGGTACTCCGCTGGATCTGGTCGCATGCGTGCGGCTTGGGGTGGATGTGTTCGACTGTGTGCTGCCGACGCGAAATGCCCGTCACGGGAGCCTGATGACCACGCAGGGGCCGCTGAAGATCACGCGGCAGGAGTACCGGACTGATACAGAGCCGGTGGACGCGCAGTGCGACTGTCCTACGTGCCGCAACTACAGTCGCGCATACCTGCATCATCTGTACCGGTGTGGTGATGCGGCGGCGTGGCAACTGGGGAGTCTGCATAACCTGCGCTTCTATGCAGACCTGATGGTGCGGTTGCGGGAGGCGATAGTGCGCGATGAGCTCGACCGGCTGGAGGCCAGTCTTAGCCCCTGGTCAGCAAGAGACATGGATGGCTACGAGGAGGGCGGTGACGCGCAGAGGTAGCCCACCTCCTGCACGCTTCCGCTCATATCGTGGACGATCTGTGGCTCCCATGATCATGGCGAACTGCTTGACAGGCGCAGGCTTCATCTGCTAACCTTCTGATAGTCTCGATGCTGGAGCCAGCTATCGAGAAGTGTGCGATTGCCGCTGAGCGCGGTCTGATCTGAGGCGAGTGATGCAGTACTCTATGGCCCACACAAATCGAGGCAGAGGTGGCCGTATAGCCACCGCTAACTGGCTGTCTTCAGAGGCGATCCAGTTTCGGATACGACGGCGTCCACCTCGGCGCCAGAACGCGCCGGTACCAGATATCTGAAAGCCTTCAAGCCCACTGCACCCACCGATGAGCAGTGGGCTTTTTGCTACCCGCAATCGTGCTGTGTTCGGCCGTCATATAGCGACAGGATGGAGGACATGGTCGCACATGGATGGTAGAGTCCTCGTACTGAACCAGAACTATGAACCCCTGCATGTGTGCACATGGCAGAGAGCGGTTACGCTGATGTACACTGG
>JAAYSP010000069.1 GCA_012518355.1 candidate division WS1 bacterium | reverse complement strand
GGACCATGTGGGCTTCGGCTCCGACTATGATGGCATCGGCGAAACGGTGGCCACTCCGGCATCGTTTCTGGAGTCTCCGCAGGTGACCCAGCGGATGCTGGAGCGCGGCTTTTCCGAGGAGCTCATCTTGAAGTTCTGGGGCGGTAATTTCATGCGGGTGCTGCAGGCCGCCGAAGATGCCGCGCAGGCATAGCATAGCAGGGCCTGCTGTATGCAGTTCATGCCCCTCTGCCCCACTCTGTGCGGCGGACAGCGCGCGGCAGATGATGGCCCCATGGTGGCGTCCTAAGAGCCGCTGATGACACCGCACCGCGACGTCCGGCCTGCGATCTTCTGGTAGGCCGGGCGTTTGCTTTTGCTTGATGCCATCAGGAGCAGTCGGGTCGGCCAGAGGTGGCGCAGGAGACAGCCGATGACCAGCTCTGCCGGGCGCATACGAGTTGCCCGTCCGCTGCCAGTGGGCACAGCAGGCGTGAGTGAGGTGGCATGTGGTACAGGTCAGGCTGCAGGGCTGTCACCGTGCAGAGTCGAGCCTACAGAGGATGACATGTGAGGTCTGGGGCGTGACACGTGGAAGCGCGCGGTGCCGATGCGTTCGGTACAGTGCGCTGAACACTGCTGGCGCAGCGGCTACTGCTCGCGGTACATCACCATGCTGCTGCTAAGAGGGATAGAGGCATCCCCGGGACGGCCGATGAGACGGGCGAAGAAGGGACCGGCTGCCAGAGGGTGGGCATACGTCAGAGTTACCCGGATCTGGCTGCCGCCCGGGGCATAGTTTTCACCGTTTGCATCGTCCAAATCGGTCCAGTCGGTCCAGCCAGAGGCGTATGTACGGTACTTGATTTCCGATTCTAGTTCGTCCAGGTTGATGCCGGTCAGGCTTTCGCGCGCTCGATCATCTATAATACCCACCGTGGCACCGGTGGCTGCTACACGGGCACCCTCGCGCGCGCCCTGATGCAGAAGCAGTAGATCCTTGAAGATGAAGCCGAATTCGATGATCCCAAAAAGTAGGGTCAGGAATATCGGCAACACCAGCGCTGCTTCGACACTGACAGTGCCGCGACGTGCAGTTAAGTTGTTCCGTGCGGTTATCATAGTCATCTCTGACACGTTCCCGCATATAGTATAGTTAACTAAAACTCAAGTTGCAAGCAATTTTTTCTCAATTTTTTCTCAACCCACACTTATGACGGTGATCACTACCAATTGTTCAGCGGTAGTGTTATCACCAATCTGGAAGAGTATACCCCGATTTCTCCGCTTTCAACCTCTTGCATTATGCAGAGCAGGTGAGTGTCTATATCGCCCTGCCAGACGTGCCACCTCCGCCAGCACTTCTGCGTGTACCCTCGCCTGTCGGATGGTGGCGAGTTCCGGCCAGCACATCTAGCGTTGCCCGGCACACTTCGTCCGCTTGTATTTGCGTCATGCACAGGTTCGTCCTGTGCACACAGCGGGCACTTTTCTGATTGAAGACAGTCAGACATGGGCTGCAGCCAAGGTGCTTGCAGATGACACGATCTCTCTTACCCCTGGGCCGGTGCGTCCATGCTGTTGGCCCCAGCAGCGCCACTGTCGGAGTGCCTGCCGCCACCGCCATCAGCAGCGGCCCGGTGTCACACGATACCATGCAGCTTGACAGCTTGATGACTGCGGCAAGCTCGTGCAGGCTGGTTTGCCCGGCCAGGTTTACCGCATTTTCCGGTGCATCCATCATGGCGATGATTGAGGCCACATACTGCTGCTCTGACTTGCTGCCGATGAAGGCCACCTGCAGGCTCTCCCTCCGCCCCAGCCGGTCGGCAAGTTGTGCCCATTTCTTCGGTTCCCAGCGGCGCATCGCCACCGAAAACGCGCTGACGTTGGGATTCAGCAGTACCAGCAGGCGCTCAGGATCCAGCTTCGCCCGGCTCAGTATGTCCCTGCCCCGCTGCATGACCTGCTCATCAACGCTTATCGTCGGCGCGGGCAGAAAGTGAGACTCGGTGAGCGCTTCGGCAAAATTGCCATACATATCCAGGATGTGGCGACTGGTGCTATACAGGACTATGTCAGTGAGCATATCCCACTGCTCGTATCCTGGTGAGACGAAACCAACCCGCCGCGGTGCGCCGCTCAAGCACGCCAAAATCAGACCTGCGCAGGAGAAGTAGTCCAGATCCATGACCATCTGATAGCGATTGGCGCGCAACTGCCGAATGGTGCGCCATACAGAGCTGATCGGAGCGCGCAGGTTCAGAGTGTACACTCGATCCACCGTGCCGGTTAGCTCCGCCGCATCACGGAAGCCTTCCAGTGTCAGAAAGTCGATCTGAAGATATGGGCGATACTGCCGCAACCCTCTGGTCAAGGCCGAGCTGAGCATGATCGTGCCGAGGCCGATGAGCTTGATCACCAGCACCCGCTCGATGCGCCCGCATTCCGGCACACGAGGCCGTCGCAGCCGATGCCATGCAGCAAGCAGAACGCACATCATCCTCCCTATCGTGTTGTCAAGCAGTCTCATCAGTGTTGCGTTCACCGGGCCAAATCCTCATCTACAAAAAGTCGCTCAAAGCAAAACGCACAATCCATAATCCCTACAGTGGCACGAATGCATGACACCCCCGACTGACATGTGCGGCGTCAGGCTATGCACTACTAGAGAAGTTGACTGTGTGGACAGTCTCTAACACGGTTCCCGCTTCGATGCATATAGTCCTGCTGATTGCCCACGGTAGCGCCGGCACACGAACTACCGCCAGTGCAGCCTGCCACCTATCACCTATGCGCCTGGCGTACGGTGGCGCGGCGGCAACAAAAGCCACCGGGTAAGTGTGCAGCCTGTCACCTGTGTGCATAGGGCGTGCGCGCTCACAGTCATCACACGCAGTTCGGGCAGTTCATGCAGGCAGCGCGAGATGGCGCATACCCCATCGCCTTCCATGCCACAGCATCGAGTGGCCATATCCGTTGAAGCTATAGATGCCGGGGAGCATACCTGCTTACCTGTTCACCTGTCTGCTAGCATAGTACGATGCATGGAAGCATGATAGCATGATAACATGGTATCAGGATAACAGGTAAACAGTTTTACTGGATTATCTGTTTACATGCAAACAGGCATTATAGGACAGGATGAGAGTAATCAGCAGGCCCGCCCAGGTGCAGACCGGGCATAAGCAGGGCGTGGCAGTCGTGCTGCTCGGGATCCATGTGCGCGGTTTGCGCCATAAGGCGCTGTGAGCCCTGGAGAGTATCGGACAGACCCATCCGGCCTATGTATACTGCTGCAGGGCGCTGTATGCATTCTGCAGGCTCCCACTGTCAGGTCTGCCTGTTTGCCTGCAAACAGGTAAGCAGTTTGAGGAGATAGCATGTCAGCCTGTGTACATGAAAAACAGTTTGCATGTATACATGCAAACATCTATAGTAGCTTGACGTGAAAACTGTTAGCACTTATAGTACAGAAGGTGCAATCGCTTACTATGTGAGGACTGGCTCTTATGCGTATACTCGCGGTAGCAAATCAGAAAGGCGGCGTGGGCAAGACTGCAACAGTGGCAAATCTGGGGGCGGCGCTTGCCCAGCGTGGCCACTCTGTACTGCTCATAGACTGTGACCCACAAGGCAACCTGACTGAGTCGGTCGGAGTGTCGATAGGGGAGAGGGCAGGGGTGTATGAGCTGCTGATGCAGGAAGACTGTCAGCTTGAGGACACGGTGGCAGCCACAGCTTTTGACAGCCTCTTCATAGTGCCCGGTGATCTGACACTGGCAGCAGCCGAGGTTGAATTGGCGCGGGGGGTAGAGCGGAACCAGCGGCTCCAGGCGAAGCTCGGTGCCCCACTGCCGTATGAGTGGGTGCTGATTGATACTCCGCCAAGCCTTGGCTTCCTCACGCTCAACGCACTTGCCGCAGCCAGCGGTGTTCTGATCCCCGTGCAGGCATCATATCTGGCCATGCACGGGCTGCGGCGACTGCTGGACACGGTGGAGGTGGTGCGGGAGCGGAGCAATCCGGCGCTGGCAGTAGCCGGCCTGGTAGTGACCATGTACGATCGACGCACAGTGCACTCGCGTGAGGTTGAGCAGCGGCTGCGTGAACACTTCGGCGAGCAGGTCTTCCGTACTGTGGTGGATCGCAACATAGACTTCGACTACGCGACAGTGGAAGGCAGACCGCTGGTGCTGGGCAGCCCGCGATCGCGCGGAGCGGCGGCATATCGGCGTCTGGCTCAGGAGGTGATCCGGCATGCGGCGGACACAGATACCGCATGACGTGTTTTTCGACGATGATGAGCGCGAACCTACTGCTACGGAGCAGCAGGATGGCGCAGCTCAAGCGCCTGCCCCCGAATCCGCTCCCCGGCGTGCACCTGAGCCTGCTCCTGAACCTGTGCCCGCGCCTGCAGCAACTACCGGCCCTGCAGCAGCACCACCACAGCGGCCCGCGCCTCCACCTGCCTCTCCTGCTGTGCTTGCCCAGGCGCCAACTGCGACTCTGCCCGATGCTGAGCCGAAAACTCCGAAGGTGCAGGTGAGTGTCTATCTGAGCCGTGAAGCGGCACGGTGGCTCGATGCTGCGCGCCTGGAGCTACAGCACGATCACGGGATCAAGACCACCAAGTCCGCACTGGCTGACTACGCGATCCGGTACATGTCGCAGATGAAGCAGGAGCTACTGGCCGCCGGGGAGCGCGGAGAACTGGAGCGCGGCTGAGCACACACGAGGAGATGCATACACCGAAGCGCGTGCCCGGGCGCACTCTCGCACACCTGTTGCCCGCCGCGTTTCGCGCCTCATAGCAGGGGGGAGAGGGGTGCGGCCATACAGTCTCTGCAGATGACAGGCATCATGCAGGAGACGATATGCCAGTGGCCTGTACTGCCAGGGGAGAGGGCAGAGGTGTTCGTATCTGAGGAGATATCGCAGAAGTGATGCAAGCCGCCACAGGTATGACTATCGGAGATATAGGCATGTAGCGTCTATGTATGCACCAACATATCTGTACAAAGCTGTACTGATATATGCTGATAAATCGCATCAAGTGAGATAGCAGGGGCGACTGGATGTGGGAGCAGTCACTACCCTGGGCGCTGGAAACCGGGTGGCATCAAGCTATCCGGTTTCCGCTTTCTGTTCGCTGATCCTCGCACGCGCATGCCTCTCACACGCCTCGGCGCGAAAATTGCTGCACAGCAGGATGACACCCCTGCGAGTGCGATGTGCGGCGCTACCGCCTCAGTAGGCGATGAGACAGATGCGGAGGGGGGCGGGCCGCGCAGTCGCAGCCACATATACCGAGGTGAGCCACCGTCGGCATCCTGCGCACTGCGCTGCGAATTGGAGGCCTGCTTACGGCCGTCAGCGCCCTGTTGGCGCTGTCATGGGCGGTCAGCGACTGCTGCCAGCACCTGACCTTGCTGCATGGTGAGGAGGAGCGAGCAGGGTGTGAGCCGCAGGCGCACTCTGCGACTGCTGAGCGCGGGCACTCTGGCACAGGTGGCCGGAAATCGCTGGTGCTGCATGCTCTGCAGTGGCTTCACGCTGTGTGGTGCCATGCCGCTCCACTGCTACAGGCTCTGTTGCCGGGGCATCCGGGCAGCACCCCCGTACTACCGCCGCCACTATCGCAGGGGCAGGCGCGGCTGATGCTGGTCGGAGACGTGCTACCACTGGCTGACCACGACTACCTGCAGGCTGTGGCGCCGCTGCTGAGAAGTGCAGATCTGGCCGTGTGCAACCTCGAGTGCCCGCTGGCGACAGGTGGCGCGCCGTCGCCGCTGAAGCTGCGTGGCGGGAGGGTCATCGGCGGAGAGTTCCTGTTTCGCGCCGCCCCTTCTCATGCCCAGCGGCTGGCCGCTGGCGGGCTGCATGTGGCCACGCTGGCCAACAATCACATCATGGACTACGGCCCCGAGGCGCTGGCGCAGACGCTGCAGGCGCTGGACAAGGCAGGAGTGGCGTATACCGGTGCAGGTGCAAACCTGTCGGCGGCGCGTGAGCCGCTCATCCGTCGCCTGGGAGAGCAGACTGTGGCGATACTGGCCTATGTCAGCGCCGACACGCTGCCGGGCACGGATCACTTCGCCGCCTCCGCCAGCAGCAGCGGCGTAGTGTTCGTGCACCCGGGTGCAGACGACATGCCGACCGAGCAAAGCCTTGCGATGCTGCGCGAAGACCTGGCTGGAGCGCGGCGGCAGGCCGACTTCGTCATCGTCACATACCACTGGGGCACCGAATGCACCGGGCGGCTGGACCCGTTTGTGCGCAAACTGGCGCGCCTGAGCATAGAGATGGGTGCTGATGCGGTCATCGGTCACCATCCGCACGTGCCACAGGGGATCGAGGTGTATCGCGGCTGCCCCATCGTCTACAGTCTGGGCAACTTCGTATTCCCCACCCGCTTCGAGAGTATGCTGCCCACTTTTGTCCTGGAGATGCGGCTGGAGCAGGGCCGCTGGAGAGAGCTGGTCATCCACCCGATGATGCAGCGGCGCTTTATCGGCGACCCGCAACCTGCGACCGGCAGCCGGGGCCGGCAGATACTCCGGCGCATCGCCGGTTTGTCTACGCAACTGGGCACCGATATGCGGCTGCAGTCAGAGCCCACGCCGGTGCTGATCATCGCCAACCCGGGCGCTGACAGGCCGCGCGAGCGCCTCCTGATAGCGGAGCGTGAGCGCTTTCGCATAGCCTCTGCAGAGGGTGCGCCTGGTATGTCCGATGTGCATGTGCTGACCTGGGACCTGGAGGCGGGGCAGAGGGTGATCCGTCCGCGACAGGTGACGATGGCCGAGCCGCTGGCGCCGGAGCTGCTGGAGATTTTCCGCCAGATATATCTGCATGCAGAGCGCTTCCCGATCCACGAGCTGGTGGGCTACCACCGGCGCACTGCTCTTGGTGGCGGCGGGCTGTCGCTGCACGCGCTGGGGCGGGCGATAGACCTGAACCGCGCGCAGAATCCGATGCTCATCGGCGGCGTGGCAAAAGTACATCCCCAGGAGCCGCCATATACGCCCGGGATATGGCAGCCG
>JAAYSP010000153.1 GCA_012518355.1 candidate division WS1 bacterium | reverse complement strand
CTCAAGTCAGTAAGCGGCACGAAGCATCTACAGATAGCGTGACTGTAATGGCTACCGGTCAACTAATAGCTATGCCTATCCCCTGATCATCTTTTCTCTCCACAAGTGCATTACCAGCTCAACCTCACTGGATTATGCGAAAAATAGGCGTCTGGCAACTGATTACAATACCCAAATAACCCGCCCCAGTTGCCTGCATCCTGTAGAGCTCTGACCAGCAGCTTGCATCAGCCTATGCCCCCCCGAAAATTCGATCTGCTGGGTCTCAGCAAACCAAAAATTCCGTCAATCAAAAGGCGCGTAGGCGAAAGCCTCCGTGACTTCGCAACCGGCACCCACCTTCACGCACATTACGGTGTCATCAAGCCCATACTCAGTGTTCTCAACGGCCGCAAATGCCCAACGCAAGGCAAGCCAGCTGCTGCCCATCAAGAGGCGATCACAATTCTCCATATATGGGATAAAATTGTCTGCCCCCACCAGTTGACATGGCAGTGCTCAGTTACGTACTATGATGCTGCGATCGTCCGGAGGCAATGCTAGGCCCTAATGCCGTAGTACCGTGGTCATCTTCAGCATCAAATCTGAGTATAGCCGTGGACAAAAATACTTGAAAACAGACAAGTCGGTGCTTCCCTGAATGCCGTGGTGTTGCAGTGCATCCAGAGAGCCGAGGAGGCGACTGTAAATGGCTGACAGCAAGATATTCCTTTCCGAAAGTGAAATGCCCCAGGCATGGTACAACATCCAGCCGGATTTACCCGCACCGCTCATGCCCCCGCTCAACCCGGCTACCGGTGAACCACTAGTTCCGGAAGATCTCCTGCCACTTTTCCCGATGTCGCTCATCGAGCAGGAAATGGGTATGGAGCGGTGGGTGGACATACCCGATGAAGTGCTGAGGATATACAAGCTATGGCGTCCGTCGCCGCTACACCGTGCATTTGCGCTGGAGGAAGAGCTCGGCACTCCCGCACGCATCTACTACAAAAACGAAAGCGTCAGTCCGGCGGGCAGTCATAAGCCCAATACCGCGGTGGCGCAAGCATACTACAACAAACAAGATGGCGTCACACGCATCGCGACCGAAACCGGCGCGGGGCAGTGGGGTAGCGCGCTGGCGTTGGCCTGCTCTCTGTTCGACATAGAGTGCCAGGTGTACATGGTACGCATCAGCTACGACCAGAAGCCCTATCGCCGCCTGATGATGGAGACATGGGGCGCTCAGTGTCTCCCATCCCCTAGCAATCAGACCGAGGCTGGCCGCCGAATACTGGCCAGGGATCCCGACTCCCCCGGCAGCCTCGGGTTGGCGATCTCCGAAGCCGTGGAGGATGCCGCCTCCCGCGAAGATACAAAATACTCTCTGGGCAGCGTGCTGAACCATGTGCTGATGCACCAGACTATCACCGGGCTGGAGATCAAAAAGCAACTGGCAATTGCCGGCGACAAGCTTGACGTGCTGTGCGGCTGCGTCGGCGGGGGCTCGAACTTCGCAGGCTTCTGCTTCCCGTTTGTCAAGGACAAGCTGGATGGACAGGACATCCGTTTCGTCGGCGCCGAACCTCGGGCATGCCCGAAGCTCACCCGCGCCCAATATCGGTACGATTTTGGTGACAACGCACAGTTGACGCCTCTGCTGAAGATGCACACACTAGGCCACAGCTTCATCCCGCCACCCATCCATGCAGGCGGCCTGCGCTACCACGGGGACGCGCCGCTGCTGTCGCTGCTGGTGGATCAGAAGCTGGTTGAGGCGCGTGCCTACTACCAAAACGAAGTGTTCGAGGCTGCCGTGACCTTTGCCCGCACTGAAGGGCATCTACCCGCACCCGAAACCGCTCATGCAATCAAGTGTGGAATTGACGAAGCGCTACGCTGCAAAGAGACTGGCAAGGAAGAGTGCATAGTCATCGGATATAGCGGTCATGGCCACTTCGATCTGGCATCATACGACGCCTACCTGCGCGGCCAACTCGAAGACGTGGACCTGCCCCAGGAGACGATAGACGAGGCTATGAAGGATGTGCCCGATATCACTTGGCCCCGATAAGCGACTCCTGACGCAACATGCGACGACTTGCGGCCCCCAGCAGTGCGCCTGGGGGCCGTTTGCATGAATCAGTTTGCATACACTGGCCCGGTGTGGTAAGCTGAAACTCAAATCAAAACCTACTGCAAAGTAGCGTGTGGCCACATACGCAGCGCAGCAATTGCGCTACGGAAGGCGGTGAAAATCCGCCGCTGCCCCGCAACTGTAACCGGGTACGAAAGCCCATGATGACCACCGGCTCGGCGCCGGGAAGGTCGGGTGAGTAGGGTAATCCGGAAGCCAGGAGACGGCTTTGCAGAAGCGATGTGCCCTCGAGGGCGGGCAGAAACATGCACAGCGATTGTCGGCCGCCTCAGGGCGGCCGTTTTTCATTTGCTTACGATGAGGTTAGAGTAGACATGTCCAGGCTCCCAGGCACAGAGCGTAGTGTTGACATCTGCTATGGCGGATGGCGGGCACTCCAAATCGCCGTGGCATCGCTGGCGGTTCTGACTCTCACTTTCAGCGGCTGCCAAACCGGCGGGAATACTTCTGCCGCAAAGCCTGAGCAGGCCGCGCATCGAGATGAGCGCAATGCGCCTTCTGCAGGCTGGCCCCGCACCTTCCCGAATGCCCACGGGCCTGACGTGGTGCTCGAAAAGCCCGCACTCAACATCATCAGCCTGCAGCCCAACGTGGCAGAGATGGTAGTGGCGATCGGCGGACACAGCAGCCTCCTCGCTGTGGACAGATACACTGCCTACCCGCCAGAAGCGGCCTCGAAGCCCAAAATCGGCGATATCCTCAGCCCCGACTACGAGAAAATCGTGAGCATGCAGCCGGATCTGATCATCACTTCTCGCGGCACGCCTGAGGATGTACTGAGCAAGCTGCGCGACCTCGGCTTTCAGGTTCTGGGCGTGGATCCCGAGGGCCTGGATGATGTGTTTTCGTGCATGAAAATGTTTGGCCGGATCATCGGCATCGAGACAGTCGCCGCTGATGTCACCGCACAATTGCAGCGCCGCCGTGAGGCAGTCATGACACAAGTGGCCGAGGCGGTTGCCGGGCATGGACAGCCGCGCACCCTGTTTGTGCTGGCCATGGAGCCACTGTTTATCGCTGGGCCCAGCTCTTTCATCGCCAGTATGATAGAGGAGGCTGGAGGCAGGCAGGCATACCAGGCCACCCAGGGCTTCGCCAACCAACCATGGCCACAGGTGTCGAAGGAAACTGTGTTGGCCGTCGCACCGGATGTGCTGATCTTTTCGGTCGGGCAAACTGATGCCGATACGTCGGAGAGTACAGCCAACTGCCTGGCACAACTGCGAAAAGACGCCGCGTGGGCGCAGGTGCCAGCAGTGAAAGAGGGCCGGGTGTACGTGATGGATGAGGATCTGATTACCATACCCGGGCCTCGCCTGGTGGAGGGACTGGAGCAGATGGCCGAATTCCTGCACCCTTCCTCCGCCACTGAGCCCCAGTGAGAAAGCTATCTCATGAGCGTTGAAGCGGTTCTGGAGGCACACAAGCTGGTCGCAGGCTACGAACAGCGCACCGTGCTGGACTGTGTGGATTTCGCCATGCATCGAGGCGGGATGGTAGCGCTGCTCGGCCCCAACGGTGCAGGCAAGAGCACACTGCTGCGCGCGCTGACGGGAGTGCTGTCTATCACAAGCGGGCAGGTGCTCCTGCGGGGCAAACCACTCTCCAACTACACTCGCAGGCAGCTAGCCCGCATCATGTCAGTAGTGCCACAGATGACCAGTGTACTGTTTTCGTTTTCGGCGATGGAGTACGTACTGATGGGCCGCACCCCGCACCTGGGGCGCCTCCAGTCAGAGAGTATGGAAGACCGGCAGATCGCCCTCGAGGCGATGCAAGCCACCGACACCGAATACCTCTGTGATCGACCTGTGACCGAACTGTCAGGCGGTGAACTGCAGCGATTGGCCATCGCCAAGAGCCTGGCCCAGCAAACCCCTGTCATGCTGCTGGACGAGCCTACTGCATTTCTCGATATCAGCCATCAGATACAGATACTGCAGTTGCTGCGCAGCCTCAATCAAGAGCACGACAAAACCATCCTGTGCGTCTCTCATGATCTGAACCTCACTGCGACCTTCTTCGACCGCGTAGTTCTGATGCAAAACGGAGCCGTGATTGACGACGGCCCGCCTGATCGGGTCATCACCGCTGAGCGCATCGAGCAGGTATATGGTGCCCAGGTACTCGTAGATCGCTCACCGACAGGGCGGCCACGGGTCAGCATTCCACTGGCCACCGCGGCAGGTGACCGGTCGTGAGAGCGCGGGCAGTGACGGTCATGGTTTTGCTATTGGTAGCTGCTGTGGCCGTGTTCATACTCTCGGCAACCCAGGGTACGTCGGCCATGACCGCAAAACATGCCCTGCGAGTGCTGTGGACGTGGGCCACAGGGCAGCAGGCGGCAGATATCTCTGTTGAAGACATCACCATCGTCCGTGACATCCGCCTGCCGCGCCTGATCCTGGGCATGCTGGTGGGCGCCTGTCTGGCAGTGGCTGGCGCGGTGATGCAGGCGTTCTTCCAAAACCCCATGGCCGCCCCGTCAATTATCGGCGTGTCCGCGGGAGGGGCACTGGGAGCTACCGCAGCCATCATGTTCGGCTTCGAATTCTGGCTGTGGCGCCTCAGCTCGGTGACAGTCTCTGCATTCGCGGGAGCGCTGGGCGTGACCGCTGTGGTATATCTGCTGTCACGGCGCGGAGGCAGAACGCCCGTGGGAGTACTGCTGCTGACCGGCATAGCTGTGGGCTCGGTGGTATCTGCGGCTTCGTCGCTGATCCTCATCACCCGCGGACAGGGGCAGATGGACCGGGTGGTGTACTGGATGCTGGGCAGCCTGTCCGGTGCCGAGTGGGCGAAAGTGCAGATGATCTGGCCGTTCGCACTTCTCGGTTTCGGTGTGGTGTACCTGTATGGACGTGACCTGAACGTACTGCTTCTGGGAGATGAGCAAGCCCACTATCTGGGGCTAAATGTAGAGCAGGTCAAACTGGTGCTCCTGGTACTGTCCTCGATGCTGGCAGCCTCTGCGGTCGCGGTATCGGGTGTAATCGGTTTCGTGGGGCTCATAATACCGCACATCAGCCGCCTGATCGTCGGGCCTGACCACCGCTGGCTGCTGCCAACCGCGGCGCTTTCCGGAGCTGTGCTGCTGGCACTGGCTGATCTGGGCGCGCGTCTTGGCGGTGAGATCCCCATAGGCATCATCACCTCGATGCTGGGAGCGCCGTTCTTCCTGTACTTGCTGCACAGGCGGCGCGAATACGACATGTAGTATGGCCTCTTCAGGGTGAGGGCCCCTGCAGCTGGACAACGCTATCTGCGGCACCATCATACTCATCGGAGCACGTAAATAGCACCACCTGGCGTCTTCACGTGACACGTTGTGGCGGTTGCAGGGACAAACCGCTGACTGTTACGACTTCCACGTCTCACTTCATTTCTCGTCACAAATCGCTTTCGAGCTGCTGTCCGGTGACTGAGGACTGCATGCAGTTCAAGTCTAGGGGCCTATCGAAAGCACCATCGCCCAGACGACATCGCTACCTGGTACTTGCGAAAATCACCTAGATTTGTTGACTGACGCGCGTTTCAGCAACCCGGAAGCTGTGGCGCAGTCTCTGCCGACGATTGCCACACAATTATTCTTGCACCGCCTATATAGCCTGATTTCTCGTACGCAGGACATGCATTGCATACACTCACGGGACTTTTGCGTTGCGGTCAGGCAGGTATCGGCTCTGACGTCGGCGAACATGAGGATGGAGAAACAACGATCATGCCAACTACGTAATGCAGATGTCGTAAGGGAGGTCCTATTATGGCAAAAGACAAGCCGGCCGGCGATTTTCGGTATGACACTGGAGAAGCCAGAGTACCATGGGCTGCTGTCGGTGAGCATCTAGCCGCCGATGACCTGATGCGTATCGTAGAATTCCTCGCCAGACCGCAATCAGGCCAGGAAGGCGAATACGAAACGCGTCTCTCTGCAGTGCGGGATGCCCTCGATAGCCTGTGGGGAGTATCAAGCCCCGCAACCAAGCTGACGCTGGGCAACAATGTGAGCCAACTGGAGGAAGAAGCAAAAGCCTTCATGGGCTGCAAATACGCATGCTTCCTGACCAACGCTACAGCGGGCTTTGAAGTGGTCAACCAGTACGCCAATGTAGGGCCCGGCGATGAGGTGATAGTGCCCTCCATCACCTTCGCCGCCACCATGCTGTACCCGCTGCAGGCGGGGGCCAAGGTCGTATTCGCCGATGTGGACCCCAACACGGTGAACATGGACCCGGCAGACGTGGAGCGCAAGATAACCGAGCGCACCAAGCTGATCATCCCTGTGTACATCGGTGGCTACCCACCCGACATGGCCTCCATCATGCAGATGGCCAACGAGCGCGACATAGTGGTACTTGCCGATGCCGCCCATGCCTTCGGCGGCAGCTACTACGGCAAGTCAGCTGGAACGGAAGCCCACTTCGCGGCCTACTCCTTCCATGAGGTCAAAAACATCACCTCGCTGGGTGAAGGTGGGCTGCTGGTCACTGATCTGGACTTCGGCCAGTACTTCCCGCAAGCGCGCTTCCTAGGGCTGGACCCATCGAAGCAGATACCGAACTGGCTGTATGACGTAGTCTCGCTACCCGGCAAGTACGGCCCCGCAGTGCCGGGCAACCACTCATCAACTGAAATCCAGGCACTGGCTTTGCTGGGCCAGTTGGGGCGGCTGCAGGCCATAATCGACCAGCGCCGAGCCAATGCCGAATACCTAACTGAGCGTTTCAGTGAGGTGGAGGGTATCATCACTCCGCCGATGGATAGTGACGATATCAAGAGCACGCACCATCTGTACCTGCTGCGCGTGGATCACGAACTGATCGGACAGGATGTGCAGGTACTCAAGCAGAAACTCGATGCACGCGGCGTCGTGCAGATCCCTCACTTCGGACCGCTATACAAGTTCCAGATCTGCCGTGACCTGGGCTATGACGCAGACGCCATCGCTGCGACCTGCCCCAACACAGAGATGGTGTTCAACCATCAGTTCACACACCTGCCTCTGTACCCGCTCGCTTCCGAACAGCTCGAATACATGGCAGACGCCGTGATCGACGCCGTCGAGGAGATGAAAGCGGGCAAGTAGGTACAACTCAGCTAAGTGCAGGCGCGCATAGACG
>JAAYSP010000048.1 GCA_012518355.1 candidate division WS1 bacterium | reverse complement strand
TAGTCGGCTGATTGCTCGGCCCACCCATGGAGTTGAAGGCAGTCTGCAGGGTGATCATCAGGTTGCGGTCTTGCTCTATGGCCTCGAGCGCTTCATCGAGCTTCCACTCCTCACGATCGGGAGGGTTGCCCCCGCCCTTGAGGCAAAACAGGCACATCAGGTGATGCGGGCGCAGTGTGATGCACGGTTCACCATGCGTCGCCGCCCAGTTGCTGTTGCAGGATGGCTCTGACATTCGAAATGGCACCTCATCTTGTGAAGTCTGTACCACGGGTTTTTCAGCAGTCGCTACTCAGTCTGCTCAGTCTGCTCAGTCTGCTCGGGCTACTCAGTTCGCTTGGTCTGCGATGTACTTCAGTCTCGCGTTTGGTGGTCTGCCTTACTCTACTCGTCGGGATTGAGCAGCTTGTCCACGCCTTCGGCGCGCAGGCGCTCGTACTTGCCGCTGTGGGTGCCGCCGCAGGTGGCCCACTCGGGCACCACACCATCGGGGTTGTCGCAGATGTCTGCCAGGCTTTCGATCTTGTCGAAAAGTAGCGCCCACAGTTGTCGCGCAGGCAGGACATCGCCATGCTGCAGGCCCAGCATGTAGAAGGTGTTGAGGTCCTTGAGCCGGTCGCGCAGACCACAACCGGCGTCGCAGATGCCACGCTCCGGATCATAGCCGGTGCATGGTGGGCAGACCATGCAGGCGCCCTCGATCAGCTCGATCTCCACATCCGGATTTTCGCGGGAGCGTACCAGCACCTCCCACAGGTTGTCTTCCACCAGCGGTTCTCTCATGCCGCCGCCATAGGCGCACAGGATGCAAAGCAGATGATGAGGCCGCACCTGCAGTCGGCCGGTGGAGGCGATTTCAGCGCACGACTCTTCCTTCGCACGCGCTTTCTCCTCGGCCTCACGCAGCACGATGATGCCCTCCTCCAGGCCCTTCTGGTAGGCATCGGTACGCGCCACCGGGCACTCCTGCCATGCGGGCCCCGACTGCCTCTCCAGGCGGCATATGCCCTCCAGATTCGGCACATCTTTGGGCAGCCAGCGCATCAGCAGCTCCCGCGCGTTGCGGATGGAGTCAGGCACCAGGTTCAGCGCCCGCAGCACCTGCAAGTCTTTTCTGCGCGTGGCAGGATCGTACTGTTCGGGGAAGGTAGTCGGGCCGCCGATGCAGTCGAAAGCCGTCTTCAGGCGTATCAGCAGGTTGCGGTCCTTCTGAATTGCCTCCAACTTCGCATCGAGGCCGGCTGCTTCTCTGTCAGGTGGGTCGCCTCCGCCACGCAGGCAGAACAGGCACATCAGGTGATGTGGGCGCATAGTCAGGTCTACATGAGGGCAGTTGTCTGCAGCACACATCTTCGATCATCTCCTCTGTGGGTCTATCACGGTAGCCAGACTCTGGTTCTCATCATACGCTCACAGGTCTGGTGAAGTCTGCGAGGCCCGGTCATTGCCGCCGGGCCCCGCAGTTGAGTAGATCCGTTCACATGCGACTTGCCGGTATCGCGTAGCTTATCCGCATCCAGGCGCGCCTACACTGCCGGCGAGCCCCACACACTGACAGCCGACATCCCGGGGCCGAACCGGCACGCTCAATTCAGCAACGACCATACCTGATGGCGCTGCCCATGGGACCAGGCATCACGGCCTCGGCGCTCACCTATCGGGCGTGCCCGTCAGCAAAGCTTCAGTTGTCCCCACCGTTGTAAGTCGTGGGTACGTACCCTATCGCGTAGCAGTAGAGATGGCCGCGTCACCCATCGCCACCCATCCCAATCGTCGTGGCGTCGGGGATGGGCTCTTCGCCGCTATTGATGCTATCGGCACAGAAAGGTATCTCGCTAAGTCGAAAACATCGGCCGGTCCGGATGTCAGTACGCAGGTTGTGATAAACCATACCGTTGTGCCCTACTGTCACGTCCTGACAAGTCGCCCCAGGCTGGGGCTGCCATAGGCATTCCAACCCGTAGATCCAAAACCAGATTGTTGAGCTGGCCGGACATGCCCAGCTTCTTCAGTGTGCGTGTGGTAATTCCGCCTCGAACGGTAAGACTCCTGCTCAACGGAGCAAGATTCTTCCGAACGGGCGTGACAGTTTCCAGCGCCCTAAGAAGTGTCCACGTCATCCAGCCCTGGCAGTGTAACAGGTGCCTCTTCTCACGAAGCAGGAGTGAGACGGAGTACTGTGCTGGAAGTTGCCTGTGCCGGGCTTACTAGCGGCCGGATTTCACGACATTTCCCATGCCGCTTGGGCTCACGACCTCAGCGGTCAACCATTTGGCATGCCCATCCACAAAACCATAGTTGCCTCCACCGTTGTGGGTAGTCGGCACCAGCGAAGCCGGGCTGGTATGCAGATAGCCGCGCCAACCGCCGCCGGTAGAGGGGTTGTCTGACACCGGCTCCTCGCCTATGTTGATAGTCTCTGACGGGAAGGGGATTTCACTAAGTCGCAGTCGGCTACCTGTCCAGGTTCTGGGGTCCCCGTCGTAGTAGCCCATGCCGTTGGCCCCCACTATCCTGCCCTGATAGGTCGCATCGGGTTGGGGCGAGCCGTAGATGTTCCAGCCGTAGGTCTGCAATACAGAGCTTGAGCTGCGAATAGATTTCCAGGAAGGACAGACCCAGCACTGTTTGTTCATCACGTACGGGTCTATCATGTCAAACCATCGCCTCCACGATCCGTCCGCCTCGACGTTGGTGGCATAACAAAACAGTTCGTCCCAATCCTGAATATACATCAGGATCGCCAGTTGGAGCTGCTTGACGTTGTTCAAGCAGGTTGTCTGCCGCGCTTTTTCGCGTGCCTTTGCAAAAACGGGGAATAGAATCGCTGCCAGAATCGCGATAATCGCGATGACTACCAGCAATTCTATGAGAGTAAATCCACTCCTACTTCGCACAGCAACCACCTCCATAAGTAGTTGTGAATCTGTCCTCGACCGGCTACAACGGCTACGACGTCTCGATGCGTGCCAGTGCCAACAGTCGTCCGAGGCACTTCTCCGATGTCCGGCCTAACCTATCAGCTTTTGCATCACCTCCTTCAGTGCGCAAGACGCTTCGCCCACACCAATCTGTCGTCATCCCGAGTGCAATCGTCGGGCCCCAGGTGGGCAGACCAAGTGCACTTGCTGCATCTTGTGTTCAACCTCACCACCTCCATCTGCGGATGGCTACCGTATGCCCTGCGGAAAGCGAAGCATCGGTCTCCGCCACACAGCATACTGTATACATCTTATCGTCCAACTACTGTGCTCAAGTACTATATTATAATTATATTTGCTAAACGTGCATGCAACACCTGCTGCAATCTGGGTTTTTTTGTTTTGCCAGATAAATCTGTGGCACTGCCGACAGGCTTTCCGGATGGCGACAAGCGGCTGTTATGGCGGTGTGGCAACCGCGTTTCAGACCGTCCCGGGCGTTTCCGGTTTCTCGGTGCGTCCTGCACTGTGTCTGCGAAGGATAGTGGCGGCACGGCAGCGAACCATGCAGCACGCGAAGCGCCCCGGTGCGATCGGCGGCTCGCCGGACTGTGTGCCACTGGCGTACAGCGAGAAAGCCGATGCACGCCGAGCGCACTGGCCCACTGCATCGGGTGTCTGGCAGCCCGCGTTCAACGCGGAGGTTTGTCTGTGGATGTCTCCATAGTTATCGTCAACTGGAACACTCGGGAGGACCTGCGGCTGGCGCTGCAGTCGTGTTTTGCTCACAGCGGCCCGCTGGCTATCGAGGTCATCGTGGTAGACAACGCCTCCACCGATGGCAGTGTGGAGATGGTGCGCGAACAGTTCTCGCAAGTCGCGATCATCTGCAATTCAGACAACCTGGGCTACACCGTCGCATGCAACCAGGGGATGCGCCAGGCCAGTGGCCGCTACTATCTGATGCTCAACAGTGACGCGCAGCTAACACCCGGCTGCCTGCCGGAGATGGTCCGGCTCATGGACGCACATCTCGATGTCGGTACTGCCAGCGCGCAACTGCTGAATCCGGACGGATCCGAGCAAAATACCGCCTGCCATTTCCCCAGTGTTATCACCCACCTGCTGCCGGCCAGACTTACCGCGCTTTTCCAGCGCGCTGCTGCGGACGCAACCGAAGCGCCCGACGGCGCCTATGACGTGGATTGGGTATTCGGCGCCTGTCAGATGGCACGCGCTGAGACGGTGGCGCAGGTGGGCATGATGGAAGAGCGCATCTTCATGTGGTATGATGATGCCGACTGGTGCAGGCGGATGCAGCAGGCTGGCTGGCGCAGAGTCATCGCCACCAGAGCCACCTGCGTCCACAAAGTCCACCGATCCGCCGATGCCCTCCCACCACTGCGGCGCAACCTGCAGAAATCCATGTCTGAATACACATACTTTCGCCTGCATCACGGCCGGGCCGCAACCGCGCTGCTGTGGACTGTGCGCACGCTGTATAGCCTTGCCAAGGTGCTGCTGCTGGGAAGCGCATGGCTGCTGACGCTGGGGCGCGTAGATCGGCTCAGGGCTATGCTACGCTTCAACTGGGGCCGCGCGCGCTTCCATCTGCTACACGCCACCGATATACTGTGGCGCGAACCCAGGCCATATCGGGCCGCAGATGTGCCCGGATAGACATGTAGCATCGCGTGCGTGCACAGCTATCAAAGCAAGCGCACACACTTGCGCCAGAGCACGATGACTGCCACCTCCCCCCGAGCACAGGGGGCAGAGTAGAGATGTGTGGCGACGCAGAATGGTAGATCGCTTGCAGACAGTGGATGTATCCATCGTAATCGTGAACTGGAACACTCGTGAGTTTCTGCGGGCGGCACTGACCTCCTGCCAGCAACACAGCGGCGACCTGCGCACTGAAGTCATCGTGGTAGACAACGGCTCATCAGATGGCAGCGGGCAGATGGTACGCGAGCAGTTTCCGGATGCCATGCTACTGGAAAACTCCGACAACGTCGGCTATGTGGCCGCCTGCAATCAGGCCATGCGCCGGGCACAGGGCCGCTACTTTCTGATGCTCAACAGTGATGCAGAACTGACCGATGGCTGCCTGCCAGAGATGGTGCGCATCATGGACAGCCACTATGATATCGGTACCGTAGGAGCGCAACTGGTCTTCCCCGATGGCTCCCCACAGCCGTCAGGGCACAGGCAGCTCACTCTCTTCACACGTCTGCTGCCACCGTGGATAGTACGGCACATGGAGCGCCCCAGGCAACAGCCTGTGCAAACCGGGGGCGGCTTCTACGATGTCGGATGGATACTGGGGACCTGCCAACTGGTGCGCGCCGAGACGGTAGCGCAGGTCGGGATGATGGATGAGCGCATATACATGTGGTGGGACGATGCAGATTGGTGCCTGCGGATGGCACGGGCAGGCTGGCGCAGGGGCCTGGCCATGGCTGCAACGTGTGTCCACCATGAGCGCAAATCTGCCGCATCAGTACCTCCGCTGCGGCTCAATCTGCAGATATCCATGTCCGAATTCGCGTACTTCCGCATCAATCACGGGCGGGCACAAACCACCGTACTGTGGGCCGTGCGCACTCTGTATAGCCTCGCCAAAGTGCTGCTGTTAGGAAGTGCATGGCTGCTCACGCTGGGGCGCGTAGGCCGGCTCAAGGCCGCGCTACGCTTCAACTGGGGGCGCGCGCGTTTTCATCTGTTTCACGCCGCCGATATCCTGTGGCGCGAACCCCAACCATATCGCGGTCAGGACGTCATCTGCGATGCCCACCACCGGCACCGGCTGCCTGAAAGGATGACCGCTTTGGGTTTCATTTCGTTGTCTGACTCGCCTGAGGCCGCTGAAGACCGATATGCCTACAACCCGTCTCCGTACGGCACACACCAGCGAGTGCTTGCCACCGTGCCGGAAAACAGCCGTGTGCTGGATGTAGGCTGCGCGGCCGGATTTCTGGCAGAGAAGCTTGCCGAAAAAGGCTGTACCGTCTTCGGCATAGAGCTTGACGAAGACTGTGCCCTGGCAGCCCGGAAGCACTGTGCCCATGTGCTTCATGCTGATGTCGAGACACTATCCGAGCTACCCTGGCCCAAACGTAGTTTTGACGCCATCCTCACCATGGATCTGCTGGAGCACCTGCGCGAGCCTGCTTCGGTCTTGAGGATGCTGACAGACTACCTGAAACCTTCGGGCACTATGGTCATCACTTTGCCCAACGTAGCCAACTGGCGCATCAGATTTCGCCTGCTACGAGGGCGATGGGACTACGAAGCTCTCGGCATCCTCGACAGAACGCATCTACGATTTTTCACTCTTGCCACGGCCAGAGAGCTGATTGCCTCTTGCGGACTGGTTGTCGAACACACGGATGTCACCGGTGGTGTCGAAGCATTCGCCCCTTTTCATTTCACTATAGGGAAGCTGCTGGCACTGTTTCGCGCCAACTTGGCGTTCGATCACTGGCTGTCCAGTCTGTTTCCCACCCTGTTCGCCTTCCAGTTCATCTTCGTGGCGCGATTGGATGAGCGGGCAAACTAAGAGCCACAACTTCCGCTGCCTGGAACCGTCCATACGATCGTCGCGTTTTCACTATAGTACATGCCGAAAATGCAGGTACATGTTCCTTCCCTGTCGAACATAAGCGTTCATGTACGTTTACGTTCATCATCACCATCCTCACGTTTGTGCCGCAGGAGCCGACACTTGATGCTACTTGTCTGTGACCTACATGTACACATAGGCCGGGCTGGAAGCGGTCAGGCAGTGAAAATCACCGCCTCCCGTGACCTGACCTTTGAAAACATCGCCCGTGAAGCGGCCGAGCGCAAAGGTGTGGATCTGGTCGGCGTCATAGACTGCGCAGCACCACCGGTCATCGCCGACATAGAGGCGATGCTTGAAAGCGGCAGCATGACAGAGCTGGCGGGCGGCGGCCTGCGCTACCGTGACCGCATCACCGTCATCCCCGGGGCGGAAATCGAGACGCGTGAACCGGCCGGAGGTATGTCACATCACCTCTCTTACTTCCGCGACCTGGCACAGATAAAGCGCTTCTCGTCCATCATGCAGCAGCACGTAACCAATCTGAACCTGTCCTCACAGGCCTGTGGGCTGTCGGCGCGCGAGCTCCATGCCATCACTTCCGACTGCGGCGGAGTGCTGATACCCGCCCACTGCTTCACTCCACACAAGAGCCCATACGGAGCCTGCGTTGAGCGCATGGCCGATATGTTCGCCGACGCCTGGGAGCATATCCCCGCCATCGAGCTGGGCCTGTCCGCCGATGCCGAACTCGCTGACCGGATCGCCGAGCTTGCCGCCAGGACACTCCTGTCAAACTCTGACGCCCACAGCCTGCCGCGCATAGGCCGTGAGTATAACCTGATACACATGGAAGAGGGCAGTTTTGACGAGCTGCTCATGGCCCTGAGACGCGAGCAGGGCCGACATGTCGCTGCCAACTTCGGCCTCGACCCGCGACTGGGCAAATACCATCGCACCCACTGCGAAGACTGCAGCCACATCGCCCTCTCCGAGCCGCCGGTAGACACCTGTGAGCGCTGCAACAGCACCCGCATCACTCGTGGCGTGCTGGACCGCATCGTGCAGATAGCTGACTGGGAAAAGCCCCGTCCACCGGCGCATCGGCCCCCATACCAGTACCAGGTGCCGCTGCAGTTCGTCCCCGGCGTCGGTGCGGTGACGCTCAACCGGCTCATCAACCGCTTCGGCAGTGAGATGGCGGTCCTGCACCAGGCTACCAGAGAAGAGCTCGGCCAAACCGTCGGACAGAAAACCGCCGACCTGATCATCCAGGCACGAGAGGGCATTCTGCCACTGCGCTCTGGAGGTGGCGGCAGGTATGGCCGCGCGCTGACCGAAAAGGATACCGGGCAGATGAAGCTGCCCAGAGTCGGCTGAGCTGAGCATGCACTCTGCACAGGCCGCACCAGCTCAGCATCAGATTCCCGAAGACGATGGGGAGCCACAGGTGGAAGCGCAGACCTATCCCTGCCACATCTGCAGGCCGGTCATATGCCGGCTACAGCCGCCTCTGCCTCCGGTGCAGGGCGTCGCGTCACACATGCACCGCCCCATGTCGCCCATGTAGGACACTCATGCGAGTGGCTCTGCGCAGATCCCATATGGACCACACCTGTAGCCGCCAGGAGCATGTCCGCAAGTCGGGCAGATGTGTAGACAGCCTTCCCTGAGCGAGTATACTATGTAGCCTGATGCGGTATGTATCGAGATATATCGATATATCCGGGAGTGGACGGCCATCAGCGAGGAGCATATCATGCACACGAAGACCATGTACAAGACCGATATCGAGACAAAAGAGACTTCTCCGGTAGGCACGCCGGGCGCCAGAGGCGTGCAGATCCAGTTGCTGCTGGACGAGAAAAACGGTGCCCCCAACTTCACCATGCGTCGCTTCATCATCCAGCCGGGTGGGCAGACGCCCCATCACGCCCATGACTGGGAGCACGAAGTGTTCATCCTCGAGGGGCACGGCGAGGTGAAACTGACCGACCGCAGCGAGCCAGTCAGCGCAAACGACGCCATCCTCGTGCCGCCTGGCATCGAGCATAGCTTCCATAACACAGGCAGTGCGCCACTTGCCTTCCTGTGTCTGGTGCCCAACGGCCCGGCTACCCGAGGCTGAGCGCGACTGATTTCTGTACACGATCCTCTATGACGCATGAAGCGCGTCTGTAGGGTCAGCATAGTCGCGGAGGCGTCCTGTGACATCCACAGGCACGACTGGAAACACGCGGTCTGCGGCGACACGGTGCGTCCGCTGAGCCGCATCATACAGTCACAGTGAAGCCCCGCTGATCAGCGCAAGCCACTACAGGTGACCCCCACCTCTGCACCACATGGCACATGAGCCGAGGCCCCCGACAGCACAGAAGCCCCGACCGCAAAAGCAAGCCAGGGCTTCATACTCTCGGACAGGTGCGCCACACGCAGTGCTCCTGCCCTATGCCATACATGAAGAGCACCGATCAGCGCGAGCCACTACAGGTGATCGCCACCTCTGCGCCACACGGCACATGGACATACAGAGGATCGGTCGTGAGCGTCTGCTGAACTCGTCCGGCTACTGCCGAGAGAGGCACACTCTGGCCGCCCAGATCCATGGCGGAAGCGTCCTGCAAATCTCCGGCCAGCACCACATCGCGCCGACCGTCCTCAGCCCACAGTACCAGTGTATCGCCATCCGTCCCGCCGAAGCGCAGACATACCACACCATCATCCGCAGGCTCCTGGCGTACGAAGCTCTTGCCCTGGAGCTGTCGGCACATGGCCCACAGTGCCACCCAGCAGGGAGTGGCGACACTGTCTCGATCCAGGATACCGCCATCAGAGCGACCGTCCCAGAAAACCACCTGATGGCCGTCGCTGCAGCCTCCCAGAGCCGCACGGACCATGCTCGCATCCATCTCAAGCCGGGACGGGCCGGTATCGAGCAGTCCAGCCGCGCCTACCGCCGGCAGCCACACCTGCTGACGCCCATCAGGAGTGAGTGCAGCGAAAGACCGCCCTCGGAGCAGTTCAGCAGTCGGTGCAGTGGTGTCAGCAGGCGTCTCCGGATCGCCTGCTTCATCGGCGTCATCTCCATTCGCAGCAGCAGTGTCATCGGCTACAGCTTCAGCCCCCGTCTCGCCGGTGCCAGGCGCCTCAGATGGCGCGTCCGGCTCTACCCCAGCCACTGCTGCAGATGTCGAGGGCGCTACTACTATACTTTTCGGAGCAGCCCACAGCGCTGTCTGTATCTCTGAGATGGATGCCGCTAGCTCTGACACGCGAGAAGCATTTTCGGCATCGGCAGCGATCTCTGAGCCCGGCTCGAGCACATACGCATCGGTGCGATAGCCCAGAGCCGTGTCCGCCTGGCGGAAAAACTGGGAAAACTCGGCCAGCCCGGGGACGGCCTCTTCGGGCAGGCGCAGTTGCACAGCGAAGTTCAGTCCGCGGGCGCGTGCCTGGTTCGCCATGTCTCCTACAGTCCGCAGGCGTGCGACAAATGCGCGGCTCTCCAGCTCTTCGGTGTAGTCCAGAGGCACTGCTACCCAGCCTGCACTGGTGGCAGCAGCGGCGGCGATCTCATCCATATGCTGCCCCGGCAGTGCGACACCGAAGTGTAGATTTTTCGCTGCATCAGAGCCCATCTGTGCGGCCACGAACGGATACTCCCCATAGGCCAGGGTACGTGACCCGTCAGATGTCTCGACACGCATCGCCAGGGTATACGAACCGCTGCCCTCTACCTTGCCCCCGGCGGGGAACAGCGCTACCGCCCGCGGTGCTACAGCCATCTGCCGCTTCTCGTACGACACCGATTCGCCCAGCCGGTCAGCGACCTTCAAGTGCACCAGAAGCTCGGTCACCTGGTCTATATGGTTTGGCACCTGCACGAACAGGCTCACCTGCGCAGGGTTCGTGAAGATAGCGAAAGGCTGGCGCGCGTTCACGGTGGGCAGATGCGGGTCAGGCCTCACGGATATGTCGGTGAAGCTGAGCGCGCCCGCCAACTCCGGCAGAGCCAGCAGGCTGATCTGAGCACGCCCGCTCATCGGCAGCTTGTCCACCGGTTCCACTATCGCCTCCACACGCCCACCATCTTCTACCGGCACCACCAGGTGCTGGTAGAGCTTCCCGCCGGTGGGGTCGGTAACGGCGACTACCACACGGCCATCTCCGCTCTCGACTTCGGACAAGTCGGCCCGCAGCGAAAGCCGATGAGGTACGGACAGGTCCATGCGCTCCACCTGACCGTGCCAGCCGGCTTCATCAGCACCACCGATGACACTGAGGCGCCCGGCCTGGCCGCCACGACCGGCCTGCAGATCCGTCTGCTCCAGTGGGCCGATGCGTGACCAGCCACGCGGCTGCTCTCCACCGATCAGCTCAGGATTCTGCACCAGATTTGGCGGAAGCGGCGGTATCGGAGGCTTCGAGGGCTTGCTGGACTTGGATGCAGGCGGGCC
>JAAYSP010000018.1 GCA_012518355.1 candidate division WS1 bacterium | reverse complement strand
TCGGCTCGAGCCACGGCACCTGCCACCAGGTTGCCAAATCCGCCCACCTGATGCTCCTCGGCCGTCACTATGGCTCGTGTTTCTGCTGCAGCTCTGGCTATACTGGCTTCATCAAGTGGCTTGACGGTATGCACATCGAGCACGCGCACCTGCATACCATGCTCACGCCACAGAATCCAGGCCGCCCGCATGGCTTCAGGGACCATCGGCCCGCAGGCTATGATGGACAGGTCCTCGTCTTCGGTTGCATACTGCGGCGCGAGTACCTGCTCGAAGGCGTCCACGAAGTTGGCTGCCTCTTCACGGAAGCGGATGACGTTGGCCACCCCGAACTCGAACGGTGTGTCAGGCGAGGTCACGACCGGGGTGGCTTCACGGGCATAGCGTACCACTGCCGGTTCAGGGCGTTCGGCGATGGCCAGAGTGGCTTTTTCAGTCTGCACTGAGTCGGCCGGAACGCACATGATGAAGTTGGGCAGGATAGTGATGAGCGAGATCTCTTCAAGCGATTGGTGCGTGCCGCCGTCGGGGCCGACTGATATGCCTCCGTGAGCGTCTGCGATTTTCACCGGGTACTTGTTGTAGGCTGCAGTAGTACGCAGTTGATCCCAGTTGCGGCCTGTGGAGAAAACGCCATACGAGCCGCCGAAGGTCACTCGCCCTTCCTTCGCAAGCCCGGCTGCCACCAGCGTCATGTTCGCCTCGGCGATGCCGCAACTGAAGAAACGCTTCTTGCGGTCTGCATCCTCCGTTGCCCCATCCGGCTTGTAGAAGAAATCCATACGGATGGAGGCGGTGATGTCGGCTCCGAGGGCGCACATGCTCTCATCGCCGCCCAACCGACAGAGGGCGTATCCGAAGCCGTTGCGGGTGGCATCCATTTTCGCCTGCATGGTCTGGCCGCTGTTCCACCAGTAGTCTGTGGAGAACTTCGGCACCATGGCTTCCACACGCTTGTCAACCTCGGCCTGATAACGCACCACCATGTCCAGCAGTTGGTCTACGCGCTGGGGCGTGAAGACATCGGTCACACCGAGATCTTCAAGCGCTCGGTCCAGTGATTCGGCACCGCTGCGCCCATCTTTTGGCGGTGTGCCGTGATAGCCCACCACGTCTTCAGCATACGACACACCCTTGCCCTTGATGGTGCGTGCGACTATCACCGCGGGTTTGCCTTCTACTGCGTCGGCATTCTCGAGTGTCTCGAGAATCTCGGCCATGTTGTGGCCGTCACACTCGAAAACCTCCCAGCCGAATGCAGCGTATCTGCCGGCTATATCGCACTTATCCATGACTTCTTCGGTAGTGCCGTCAATCTGCAGGCCGTTGAGGTCCACTATGGCCACCAGGTTGTCGAGCTTGTGATGGGCGGCAAACATCAGGGCTTCCCACACCGAACCTTCGTCATGTTCACCATCGCCGAGGATGACATAGCAGTTGTAGTCCTTGCCGTCGAGCTTGGCGTTCAGGGCAGATCCACAGGCAACTCCCATACCCTGTCCCAGAGAGCCGGATGACAGCTCCAGCCCGGGCAGCTTGAAGCGGTTGGGATGGCCTTCGAAGCCCGAACCCAGTCGGCGTAGCAGTAGCGTCTGCTCCACACCCTTCATATCGCTGAGGCTGTCGAGCACTTCATCGTGGAAGCTCACCTTGCGGTCCTCGAAATACTCGGCCATACCAAGCGAGACGTACAGGGCCGGTGCTTTGTGTCCCACTGACCAGAACACACGGTCACGCTCTTCCCAGTCTGGATTCTTCGGGTCATGGCGGATGTGCTTCAGGTATAGGGCGGCTGATATGTCCATGATCGACAGTACTCCACCCAGGTGACCGGATTCGGCTGCCACGAGTGAGATGGTCGTCCAGGCACGCATTTCTGCCGCCAGACGCTCCAGCTGCTCAACCGTGTAGTCTTGCCTTAGTTCTCCGGTACTAGAGTTTACGATCGGCATATAGGCTCCTCCACTTTTTGGCATTCGCTGTTACTTTCCGGGCAACGGTACATTTCGAGGCTACTTGCAAGGCTCTGCCCGGCAGGCACGACACACTGCATGACATGCTTTTATTCTGAAGCTGAGATGATGGCAACGAACGGGCAAGGACACAGTATACCATACCTCTGGAGGTTTGGAAAAGCCCACCACAGGTTGGTCAACTGCTGTGCCTTGGTGTATCATGTGGTCGGGAATTATGCACACTACAGTAGGTGTTCACACTGGTAACTGCAGGGATTGACATAGGCTCACTCACCTCGAAAGCGGTTGTGCTGGATGCTGACACGAGGCAGGTGCTGGGAAGCTGTCTGACGCCCACCGGAAGCCGCCCACAGAAGGCTGGTCCGGCAGCCCTCCAGGGGGCTCTGGATGTGGCGGGCATAGCCGCAACAGCGATAGAAGCCTCGGTGGGCACCGGCTATGGGCGCAACTGTCTGGAGCAGGTTGCCTGGCGGATTACCGAGATATCCTGCCATGCCCGGGGTGCATTTCATCTTGCGTCTGAGGTGCGGACTGTTGTGGATTTGGGCGGTCAGGATGCGAAGGTGATATCACTTGACGAGGCAGGGCGTGC
>JAAYSP010000194.1 GCA_012518355.1 candidate division WS1 bacterium | reverse complement strand
GGTCATGCTGATGAAGCGTATCTGGCGCGCCTGGTTTTGCGTCATCCAGTTGCCTTCCCACGCGCTCCAGTTGCGCGGGTAGCCCAGTTGCGCGAGTATCTCACTCCCATGCGCATCCAGCCCCATGTGCAGCATGTCATCATGCGCATGGCCACGCGCACGGCCGTACATCATCCACAGGGCGCGTTTGTTGCTGCCCTGACCGCTGCGCACCATGGCCAGACCGTAGCCATCCTGCAGGCAACTGGCGTCGTTCCAGTCATCAGGCCACTCAGCGGCTGCAGCCTCGATCTGCTCGCGGCTGTAGGGGAACTCACTTGAGGGGCTCCACCCCGGTGCGTTGGCCAGCGCCCAGGCGAATTTCGGGTGCTCGAAGATTTCGTAGGCGTGCTCGAGAGATCGCGCACTTGCTGAATTCCAGGTGATCCTCGGATCGACGCGGAACTCGGGATGGTCGCCGGTGTCGCCAAGCCGGCAGTATACGCGGTCTATGTTGACGGTGTTCATCACGAAATCGTAGATGCTGCGATATGCGCGGCTGCCTGTGAAGCTCGGGTACGTATCATGAGGATATGTCTCGGGCCGCAGAGCGCGCAGCAGCTCGATGCCCTCGACGACCGGGCCGATGCCGGTGACGTGCACAGAGTTGTAGTGGCCGGTGGACTCGTATGGTGCGCCGTCACGGAAGTAGTTGTTGACGGTGAAGTAGCGCATCTTGCCACCGGGGGCATGGTACAGCCAGTCCATGAACTCGCCGCCGCGTTCATAGTTCAGGCATCTGGCCATGGTGACCAGGCCCCATTGCGGCCGCGGTTCGTTCGAGGATGTGGCTCCATCCATAGCGCCCTGCATCCACACGGCCATGAGGTCTTCCTCGATGAACCGGCGCAGGTCCTCGTGACTCTGGATATGGGTCAAGCCCCTGGTGTGCAGGAACGGGATGATCCTGTCATCCTGGTCTATCGCGGGCCAGATCATGTCATACGCTTCGGCGTGACTTCGCTGATAGCCCGGCTGGTCTATGCTGTAAACGGTGAAGCCTGTCCGGGCCAGGAACGGCCCCTCATCGAACCGGCTCTGGCCCAAACGCTCCACCTGCGCCACGTTGTTGCGGTGCCGATGGTGGGTCATGGTCGCCAGATATGACCACTCCACCGCCAGCCTGGAGAGAGCCACAAGAGCCTTGTGTACATACTCTATGTTGCCGGTCGCCAGGTAGCTGCGCGCACATGCCGGCGCCACCGCCAGCATATGGTGAGCATACGCCTGAGCGGTCTCCGCGATGAAGCCGTAGTGGGTGCCATCAGGGGCGATGTAGCCGCCGCCGATACCGTCATCAGGGAAATCGCCGCCGGTGAAGTCATAGTTGGCGAAATCGTTGCTGGGATACAGCTCTTCCCCGACCGGACATCGTATCTTCCAGGCATACGGTGCTGATGTAGGCTTGGACCAGGGATAAAACGCGCGTCCGCGATAGATCTCATCGCCATGTACCGGGCATCCCTGCGTGATGTTGACCCAGTGCCAGCGCGGGATGGTGCTGTCAGGCTGCAGAGCCCAGATTTCGTCATCTGTCAGATCGAGCCACTGCTTGCCAGGCTCCCCGCGCGCCGACTGTTCCTGCTCTGACGTGATGATCGTGCGCCCCTGTTTGAGCTCTGGCAACCGCTCACCCAGAGGCCACCTGCGCGGAAGCTGCACGCCCTTGAGCTCACGGAGCTCGCGCAGATCGTCATATGACCATATCTCCACCGACACGGTGACCGGCCCCTCCGGATGGGCGAAGACGATATCGGCCTGCTTCGCGGCTTCGAGAGTGCGGAAGTAGTACTTGCGGATTTCCCTGTCTGTGGGCAGAGGGGTGCGGTCCAGAAGCTCTACCTGTGGCGGCACGCTGATGTCTATCTGCGGCGCATCCGCCGGCACGCGTAGCGCGACCAGAAAAAGACGGCCAACTCCCAGGATATCGGGCTGGTAGGCCACGGGGCCTTCCTCCTGAGCCAGGGCAACAGTGCTGACACTCAGCAGCAGGACTACGAACGTGACTCGCCAATTCATAGCTACTGACCTCCAGGGCGTTTTGGAAGCGGTTCTCGCTGCCCCCTTCTGCATACAGCCGTACTGCAGAGACATGATGCTGCGGGCACCGGGCTGCATAGCGTCACAGAGTCCTTCGTCAGATATATACCGGTTTCCTGTCATCACCTGGAGCCGGGCGGGGAGATGCCGAGAAGCCATGATGCGAAGCGCGGGGGCACTGCCGATGCGCACCGGCACGCCCGGCAACTCAAGTCAGTTACGCTGGCAAGCCGCGCTCACGAAAAGCCCGCCGTGAGCAGTCAACAGGCGAGTGTTGCTATCACAGCGGGCTCATATGTAAGAGCGCGGCCCCGGCTCGCCAGACGTGGGCGGGCCGCTCTGGCTGCAGTCTACCGGACTATCGCCAATTCTGCGCTGTCGCCGACACCATAATCCCACATGGAGACGATGGCCTCACCGTAGCCGCGATGCAAATCGTCAGCGCTGATCGGCTCCTGGATGCCGAGAAGCCATGATGCGAAATGCGGGGGCACTGCCGATGCGCACCAGCACGCCCGGCAACTCAAGTCAGTTACTATGGCAAGACGCGCTCACGAAAAGCCCGCCGTGAGCGGTCAACAGACGAGTGTTGCTATCACGGCGGGCTCAGAGGCAAGAACGCAGCCCCGGCTCGCCAGACGTGGGCGGGCCACTCTGGCTGCAGTCTACCGGACTATCGCCAATTCTGCGCTGTCGCCGACACCATAATCCCACATGGAGACGATGGCCTCACCGTAGTCGCGCTGCAAATCGTCAGCGCTGATCGGCTCCTGAAGGAAGATGCGAGCACCGTCTGTCTTCGTGCCCACCGCTTCGATGAACCGTGCCACAT
>JAAYSP010000159.1 GCA_012518355.1 candidate division WS1 bacterium | reverse complement strand
GGGCTGCCCGATGCTGCAGTCCGCGAGAGTCGCGAGCGCGTGCGTTCAGCCATCCGCAACTCTGGATTCACTTATCCTACCGAACGAATTACCGTCAATTTGGCGCCAGCAGACATTCGCAAAGAGGGACCTGCCTTCGACCTGCCCATAGCTATCGCCATACTGCTGGCAAGCGGACAAATCAGCGCAAACAGTGTGGAAGACACCGCCATCGTGGGAGAACTGGCTCTCGACGGCCTGGTCCGCCCGATAACAGGTGCTCTGCCCATAGCTATCGGCGCCCGACAGAATGGCAAAGTGCGGCTGATGGTAGCTGCGCAAAATGGCCCGGAAGCGGCAGTGGTGGATGATTTCGACGTGTACACCGCTGAAACGCTTTATGATGCGGTGAGCATGATGGAAGAGGGCTTCCTGCATGAACCTGTGCAGGTGGCGCCTGAAGAGCTGGATCCGCAGACCGCACAGTACAGTCTGGACCTGAGCGATGTGAAGGGGCAAGAGCATGTCAAACGTGCTCTCGAAGTCGCTTCAGCCGGCGGACACAACATGCTGATGATCGGCCCGCCGGGGTCGGGCAAGACTATGCTGGCTCGCCGCATGCCCACTATACTCCCCCCTATGACTTTCGCCGAAGCCCTGGAAGTGACCAAGCTATACAGTGTTGCCGGTCTCATGCCGGAGAAGACGGCACTCATACGAGCCCGGCCATTCCGTGCACCGCATCACACTGTATCCACCGCAGGCCTGGTCGGGGGCGGCAGTGTACCCCAGGCCGGTGAGGTCAGCCTCGCCCATAACGGGGTACTGTTCCTCGACGAGCTGCCGGAGTTCGGCCATAGCTGCCTGGAAGTGCTACGCCAACCCCTGGAAGATGCGATGGTGACCATCTCACGAGCGCAGATGTCGCTGACTTTTCCGGCCAATTTCCAGTTGATCGCCGCCATGAACCCCTGCCCTTGTGGTTTCCGCGGAGACTCGGTGCGCCAATGCACCTGCAACTCCAACAGCATCGCACGCTATCTCAAGCGCATCAGCGGCCCCCTCCAGGATCGAATCGATATCCAGGTAGAGGTACCGCGGCTGACTGCCGATGAGCTCATAGATCGCCAGCCTGGCGAAGCGTCAACGCGAGTGCAAGAGCGTGTGGTAGTTGCTCGTCAGATACAACAGCAGCGTTTCGAAGGCACACAGTTTCACAATAACGCGGCCATGAATAGCAAGGCACTGCGCCACTTCTGTGTCCTCAGCGAAGACGTGGCTTCACTGTTGCGTGCGGCCATAGACAGGTTCCAGCTATCTGCCCGTGCACATGACCGCATCCTGAAGGTGACCCGTACCATCGCTGATTTAGACGGTAGCGAAGAGATCCTGGTACACCATATCGCCGAGGCCGTCCAGTACCGCAGTCTGGATCGCAAGTTCTGGACATGATAGGTACTCGCTGTGTGCTCTTGTCATGAGTGAAAAGACAGTGGAGATGCGTTTGTCGTAGGAACTGCGCTCACATCTAAAAGCGAGAGAGACTTGCAGGACACTCGCATCAAGCGCCAGTTAGTCGACCTGTTTTTCCCAGCTACCACGGCAGACTGTTCGGTACTTCGGCAGTCAGTTCCGCTCCATCTTGCGACGCACGAAACGTGGCAGATCAACCACTTGCGAGCGCTCAATGCTGGCGGCTTTCATCAGTCGCAACACATACGCATGGTTGCCCACAGCCGCTGCTGACCTGGCGTCACTACTGACCAGGAACTTGACGTTCTGCGCAGCAAAAATCTCCAACACCCTGGAGTATTCGCCAGTGAATTCATCCACCGTCAGCTCAGGAAACCACCAGTGGATTTGATTGTTGAGCTCAAACGCCACGTCACGTTCTTCCATCGCAGCAGCCAACTCATCCAACGCTGAAGGGGGAAGCTGTGCCGGCGTCAGGGGAGCAGGGAACTGTCCGATATTGAACGGCCTGGCAAGAGCAGTGATGGGTGCTCTGTCTACCACGTTCAGCAGTGCCTGAAAGAGGTTGGATAGATATCGAGATTTGCTAGCTGGTGGACTGGCGGCAATGCCACGGGTTCTGCCGCTGAGATGAGCATAAACCACCGGTGCGAGACGTGCCAGTTCGTCGGTGAGGCCTATAGTACCGACTGCATCTTGTATCGCCGTCTCGATAGCGGGGATTACCATAAGCGGCGCGTGAGAGCTGGCCCTGACAACTTCACGAGCCTGGTCACGCAAGTCCTCACCGACTCGGTCATAGCTGTTGGCAATAGCTACTAATTCCAACCCGCACGCATAGGCAGCACGGACCACTTCCCGGAGACTGTCGCGCCCTTCGGAGGCGTTAGTGTAAACGTGTGCATCGTAAGGCAAAGTGTTCGTCATCGCTGTACTGGTAGTCTCCCCGGCACACGCCGTAAAGCTTTTGTCATCATCCACAATCAAAACGGCCGACCTGAAGAGTATCCTGCCGTTTGCGCCTATCGGCGTCTGTGTTCGCTACTGTTCAGAGTCCCACCCGTGCCGGCCAAGCAAGGGCACAAAAATGCATCCGATAGTCTGGATGGTCTCCAGGCCTGCCTCGGTTTTGCGCACCACCGTACACACCTGTGTGAGGCGCTCGCCCAGGGGTGCAACTATCAGGCCCCCAACTCTGAGTTGTTCGACCCACCTGGGAGAGATCTCGGGAGCTGCCGCAGCGACGATAATACGGTCATATGGGGCCGCCTGAGCGTACCCCTCGCTACCATCACCGGTGATGATATGCGCGTTGTCATAGCCCAGCTGCTCCAGGGTCTCTGCGGCACGAGAAGCCAGTGCCGGTATCAGTTCTATGGCATACACCTCATCGGCCAGATGACTTAGCACTGCCGCCTGGTATCCTGAACCGGCGCCCACTTCCAGCACGCGATGTCCGGCTTCAACCCTGAGAGCTTCAACCATATACGCCACCATGTATGGTTGAGAAATGGTCTGACCGTGGCCAATTGGGACAGCTCCATCATAGTATGCTTCAGATCTGCGCTCAGGAGGCATGAACTCATGTCTCGGCACTTGCGCCATAGCCTCCAACACACGCTGATCTTTGATGCCCCGCCTAATCAGTTGCTCAGTGACCATTCGGCGACGCAAATTCTGGTAGCTGTCATGCTTGTTATGCTGTTGGTGCTCCATCTGTTCATCCCATCATATGACGATGTGAGCGCTGTGGCAGGTATTTGTCAAATTGCCGTCGAATGTGGTTGGCATGCAGCAGGCGATCTGTCTAGCACTGAGCTGAAGGGCGGTGAGACGGTATTGCGGTACAGCTCGGGGCGTCCGTCGGACTCTCAGCAACTTCGGGCGGAAGACACCGACATAATCGTTGCGCTCATACGTGCGGCAGTGATCATCTCCGTGCTCGTGGTGCCACCAGAAACCAGAGGACTGTTCGGCGCGCCACCGTTCATGCAGGCTATGCTGCTGGTGGGCATCATCTTCACGTTCATCCAGGCTATATTGTTCTTCGGCAATCATAACTTGCGCCCCTATCGGCTGGCGGCACTCAGTCTGGATTTGCTGCTGGTGAACGCCATCACCATGACTTTTGCCAAGAGCGGGCGAGATCTGTTCCAGATATACTTCCTCGTAGTCATCACTGCTGCGATCTGGTACCGACGCACCGGAGCAATTGTCACTGCGCTTGCCGCTATCATCTTGAGCATAGCTGCCGAATGGCGGACCACCGGATACGACCCGTGGGTCCTCGCCCAGGACTACCTAGTAACCCGTGCACCTTTGCTGCTTATAATAGCAGTTATCACCGGCTATCTGGTCAAGGCCCGGGATGCAGAACGTGCGACCATAGCCGGCTTAGACCACGAACTGCGCATGGCTCGCAGACTGCAGGCGGAGATGCTTCCCCAACAGCTTCCCGATGTGCCCCAACTGGACATCGCCGTAGCATTTCATCCTGCGCGCCACGTAGGCGGCGACCTGTACAACCTGCAACTGACAGACGACGGCCGATTGATGGTGGTGCTGGCAGATATGCCCGGCAAAAGCGTGTACGGACTTGTCCACCTGTCGGCGCTCAACTCGCACCTGACCGCTGCCATGCACGAAGGTCTCTCGCCAGACGCAATGGCTACCCGGGTCAATCGCGCCATCTATCCGGCACTGCAGCCGGACAGCTACGCAGCGCTTTTCATCGGCATCATCGAAATCAACACCAAGACTGAATTCGTCAATTGTGGCCATCTACCTCCATTGCTGCTACGGAATGGAGATGTGGATGATGTAACAGAGTTGAGTACCGGCGGGATACTGATTGGAGCAGTCGAGAATCCTGACTATCGGCTGCGCTCTGTCACCTTCGGCCCCGGCGACTTGATGATATGCTACACCGACGGCATTTCTGAGGTGCGCAACCGCTCCCGCCAACAATTTGGCACCTCAGGAGTACTAGAGGCGATCGAAGCCGCCGGAAATGCCGACGCGGCCACTATCGTAACGAGTATCATGCAGCACAGACAGGGCTTTGCCGATACTGACGCCGCGGATGACGCCACACTGCTTGTAATCCGCCACCTGCCGGTGCCGCACGCACCTGACGGGCTATCGGAAGCGACGTAACACACCGCGTACCAGGCCTGCTATCTGGACACTGGAAACCCGGATAGGTTCCATTTGATCGTTTTCGGGGCGGAGCTCGACGTGGTCACGATGCCGATAAAACCGTTTGACGGTTGCCTCGTCTTCGAGTAAGGCAACCACGATGTCACCGTCATCGGCAATGTTACGGCACTGGACGATGAGATAGTCACCGTCTAGGATGCCTGCATTGACCATGCTATCACCCTTGACCTCCAGAATGAAAAGGTCGGGCTCATCAAACATCATCTGGGGCATCGGCAACAGCTCATCTATGTTTTCAGTGGCCAGAATTGGCGCGCCCGCGGCGACTCGTCCAACCAGTGGTACCAGGCGTTCTGATCGTACTGCAGGTGTAGGAGGTTTCGGAGGGGCATCGGGAGCAGTGATAGTAGGGCGCAGCGCACGCGTAAGCGAGGCATCTCGCTTCAGGTAGCCAGCCTGTTCCAGGACTTTGAGGTGAAAATGCACGGACGAGCTGGACGAGAGGCCTACATGAGCCCCTATCTCTCGAACAGTCGGGGGATAGCCATTATCCTGGCTATGCTGTACTATGAAGTCCAGAATGAGACGCCGTCGGTCTGTCAGTGCCGGTCTGGTCATAGCCTTCACCCTGGGTATGACGGTAGACTACGCGTTTCACCTTGAAGCTTACCATGTTTGCCGCACACAATGCAAACATGAGTTCGATAGAAAGGTTCGAAGGGGTGCAAAACAACGATTTTCACAGGCAAACCACCTGTCACATGCAGCCTCGGGAGTTCGACGAACTGTATGCCCTAGAAGACACTTACTGGTGGTTCGTGGGCAGGCGTTATCTGGTACATGAATTGATTGGCCGTTATGCTCCAGCATGCGCCAGCGACGAGTGCCTGAAGATACTCGACGCCGGCTGCGGCACAGGCGGCACCATCAAAGCCATAGATGACCTCGGCGAGACGCACGGCTGTGATCCGGAGTGGATCGCGCTGCAATACTGCCACAAACGTGGCATCAAATCGCTCGCTTGCGGGTGTGTGGAACAGCTATGCTATGTTGACGAGAGTGTTGACGTGGTGGTCAGTTGTGATGTCCTGGAACATATCACCGATGATATTGCAGCCCTGGCCGAAATGCGAAGAGTGCTCAAACCCGGGGGTATTCTTGTCGCCACCTTACCCGCACATCCATTCTTGTGGAGCGAACATGACGAGGCGCTTGCCCACCTGCGCCGCTATACTCGCAAGGAAATCGTAGAGAAACTACAGGAAACGGGCTACAAGATAGAGAAACTGTCTGCAGCGGTCAGCTTTGTGTTTCCGGCTATATTGGCTTTCCGATGGCTACAACGATTACGGCCCAAGAAGCCTGAAGCCCCCAAGACCGACTTGCGTGTATTGCCCGGACCGCTCAACCTATTGCTGATCGCACTACTGAATGTGGAGGTGTGGCTGATGAGGTATATACAACTGCCGATCGGCACGTCCTTCGCTCTGGTGGCTCGAAAATAGCGTAGAGGCTGTGGGCACCAAGGCAGTCCAGGAGGTAGCTGGAACCGATGGAGGTCGGCATCTGCATTGCAGGCGGTGTAAACGAGTTTAGTCATGTGGATCTTAGCCTGCTTACTGAGGTAGGTATCGGCTCGCTATTCGTAGGCTGCTACGAAAATGAAATGCGCTGGCATGCCGAGGAGCAGGCCGCATTTGTCAGGTCTGCGGCGGCTGCCGGTTTCGAAATCTGTGTTGTCCCGTGGGGATACGGTAAGGTGGTGGACCCCGACCCTGCCATCGAGAGTCTGTACGTGGACACCAATCGTGGCCAGTTGCAGATAGACAGTCGAGGGCGGCGCTGTGCGAAGGCCTGCCCCAACAATCCTCGCTTCCTGGAGTGGTTCGCCTCGAATATGCGCACCACGGCCTGGATGCTTGACGCCCATGGCTTTCTGTGGGATGAGCCGAGCTTCTATTTCTCACGAGGTACGTGGGCGTGCCGCTGTGAGTACTGCAAACGGCTGTTTTATGCGGCGGAAAACTATCAGATGCCACACGAGCTTAACGAACACGTGCGGGCCTTCCGCCGCTTCAGCATAGTTATGTTCGTACTGTCGGCCGCGGCTGCAGTGCACTCCGTTGACCCGCGGCTATATTCACTGGTACTGCCCAGCCCCACTCTGGACACCAGCCAGGATCACAAGGGCACCGGTGACTGGAGCCTACTGTTGGATTCTCCTGCAGTAGACGGATTAGCACTATACGTGCCGTGGCAGGAACGCCAGGCGGACCCGGCACAGGCGGTCAGAGAACTGCACGCACTCGGCTCACGAGGACAGCGTAACACGAACAAGCCCTGCCACATCTGGCTCCCCGGATCGCCCCGACCTCAGGATCGGGTCACAGCCAATCTGCTGGCGGCGCATGAAGCCGGTGTCTCCAGAGTGGTCCTCACCGACTACTCCACCATGTTCCGGGCCCCCAGTGCAGATCGATTTGTCCCCCTTCTGCGCGAAACCATATCTCAGGTTACGCAGTAGCACCATCCAAATGCGGCAAACCAGGGCTGTCTCGGCAGTCTATGTCATGTCCGATCGTGTCAGGACACCTGGGATGCAGGCAACGCAGCTGTCTGTGTACTTGCTTGCCTCCACCAGCTACCACTTCTGAAAACTGACCCGCAGACTGACATAGTCTCACTTGTGTATTTCGTCCGTAACGCCAGAACTGACGAAGGCGATAGTCAACCTCAGAGTGCGTTTCGGAGACCAATTACAAGGAGGTCCAGGACATGCAACTGTGGAATAGACACTGCAAAAACATGCATCGCTTACCGAAACTGTCTCAGTCGCGGGATATAGGTTTCGGACTTAGAAACTCTGACGCTACACGTGCTAACTAGACGAAGGCACTCGACACGCAAACAATCTGATAGTGGCCGTACGGTACGGTATGATACGATTAACGGTTAAGTGATGGGGGACGTGGTCCGCTATATCCGGCAGGCAGGCCAGATTGCCCAACTGATTTGTCTATACGGTAACCAGAACGTGCAAACCATGGTGCACATGCGGGAGCAGCAGCATCGCAGGGTAAGTTTCTCCGTACGGTTTGCTGGCTCAGGACAGCGATGGCCGGTCTGGAGTTGAGTGATGGCCGACTTCCAAGCACTGTTCACAGCGCATCCGATTCAATGGGTGAGCTATTCCCTCCACCCTGCCCGCAGTATAACCGGATGAAAACACCATCTCAGAGTGCTAACAAGCTGCCAGAAAACATATGACACTGGGATTTACCACGGCTTCACATCTCTTCAGCTAGTCTGAAGAAAACTCGATGACGCTTTTTGATGTGGTGTGGCCAGACACATGACCTGGTCCATGCGGGGAAAAACTGCTACTTTGCGATGGATTTCGGATAGCATAGTACTCACTGGGCAGCCTGCTTGCTGCCAAGATACTTTGATCTCCAGGGCGAGTTCGCATTTTACCAGATTGTCGTTTCTATAAAACAGGTGTTGATATATCAGTGAATACAGACAGTAGCGCTCTCAACACTTGTGGACAGCGCCAGCCTTGAGGAGCAACAGGAAGTTGGCACACCATCGTCGGTCTCATCTTTTGTTGGTGATGGCCATCATAGCAGGACTGTCTATCGGTGTTGCAGGCTGCCGCGGGCCGCAGTCCGGTGGCTTGACTGTGGCAGGTTCTACCTCGGTCCAACCCCTGGTTGAACATCTTGCAGAGCGGTACATGGCCGAGCATCATGGAGAGGTCGTCAACGTGCAGGGCAGTGGTAGTACTGCTGGTATTCGCGCCGCTGTGTCAGGTGCAGCCGCCATCGGTATGGCCTCCCGAGAGCTTGAACCCACTGAAAGGGATCTCCACCGCTTTCTCATAGCTCAGGACGCCATCGCCGTGATAGTCCATCCAGCCAACCCTGTGAAAGCTCTTCGTAGAGAGCAACTGCGCGACATTTATGCCCGGCGCATCCGCGATTGGCAGCAATTGGGAGGCAACCCAGGGACGATCAACTTCATCACCCGCGAAGAAGGCTCCGGCACTCGAGGCGCGTTCCAGGAGATAGTGATGGGCGATGCAGAGATCTCGGCAGACGGCATAGTACAGGATTCGACCGGCACGGTGCGAGCGATTGTGGCCGGAGATCGCAACGCCATAGGCTACATCTCACTGGGCATGGTAACTCCAGAGGTCGCGACAATCAGCCTCGATGAGGTTGTACCGACACACGATGCTGTGATCAGTGGCCAGTATCCGCTCACACGACCTTTTCTACTTGTCACCAGTGGCGAGCCCGGCCCCCGAGAGAGGGCCTTCATGGATTACCTGCATCAACCGGCCTGCCAGGCCATCATCGAAGAAGAAGGGTATGTCCCTTCGGCAGCGGAGTCGCGCTCATGAGGCTACGCGAGTTTGTCATCGAGAAACTGCTATTCATCGCCGCCCTCTCTTCCCTGGCAGTACTGGCACTTATCGCCGTCTTCGTGTTCATCGAGGGCACGCCGATTATGCTGCGAGAGGGCCTGGGCTCCTTTCTGCTGGGGGCAAAGTGGGCTCCGACGAAGGGTTCGTTTGGCATTCTGCCCATGATCATGGGCTCCATCTGGGTTACCGTAGGTGCACTGCTTATCGCCGGCCCCGTGGGCGTAGCGTGTGCCGTCTTCCTGGTCGAAATCGCCCCCCGGCAGGTGGCCGACGTAGTGCGGCCAGCAATCCAGCTTCTGGCCGGTATACCTTCTGTTGTTTATGGCTTCATCGGCATCGTCGTGTTGGTGCCTTTTATCAGAGAGACTTTCGGCGGCCCCGGGCTGTCTATACTTTCCGCCGCCATCATCCTCGGGGTGATGGTATTGCCCACGGTTATCAGCATCGCCCAGAACGCACTGGAGGCGGTTCCCGTCGAGTACAAACAGGGGGCCCTGGCGCTTGGCTGCACCCACTGGCAGACCATCCTGCTCGTCATTCTGCCGACTGCACGTACGGGGTTGATAACTGCACTGGTGCTAGGCATGGGCCGCGCTGTAGGTGAGACCATGGCCGTCATCATGGTTGTCGGAAACGCTGTGAAGCTGCCGATCAACCCTCTGGATCCGGCGCGAACCCTGACCAGCAACATCGCCCTCGAGATGGCTTATGCCGCCGGAGCACATCGGGAGGCACTCTTCGCCACTGGAGTGGTGCTGTTCGTCTTCATCATGATCTTGAATGCCCTGGCAAACATGCGCCTCAGACGTAGGGGGAGTCACCGGTGATTCCTGACCAGCCATCGCGTCGACCGCGTCTGAACCCTGAGAAAGTCCATGTGGCAGCCGTAGTTGCCCTGTGGACTACAGCAGGAGTGACACTCGCGGTTCTGGCCGCCATCATCGTTTTCATACTCGTACACGGTCTACCCATGCTGACGCCCGAATTCCTGCTGGCGCAACCGGAAAGCATGGGACGCGCGGGAGGGATTTTCCCGACCATCGTCGGCACCCTCGCACTGACGGCAGTGGCACTGGCCATCGCCACACCACTCGGTGTCGGCACCGCCATCTATCTCAACGAATACAGCCGAGGTGGACGGGCTGCAGCGGCGATTCGGTTTGGCGTGGACTGCCTCGCCGGAGTACCCTCAATCATCTTCGGCCTGTTCGGCTTCATCTTCTTCGTCATCTATCTGAAGATGGGGTGGTCAGTCTTATCGGGTGGCTTGACGCTGGCGGTGATGGTTTTGCCCACGATAATGCGCACTGCCGAAGAGGCCCTGAGAGCGGTGCCGGCATCGTACCGGCAGGTGAGCTTTGCCACTGGAGCCACCACCTGGCAGACAGTGACACGCGTCGTGTTACCCGTCGCACTGCCTGGCACCGTCACCGGGATTGTGCTGAGCATCGGCCGCTGTGTTGGGGAGACCGCAGCAGTCATCTTCACCGCTGGCACGGCACTGCGTCTACCTCTGTCCATTTTCAGCCCGACACGTACCATGGCGGTGCACTTCTACATACTGGCGCGGGAGGGCCTCTCTATGCCCCATGCCTATGGTACTGCCGCAGTGCTCGTCATAACTATACTGCTGGTCAACACTATCGCAAACGCCATCATGCTCCGCTTTCGTGCGGGGGTGACATAAGTGTTTTCGTCAGATGGTCCTATGCCCATGGAGCTCCATGACCGCCGTGAGGAAAAGTGCAAGCTTCGTGTCGAGAATCTCTCGGTTTTCTACGGCGCAGTACAGGCCATCAAATCACTGAGCCTGCGAGTGTACCCAAACGAGATCCTGGGCATCACCGGCCCCAGCAGTGGTGGCAAGACCAGTCTGCTCCATACCATCAACCGTCTCAACGACCGTATCCCAACATACCGCCACGAAGGCCGTGTGCTGCTTGATGGTGACGATATCTACCACCCGGACGTGGACGTTAACCAGCTCCGACGGCGCATCGGCATCGTCTTTGATTTGCCGACCCCGCTACCCAAGACGATCTTCGAAAACGTCGTCTTCGGGCTGCGTGTTGCAGGAGTGAGAAACCGAACCGTGCTTCAGGAGCGCACAGAGCAGGCGCTGCGGGATGCGATTCTGTGGGATGAGGTAAAAGATCGGCTGAACCAGCCAGCACTGCGCCTATCCGGCGGCCAGCAGCAACGCTTGAGCATTGCGCGAGCCCTGGCCGCACAGCCCGAGATCGTCATGCTGGACGAACCGTGTTCCGGTCTGGATCCCATCTCCACTCTCAAAATCGAGCAAGCGCTGTGGGACCTCAAGGAGCGGTATACCATAGTACTGGTGAGTCAGAACGTACAGCAGACATCCCGTGCCACCGATCGGGCTGCATTTTTGCTCATGGGTGAGCTTGTGGAGTGTGGGCCAACTGCCGAGATGTTCACAAATCCACGAGACTCGCGCACAGCCGACTTCCTCGAAGGCAGGTTCGGTTGATGGTCAGTACAGATTCCGGGCAGGTGAAGATCACTGCGCGTGGCCTCAGCCTTTTCTACGGCTCCTTCCATGCGCTCAAGAGCGTAGACCTGGACGTTCAAAGCAGGACCATCACTGCCATAATCGGCCCATCTGGATGCGGAAAATCAACACTTCTTCGCACCTTCAACCGCATGAACGACATGGTGCCGGGATTCCGATTGGATGGCGAGGTCAGACTCGATGGGCAGGACATCTACGGGCCGCAGATGAGCGTCTCGGTCCTGCGAAAACGTGTGGGGATGGTGTTTCAGAAGCCGAATCCGTTCCCATTTTCTATACGCGACAACGTGCTGTTTGGCCCCCGTGCGCACGGAGTGACCGACCGCGCCTATCTGGAACACATACTGGAGCAAAGCCTGCGCGGTTCAGGGCTGTGGGATGATGGCGGCTTTGACCTCGACACACCGGCCCAAGATCTGCCCCTAGGCGCTCAGCAGCAGTTGTGTATTGCCAGGCTGCTGGCAGTGGAGCCCGAAGTCATCCTGCTCGACGAGCCGTGTTCAGCGCTTGATCCGTACTCGACGCTGCACATAGAAGACCTGATGCGCCAGCTCAGCGAGGCATACACCATCGTCATCGTAACCCACAACATGCAGCAAGCCGCCCGCGCTTCGGATCGAGCGGTTTTCATGCTACTGGGCAGCATGGTCGAAGAAGGCCCCACCGGTAGACTGTTCACCGAGCCGCATGACGAGCGCACCGCTGAGTACATCATGGGACGGTTCGGATAGGACAGGTACGAGCGGCTACGCAGAGTGTATGGCATCCGCGCACCAGTCAAGCGCAGCACCACACACGGATAGATACGGCACATCTGACGAGAGCCATCCATGAGTGGCCAGTACCGAAGGAGACCGACACCGCGTCGCATCGCTTCCCCGACAGACCTTCGCAGGGGCAGACGTACGTGAGACATGGCTGCAACGCCCAACCAGTCGCTCCATCTCTGTGGCATACCACATACCGCGAGACCAGCAACTCAAGCGTGGGCAGCAACCATGTCCCGACCTCGCGTTGCACGAGGAGCCTCTCCTGCGGTCCCCCGGTTACTTGATGACTATGCGCCCTTCTACCTTCGGACTTACGGTCCCCATCGTCCGCAGCCCCTCGAGCACAACCGCACTCTCAGAGTATCCGAGATAAGTGGGTTCTGCGCCCTCCATGAGCATCGCGTAGCCGTCACCGCCGGCTAGCATGAATTCGCTGGTAGCCATCAGGTACGTTGCGGACGGGTCAAGAGGCCTGTCACCGACCATGACCTTGCCAAGACGATTACCCTCGATCTCCATCGTTAAACCAGATACCTGCAGAAAACCGCCGAAAGGACGGGTCTGTGCGGCGTTGAACTCCAGCACCTGCCGCAATTGCTCGCCACTGACTGGTTTGGTGGCGATGATGTTGCCGAACGGTACGACAGTCAGGATGTCGCCGAACGTGATGGGCCCGGTTTCGATGGATGAGCGGATACCACCGGCGTTCCAGAGACACACATCAGCGCGCGCATAGTCACGGATGATATCAGTCACCAGGTTGCCCAAATTTGTCTCTTGCGCTCGACTCAGTTCGTGTTCTCCATCCAGACGTACCGTAGTGTGGGCGATGACCTCGCGGAGGCGATCGTCAAGCTGGTTGGCGTACTTGTCCACGATGGCTTGCACCTGTGGGTCTGGGGTGATGGCAGGGCCCACTTCACGGAGAAAACCTCTGTACTTGACTACATCTCCCTCAGACACCAGCATGTCCACCTGTCCCAGAGTCTGGCCGTAGCCACCGGTCTGCACCACAAGAGTTTTGCCCACCTGCACCGGGGTTTCGACGGCCGTGTGGCTGTGGCCGCCGACAATCAGATCAATCTCGGGCACTGCCGCGGCTAACTCCAGGTCTTCATCATGCCCCAGATGGGTGACTGCGACGATAAATTGAGCTTCTTTCAGCAATTCAGGTACGAGCTTTTGCGCCTCTTCGATGGCATCAGTAAAGTAAAGCTGTTCGACGTTTTTCGGGGAAGTCTGTACTGCAGTATCCGGTGTGGTCAGACCGAAAGCCGCGCCTTTTGTGCCGTCGGCCAGAGTGAGGCTGACAAACGGAGTGGTCAGATGCTCACTGGTCTCCTTCACGTAGATGTTCGCGGCGAGGATAGGGAACCGCGCCAATGCATGCAACTTCTGGAAGTTGTCAAAGCCGAAGTCAAACTCGTGATTGCCCACGCACATGGCATCAAGATCCATCAGATTGAGTGCCAGTACATCAGGCTCGCCCTTGTAGACGGTGGAAAGCGGGGTGCCCTGCAGTATGTCACCAGCGACAAACACAAAAGTACTGGCATCATGAGCATCGTTCCAATCACGTACCTCCTGTATTGCAGTGGAGATACGTGACATCACCGCGAAGTTTTCCTGACCATATCTGCGGGCTTGCAGATATCCATGATAGTCGTTGAAGTGCAGAACTGTTACGTAAGCATCACCTGATGCCGATGGCAGGGCCAATAAGAGACCAAGTAACACAGCAATGGCTGACAAACGCCGCTTCATATCGGATGTCTCCTTGTCGGGCTTCTACTCAAGCACTTCTGGCTGTTAACTCTGGTACATCTTCTCCTGTCTTAGAACAATTCCTACCTGCGCCCCGTTCCCGCAGGCGGAAGCAGTGCCACCGTTTTATTGGCCGTAGGATTAAGTCTACATGGCCAGGATATCAGGACTTTCACCGGCGTTTGGTGGTGCCTTTGCTACAGCTCTCAAACGAAACCGACACTAGTATCTGGCAAAAGTAGGGCACCACGGGTGATCTGATCATCGCTCCACCGCGACAGTTGAGGGACTGTCGGTTGTGTCACCACTGTATCATGTCTCGAGCGTTGGCACACGCCCCCCGGGACCGAGAGCACACCCTATTCGGTTTCTGGAGTGGCACTGAAGTATTTGGCCTGCACCAACTCCAGTGCCTCGGTAGCGGACATGCGACCGCTGATGGCCAGGAAGAGGGCATCGTCAAGCCCTGCCTGGAGCAGTTCCCAGTTGTGGTTGGGTCGACTGTGGGCATGCTCAAGATTTGCCACGAAAGCGCCCATCAGTGCTTCTCGCTTGAATCGCTCGGCAACTTCCCAGTGGGATGGGATTGTGCCGGTTTGCAGCATTCGCTCCTGGACATCCTTCGATGCCATATATTTGAGAAACTCCTGGCAGGCCTCGCGATGACGGCTTGTACGCATCACCACGAGGTAGCTCATGGAGACAAAAGCCAGAGGATGATCACCGGCGGGAAGTGAGCTAACTGCATAATCGGGGGGGGTTTTTGATTGATGAAGACGAGTGGCCAGGGTCGAATCGGCGATGAGCATGGCTAGTTTGCCATCCATGAACGTCTGCTGCAGGCTTGCCTGGTCCCATGCCAGCACTTCAGGCTGCAGTGCCCCACTCCGCGCTAGTTGGACACAGTAATCCAGAGCGGCGATCATTTGTTCGCTCACCAGGTGGATCTCGCCATCGTCATCCACAACTGCCCCTCCCGATGACCACAGCAGCGTTAGAAGCAGGTTTGCACCGCCTCCGCTAACTGCTCCGGGCAGGCCAAAACCGTAGATCCCCTTGCTCGGGTTGGCCACTTCGGTAGCAGCAGCGCTCAACTGCTCCCAGGTTTGCGGTGGGCTCTGACCGGCTTCAGCCAGCAGATCTGTACGATAGTACAGCACCTGCGAATCCATACGCCATGGTACTCCGTGCGTACGCCCATCGATGATAGCAGGTGCAAGTACCAGGGGGAAGAAAGCTTGCAAATGCTGGGTGAAGCCGGGCCCGAAGGCATAGAGGTGGTCGCTAAACTCACCCATCCACTGGTCGGGGATGATCGTCATGTCGGGCGCATACTCGTTGAGAGATCCACACCAACGCGACAGGCGGCCATAGGCATTGGCCCAACTGTCGTAAGTCATATCTACCTGAAACTGGGGGTGTTGGCGCGAGAACTCGCTCAGTATGCCCGCACACTTACGCAACTCAGCGTCCCCGTCATCCTGCCATGCGACCAGGCTCAGACGTATCGGTTGCTGTGCGTTACAAGCTGAGGTTAGAAGTACGTGCCACATCAAGCATACCGCCATCAGCCGTGTGATCATAAGATTCATCACACGGCTTGGCGAAGGTGTCGGCCCGACGCGTCGTCGGGACCGCCATCTGACGGGCATCGTCGCGGGGCCGTTCATCAGCGCCTGTTGACGACCATAGAGACCTGGGCCGTGGCCTCGAACTCCTTTTTCACTTCTATCTGCTGTTGTTGCGGTCCGGGCATGCCAGGGACCTCCCATGGATGATCCTCAGCGTCCGGCTCTGTCAACTGGTGCATGATACCACCGGGGCCGTACATATCGCCCATCATCATTGGGTCGTCCCACATTCCTCCCATGCCACGCTGAGCCCCGCCGCCAAACTGGCTGCTGTCAATCGTAAGCTTGTGGCTGACGAAATCTTCGGAGCGCACAAACTGTGACATCTCATAAGCGAAGTAGCTCACACGTGTGCCGGTGTAGGATGACGTCACAGTACTCGTCACCGGCGCAGAGACTGATACGGTGCTGGCCGGAGTAGCCCCTTCGACAATTGGGCCCATGTCTCCAGGTGGCGGCATAGCCAGGTCAGGTGGCGCGAAAAAGGCTAGATCAGGAATTTCCAGCATGCCCATGTCCATCCCCATACCTGCCTGTGGCGTTGCTGATTGGCCCATCTGCACCTTCAACTCGACATCATTTTCGGAGTAGGTGCTGACAATTCGCACACATTTGCGACCAGCTACCCACTGGAAGCCATCTACACGGTGGTTGCCGGTTACCGTTCGCCGATCTGCTCCCAGCAACGGGATGACGTGCATGGAGCTTTTCCAGGTGCTGCCTCGCCTCACTGCCTGATCCGGCAGTTGCAGGTCAAGGGTACCCAGCTCAAAAATCTTGTCATCCTTGCGCCTGGTGCTCACCTTGGCTCTTGAGTCAATGTTTAGCGTGAAGATGTCACCGGCTCGCGGCAAGTTGCTTGGCATACTGCCCTGCAGAATTGTGTAGCCTTTGTCAAAATAGAAGCGTACGATAGCTGAGACGCCCGCACTATTGCTCATAGCTCGTTCGCGCCACTGGGCTTCCAGAAGCCCTCCGTACAGGTCTATGACCTTGGCATGGAAGTCGTCATGTTCAATTAGCTTGGTGCGGGCTCGTCCTATCGCCTCACCGGTCAATTCCCGACCTCGCTTGTAATCAGCCACAAGAGTAACTGTGGCAGGGTGTGCGTCGGAATCGAGGTCGTTTTTCAGCGTCACCCGTACACTGGCCTGACCAAGCTTCTGACCAGAAGGCAGATGCCCGACTGCGGTGATGGTGTATTCACCATCCGGGAAACGCCGCTTGCCGCTATCATCAGCGCTGACAGAATCCCACACCAGTCGGAATGGCTGCACTACCGCGGTGGTAAAGTCACCGCTTTGTCCAGGGCCCTCCAGCTTGTACGAGATCCACCCATGGGCGGGGTCGGTCTTGGTGCCCGTCACATTGATCTGGCCTCGTACGGTTTCGCCGTTTGCAGGTGCCGTGATCTCCACCTGTGCCAGGCCCAGGCTTGTTGCACACAAAATGACCAGAGAGAGCAATACAAAACGGCAGGAAAATGCATGTCCGCTACTCATGGCTGACCATGCTCCTCTCACTTGACAGACTGACCAATCCCTCCCTGGGCTAGCGTTCGCCTGCACACCCTGGGGGTCAACACCCCGTTCGCTCGCCCGGCAGAGTCTCTTCTAGAGCTTTCGTCAAAACCGGCAGCATGTCCTTGTATGTCGCCATCAAATCTTGAGGCACCACACGGGTACCGGCCACCGTAGTCATGTAGTTGGTATCCCCACTCCATCGGGGAACCAGGTGCAGGTGAAGATGCTGCTCTATCCCCGCGCCTGCCGCCTGTCCGATGTTCATGCCAAGGTTAACGCCTTCTGCGTGCAAGTGCTGCTTCATCACTCCGACACAGACTTGAGCCATCAGAAACATCTCCTGAAGGCTTTCTTCATCCAATTCAGTCATGCACGCCACATGTTTGTAGGGTACCACCATGAGATGGCCGCTGTTGTACGGGTACACGTTCAGAATGACGAAATTGTGCTGACCTCGATACAGGACATAGTTGTCCGCGTCTCGCGTGTCATCGACTTTACTGCAAAACACGCAGCCATCAGGCTTAGAACCCGTCACATAAGTCATCCGCCAGGGTGCCCAAAGATGATGCACTGTACCAAACCTCTACTATTCGCTTGCGCCGGCATAGCAGAACTCTATGCAGTCTTCGCCCGGCTAAGGGCCTGCTCTCGTCCCTTGCCTAGATCACACAAGGCTACACAGTAACGGCCAGATCCCCCGTCTGCACCAGTTGCGCATAGCGATGCGGCCTCAAGTGTCAGTCCCGTGTACATCCGTGTGCGTCAGGGTACTCGGCCTGAACGCCCACTTCCAAATGGCTACGTCTAGAGGCAAGCAACGCCAGTTCTACATGGCATACTTGAGTATAGCTACCACTGCACAGGCCAGTATCCAGACGATTGCCGCTATCTTCGTGATCCGGTCAAACAGCTCCTCGCGACTACCCTTCGTGAACTGTGCGCTGTCGCCTCCGCCCATGGCTGCGCTGAAACCAGCATTTTTCGAATCCTGCATCATGACCGAGACTATGAGTGTAACTCCACTTATGGACGCCAATATAAGAAAGACGGTCTGCACTATGCTCTATCCTCCATACCAGTACCGACACAAGTAGGTCCGGTTTTATTCCAATTCAAGTAAATTCGCCTGTACGAATTCGCCCAGCAGGCTTATCAACTGGCTGATAGGCGGGATGTGCCCGCCTTCATACCAGACTATCTGCTTCGGTTCACCGGCCGCCTGGTGGAGCACAGTGGCGTTCTCAGGCGGGATCGTGTCATCTTGCGCGCCGTTGATCATCAGCAGCGGCTTGGGAGCAAAATGACCGATGAAATTGACCGGCTCTACGTCCCAGAGAGCTCGTCGCAATGCGCCGGCCGGATATCCGGCCTCACGAAACGTTTCTGTCGCCGGATGCTTCGAGCTTAAGAACATCGCATCAAGCTGGCCCCCGGCCACAATCAGGACTGCCGATTTTATGCGATCATCAACCGCAGCTAGCACTGCCCCCTGAATGCCGCCCAGACTGGCACCGATAAGCATGTACCGCTCATGCGCGATATCCAGTCTGGTATCAAGGTAATCCAGTGCGCGACGATTGTCAATGATGGTGTTGATCATGGCGTCGCGGGAGGCCGCCAAATCCGCGCTCAGCATCTGCGTATCGGACTCAGCTCGCTCTCCGTGTAGACGTGCATCTATGGCCATCACCGCCACACCCTTCGGCGCAAGAGCAAGAGCCAGCGGCAACGAATAGCTCGCCTTGTCGCCCCCCAGACCGTGCAGCAACAGCACACAGGGCACCGGATCAGGCAGGTTGGGGCGGTGAAGCATCGCCGGAATGGTAGTGCCGTCTACGGCCTCGATGGTCACTGAGTAGCTGGTGAAAAAGCTGTTGGTACCGGTCTCGGTGACCTGGGCCTGCAACGGCAAATCAGCGTCATACTCGTAAGTAGCCTGCAACAACTGCCACGGAATAGTTGTAGTCTGGCACCAGCCCGCGGAAACGGAAAGCACCAGAAGGGCAACGCACCATCCAGAAATCCCTATATCGCGGAGTGGCCGGTTCATCCTGCAGGTCTCCAGCATGATATATCTGATCCGCATGATAGACCCAATCCATCCCTGGAGGATCGCAACCTCAAGGCAAATGCAGGCCATGTGAACTGCCGGAAGCGTTTGATCGCATTCGCTACTTAATTTTACAGGTTCGAAACCGCTTTCGTCAACCTATTACCCGTGCAGGTGCTGAAGCTTGGAGTATCGCCCATGAGACCGTTTATAGACACGGCTACTGTCCGTGCAGGTACTGAAGCGTGCCATGCC
>JAAYSP010000086.1 GCA_012518355.1 candidate division WS1 bacterium | reverse complement strand
GTCGGGAGCAGCCGTCCATGCCGCCCTGCAGGTGGCGGGCCGTATGGAAAACGCGGACAAACTCATCGTGGTGGTGCTACCTGATACCGGTGAACGGTACCTGACAACCGAACTGTTCCAGTATGAGGCCGACAGCGTCACATACTATCAGGAACCCACGCAGGCTTAGGCACTGATGCTGGAGCTTTCATCGCATCGCTGACGGCCGATTGCAGGGCATCGGAGCCCGGTTTGTGCCAGTTATATTGTTTGTCGATCTTTTCGATGAGATAATCCGGGTCAGCGTCCCGGATGCGATGGCCTGTGGACGCGAGCTGGCACGACGAGAAGGGATTCTGGCCGGTATCTCGTCGGGAGCAGCCGTCCATGCCGCCCTGCAGGTGGCAGGCCGTATGGAAAACGCGAACAAACTCATCGTGGTGGTGCTACCTGATACCGGTGAACGGTACCTGACAACCGAACTGTTCCAGTATGAGTCCGACAGCGTCACATACTATCAGGAGCCCACGCAGGCTTAGTGCACTGAGATTGGGAGTTTTCACCGCATCGCTGACGGCCGATTGAGGCTTCCCGCCGCGGGAGGCAGGATGGAGAGCTTATGGAGCGAACTCTCTTGTATACACAGAAAACGTGCAGTGCATTTTTCGTGAGGTTTTCGCTGTAGTTGCAGTAAAACAAGGCCGAACCACCGTTGGAGTGTGAGGGCGCGTCGTGTCTATGTATGATGCGGGAAGAGCCTCAGTTCATCGGTTCATATCATGCGAAGCGGACAGTAGCGTGTTCGCGCAATTGCACGGGAGGATGTCATGATTGCACACTGGATGGTTGGCAGCCTGACAAAGGTTTTTCACGATGATGAGCCTGGCAGCGGGGCAGAAACCTCCATCCACCTGGCGGCCGCTCGCAACGAAAAGGAGGATGCCCAGATCTGTCTGCGGTCATCTGCTCCGGTGCGCAAGGTATCGGTGGAGTGCTCGGCCTTGAGCGGGCCGGGTGGGGCACGTATACCTGCCGACTGTATACAGGCATCGTTCGTCGGTTATGTACCGGTGCACGAGAACACCCGCGACACAGAAGCGTGCCAGACCATCCGACGGGCACCGGCGTTTTTCCCCGATCCGTTTATCGAGTGGCCCGAGACGAGCATGAACGCCGACCAGACGCAGCCGATATGGGTGACTGTCTCCGTGCCCGAAGATGCGCCTGCCGGGCAGTACCGTGGGGCCATCACCGTGTACGCTGATGACCAGCGCATCGAAGTGCCGCTGCAGGTGGAGGTCTGGCCGTTCGCGATTCCGCTCAAGCCCAGTGCCTGGCACACGGAATGGTTTTTCCCTGTCTATCTGGAGCAGTGGTACAACATCGAACGCTTCAGTGCCGAGTGGTGGGAGTGGATGGAGCGAGTAGCCCGCGATATGGGGCAGCACCGGCAGAACGTGATCCTCACTCCGCTTAGAGAGCTGGTTCGTATCACCTCTGCCGACAGCGGCTGGACTTATGACTATGCCAACCTCGATCGCTGGATAGAGATTTTTGACCGCTATGGAGTGGCCGAGCGCATCGAGGGAGGTCATCTGGGAGGTCGGTCAGGCGATTGGGAGAGTCAGTTTCAGTTTTCGGGGCTGACGGTCTATGACACAGAGGGAGTGGCTACTGAGACGGGGCCTGCACCGGTGGATGACCCGGCACGTCAGGCGTTGCTGGCCGATTTCCTGACGAACCTGAAGAAGCATCTCATAGGAAAAGGCTGGTACTCTCGCTTCATTCTGCATCAGGCTGATGAGCCGATCCCCGCAAACGAAGAAAGCTATCGCACTATGAGCGCTTTCGTGCGGCATGTTTTGCCTGATGTGTCACGCATAGATGCGATGATGTCAGATGCGCTGGAGGGCTGTGTGGAGATTCGGGTGCCCCAGCTTCAGGAGCTGAAAGAAGGCCTGCCATATCCCGGTGAAGAGCTGTGGAGCTACACATGTCTGGCACCACGAGGCCCCTACCCTAACCGGTTTCTCGACTTCGCGTCACTCAAAACGCGCATCATCCACTGGCTCAACTGGCGCTATGGGGCGACCGGCTATCTGCACTGGGGCTACGCTGCATGGGGCCCGTGGAAGGGCCTGCGCGGACGAGTGGATCCGTGGAACAGTGTGACCGGTGGGAGCGAGAAGTTGCCGCTCGGTCGGCTGCCACTGCCGCCTGGCGACACCCATGTGGTCTATCCCGGCCAGCAGGGGATCTGTAGCTCCATGCGGTGGGAGATGGTGCGAAAAGGCATGGAGGATCTGGAGTATCTGCTGCTGGTGGAGGAGGGCATTCGCCGTGTGGGAGAGGGCAGTGAGGCTGGCGCCCGGGCTGTGCAACTGCTTGCGCACATCCGCGATGGCCTGTTGAAAAACCACTCTGAGTACACTCGCAGCGAGGAAGCTTTGCTGGACGCGCGGCGCCAGATGGCTGATGCGATAGTAGCTCTGGATGTATCTGGCTGATACCCCTGTGGTTGCCGGTCGCGATAGGGTGGAGGTAGGTTTGCCTGGCTTACCTTGACCGGGCCGACGGGTGCCCCTGCTGCATTTATGGGAGGCGATTGTGAACGCATTTGACTGCAGAGTGACTGTGCTGGTGGACAATTCAGCGGAAGACGGCCTCGCTACCGAACACGGCCTCTCGCTATGGATTGAAACCGGAGACATGCGGATTCTGTTCGACACCGGGCAGGGCATGGCGCTTGAGCACAACGTTGATGCTCTCGGGATAGACCTGCGAGACGCCGATGCGCTGGTGCTCAGCCACGGGCACTATGACCACACCGGGGACGTCGCGCGTGTCCTGGGGATGTGCCCGCAGATCCATGTGTACTGCCACCCCGACGTGATGCTCGAGCGGTACTCAGTGCGTGACGGGGCTGCGACCTCGATTGGGATGCCGAAAAGATCCATGGCCGCTATGGAGACTTTGCCTTCGGAGCGACTTCACTGGGTACAGCAGCCCATCATGCTCTCAGACAGCATCGGGCTGACCGGTCCGATACCGCGAGAAGCTGAATACGAAGACACTGGTGGACCGTTTTTCCTGGACTCCGATGGGCAGCGCCCGGACCCGATAGAGGACGACATCGCCTTATGGATTCGCAGAGACGAGTCGCTTTTCGTCTGTGTAGGCTGTGCACATGCCGGGATCGTGAACACAGTGAGCTACATAGAGCGCCTCAATCCGAGCTTCAGAATCCGCACCATCCTCGGCGGGCTACACCTGGTGAACGCTACCTCCCATCGTCTGCAGGAGACTGCAGATGCTCTGCGGCGGACCGATGCAGAGGTGATAGTGCCTATCCACTGCACCGGAGAGGCAGGTACTGTTGCACTTCAGGCCACTCTCGGTGACCGCGCAGTGATCGGAGCAGCCGGTATGACGTGGCGCTGTTGAGAGAGCGCCAGTTGCTGGAGAGAAGAAACGGCAATAGGTCAGTCTTTTCCGGCTGTATAGCTAGCGTAACTGAGCACGGGTCAGTGTGCCCCAAACATGCCGTGTCCGTTCCGCACGCATTCACCGTGCTACCGTAGGCCCACTCTTCTTGAGCAGGCCTCATAGCTGTGTGCGACGAAGCCAAAAGAGTTATGTGCAGAGCGTTTGGCTGTCTACCGCATGAGTGCCTGCCTTCGGCCTTTTCGCGCAATCTGACGCTTTTCAGGAGTGAGTCCATGTCAGCAGGCAGCACTATTCAGGAGCCGGCGCGCAGCATACCGGTGGTGCACGAATGCGACATCTGTGTCATCGGCGGCAGTTGTACCGGCCTCTTCGCCGCAGTCCGTGCAGCCAGATTGGGTGCACGCGTCGCCGTCATCGAAAAGCAGAACTGCTTCGGCGGCATGGCGACCGGGGCTTTAGTACTCGTATGGCATCGACTCGCTGATACAGAGGGACGGTTGTCCATCATCGGCGGCCTCACAGCAGAAGTTCTCGAGCGTCTCAGAAAGCGCGATGCGGTTTCACCAGCCACAACGCTTTCGACTGCCTTCTGGCTCAATACTGAAGAGTTGAAGATTGAGCTCGACGAACTGGCTATGGAGCACTCTCTCATGCCGTTTCTCCGTACCTTCTACTGCGCTCCTGTCATGGACGGCGACCGGATTACTGCAGTCGTTATCGAAAACAAAAGTGGGCGTCAAGCGATCCGAGCGGCCCAGTTTATCGACGCTACCGGTGATGGTGATCTGGCGTTTGACCTCGGTCTGCCCGGCCATGATCTTGAGCAGTTTCAGCCTCCCACGACTTGTGCGAAGCTGTACGGCATGCACACTCTGGGTGATTTTGACTGGACTGCTGCCATACGCGATCACGGGGAAGAGTTCGGGCTGGAGCCCGATTGGGGCTGGGGGGACCCGATTCACGGAATGCCAGAGCTTCAATTCCGTGCAGACAGCCATGTTTTCGGCCTGGATACCACTGACGCCCAGCAGTTGTCACAAGCCGAGATAGAGGGGCGGCGCAAGGTCCGCGCCATGATGGATGTGCTGCGCAAATACGGGCCGGAAGACTCTGCAGTTCATCTGGCTGACCTCGCTTCAACTCTTGGCATTCGCGAGACTCGTCGCCTCTGCGCATCATATCGGCTGACTGGTGACGATTTGCTCAGCGGCCGGCGCTTTGAGGATGCTGTCGCCAACGGTTCGTACCCTGTAGATATCCATCATGCTGACGGCGCAGGCATCACCTTCCGCTATCTTGATGGGACAGAGCGGGTCATCCCTGAGCGTGGCAAACCTGGCATCGAGGGTCGGTGGCGTGATCCGATGCCAACCAATCCGACCTTCTATCAGGTACCCTTCCGCAGCCTGCTGCAGGAGCATGTGCCGAACCTGATGCTTGCTGGACGCATGCTCGATGCCGACAAGATCGCATTCAG
>JAAYSP010000077.1 GCA_012518355.1 candidate division WS1 bacterium | reverse complement strand
GGTGGCGTGATCCGATGCCAACCAATCCGACCTTCTATCAGGTACCCTTCCGCAGCCTGCTGCAGGAGCATGTGCCGAACCTGATGCTTGCTGGACGCATGCTCGATGCCGACAAGATCGCATTCAGCGCGGTGCGTGTGATGGTCAACACAAATCAGACTGGCGAAGCTGCCGGGGTCGCGGCATGGATGGCACTTGATCAGGGAATCCCTGTACAGCAAGTGGATCCTGTTAGCTTGCGTCAGACGCTTGCCGATGGAGGCTCGGTGATCCTGTAGGGCACCAGCGAAAACCACCCCACTTGGGAGGGCGTGCCGGGGGATTTGCCAGCAGCTTCTCTCTGGTATATGCGTCATCGGACGATAGGTCGGGCCGTAACCGCAACCGAACTCGCAGCGGGTTGCTGCGTGCCGAAAACGCTCAGGGAGCCATTTGCATTGTGGCGAGACATACTTGCGGCAGGCACTCGGGCTAAAACCTGACGCGGGTGTTCTCACCCATCTCTGGATGCTCCGCCACTGCCATTTGTAACCTCGTCCGACAGCAGGCACCCCTCTATCAGGCGGCTGAAGTCGCCCCCCACACATGCGGCCATCCGGCGGGAAAGCTGACCGCGTCCAGTGTCCGCCGGTCTGCTACGGCCGGTTTTTTCTGCGTGCTAGAAGGGCCGTGAGCGGGATGTGGCGTCAGGCTTGCAGGGCGGCTCGCTCCTGCGGGAGACGCTCTTCGACCAGTGTGTTCAGGCTTTCGAGCTTCTCTTCCACGCCGAACACGGTGATCATGTAGCCGTAGGCCTCACCGTGCCAACCCAGGCGTGAATCGGCCTCCAGCAGAGGGATGGCAGCTCTGATGTTATCCATTTCCTGCCGACAAATCTGCTCGATACGATCCAATTGACGCCGTTTTTCTGTGGCGTTGGCAGCCCCATAAAACGCGTTGCGATTGAGCAGAAAATCGAGCACGTTCGCAGCGCTTTCCGTCTGGATCAGATGGAACTCCATCACGCCGGTCTCCCGCTCCAGCCGTCGCCGGTCATCGCCTGCAGCTTTTACCCATGCCTGCTTGAGCATCTCGACAGCCTTCCGGCCCTCGGCTACTTCTGCGCGGTAGCACTCCAGCACCTTTTCGGGGCCGAAGGGTGATGTCCAGGTGAATAGATCACCCCTGATATCACTCTCCAGCAGCCATGACTTCGGGAAATTCTTGCCGATCTGCTCGAAGATGAACGGAAAATTGGGTCCCCGGCTGATCGGGCCGTTGTACATCACCGGGATACTGCTGGGGAAGGCGTCATGCGCGCGGGACATGGCCTCCCAGGCCTCCAGCACATCATCAGCGGCTGCCTCTCCGAAGTGCCGTGCCGCCACTGCTCGCAGGCCTGTCTGCAGGTCCGGCTGTGGTGACCAACTGAACTCTCCGGCGATCTCGGTGCCCAGCGACGGCATGTTGCCGAAGTTCCAGCAGGTCATCAGACCTGATACTCCGGCTTCGGGCAGACTGAGATACTTTTTCGCGATGTTCGGCGGCACCGGGAGATAGGGGATATCAGGATTCTCATGCGTCGTGCCGATCTGAATCCTGGCATAGATGGGGCGGTTTTGACTGGTGAGGAAATCCGCCACGCCCCGGAAGCGGGCACTGGGGCCGATCACCTTGATGCTGTACTCATCATTTGTGTACTCGAAGCCCAGCGCCTCTGCCGGTTCACCGCGTTCGTAGTCGCCCATGACGATGATCCGGGGCGGTAGCGCTTCGAGCACTCCGCGCTGAGGGTCGGGTTCCCACATGCGCCAACTCCAGTTCCAGGCGATGATCTCGGCATCCGGTTTGGCGGATGTGGCGCCCTCATGGACGAGGCTGAACAGCTCACCGACTGTCTCCTGTGGGGTGCGCGTGACACAGCGGGGACAGGCCTGTACCTCGCCGATGCGCTCGGTGGGGTCATCGGGGTTGATACCGGTGCGGCACCAGCAGTGGCTGGGGAACTCTGAAGCGGTGATCATCACAAATCCAGCCAGCTTGGGGACATGGGTGAAGACGTACTGCGCCGACTCGCGCAGATAGGTTTTCACCTCTGGAGTGCTGGTGCACAGGTTGATCCAGGGCTTCACGCTGGATGGCGCGCCCTTGCACTGAGGATACTTGTCGAAAAACTCATCGTCTTCGGCGACACCCAGAGGTTCGTTCAGATACAGGAATACTTTCATGCCGAAGCGTTCGGCTCGGTCTGTGAGGTCGTGAAGACGAGGCAGGATTTCGTCTGACAACTGCCCCCACTCCGGAAATGCGCTGGTTTTGGCGAAGTGTCGGAAGGCCCCACGGATCCAGATGCCGTTGAAGCCGTGCTCCAGCAGGCGCATCAGCATGTTGTCATGGTAGAAAACATCGGGCCCTGCGTCCTGTTCGCGATAGGCCGGGTACTCCAGCCCGGGGGCGAAAGAAGTGGCAGCGAAGGGGTGGCCGTCGTAGCCGGTCAGCTCCTCCCTGTAAAAGCATGACAGCGGCGAGCGGTGTATACGATGCTTGAACAGTGGAGTGCGCTTTTCTTCGCCCGGTGCCAGTATCGGGGCGCCCTTCTCGCGCATACGGTTTGCCAGGCGAAAGACGCCCTGCAGGACGCCCTGCGGACCCGCGCCGACAATCCGGATTGCGTCCGCGTTCACGCCCAGCCGGTGACTCTCAGGGTTGTCGTCGAGTGTGGTATCTACCTCCAGAACCAGGCTCTTGCCCGCGCTGGAGTCGCTCACGTCACAGCCCATGGATTGTGACAGGAAGCTTGTGAGATAGTTTGCAGCGATCTGGAGCAGCTCTTCGGTGCCCCTG
>JAAYSP010000199.1 GCA_012518355.1 candidate division WS1 bacterium | reverse complement strand
GCCTCGCGCTCCATGATCTCCCAGGCTTTGGCGTGATAGAAGCGGTATGCCTCCAGCGGTGTGCCGTTGGGGATGCGGTGATCCAGGCCCAGCACGCATCCGCCGGTGGCCACCATCGGCGGTATCTTGTACTCCAGCTCAGCCACGATCGCCGCCTCGCCTCGCCGCAGCACATGCTTGTCTATGCCGCCGTAAAAGGCCAGAGCGGTGCCGTATCGTGCCCGCACCTGCACTATGTCCATGCCTGCGGCAGGCTCCATCGGATACATCAGGTTCAGGCCCGCCTCGAGGAACGGCTCGATGACATCGCTGATATTGCCGTCAGAGTCCTGGCTGAACAGCCGTGCTCCGCGGTCAGCCAGCATATCCCAGACGCGCCGGTAGTAGGGGGCGATGAATTCGCGCACCTGGCGAGGGCCGGCCAGCGGGCCGCTTTTGCCTGCCATGTCCTCGTGCACTGACAGCATGTCCACCGTCACCGACTTCGACACGCGATCCAGCACTGTCATAGCCGTGTCGCCGATGGTACGGAGCATGTCGGCGATGAGCTCGGGATGGTCATAGTAGGCCATGCACAGCGCCTCCTCGCCCATGAGCTGGCGGGGCTCGTCGAAGCCGCCGGGGATGGAGACGGTGACCACGCGCCCGGCCTGCAGATGCTCATGGGCTGCCTGCTCCCAGCCGTCGCCGAAGCGCGCTTCGGAAGGCTCGTAGTGGTGCTTGATGGCCAGCCAGTCGTCCATGTCGGCCACCGGGTATTCCATCGGCAGCGGCAGGCTGGCGGATGACTTCATGAGCTTCACACGCCTGCCGTAGCCGTCGCGGGCCAGCACGTACTCGTCAGTCTCTTCGAGGATCTGCTCGGGCGGGCCGCCGATGTAGCCGGTGTAGATCGGCAGGTAGCCGGTCCGATGACGGCGGAAGGCGAAGGCGGACATATCCAGCTCAGTCGCCGAAGCGCCCTGTGCCGCCCACTCCTCCTTCACGCCGATGAGGGGGCCGAAGATTTCAGTCAGCATCGGGCGGCGGTTTTCGGCAAACGTCATGTAGTCGAGGAACTCTTCGCGACGCACCTCCATCGAGGTCGCGATGGCCAGTGGGGCATGATAGTCAGCCAGTCTCCGTACAGTCATGATGCAAACCTCGGCACGGCCTGAGGCTCTCCGGTCATGATCGCCTCCACGGCCAGGATAGTCGCTACCGCACTGCTTGCGCCCTCAAAAGCATCTACCAGCGTAGGTTTGTCCTGGATGATGCAGTCGAGAAAGTGCTCGATCTCCGGTTCGTATGGATGGCCGTCTATGGCCCGGTCGGAGATGTCCTCTATGGTGACCTGGTCATGGCCGGTTCCACGGATGACCTTGCCGTCTCGTACCGTGCCTTCGGTACCATACACCTCCAGATTGCAGTGTCTGGGGCGTGGCCCTACGATGCCGTACGCTCCTGTAACTCTGGCCACCGCCCCGCTAGCCATCCTGAACACCGCCGTCATGCAGTCGGGCTGCTTCATCTCCGGGAACGCAATGCTGTTGCCGTAGCCCATGACCTCGACGGCGTTTGAGCCGCAGTACCAGCGCAGCAGATCGAACTGATGCACACCGCCGCCGACCAACACTTTTTCGTGCTCCAGATACCAGTTTATGCTCCCGATATGCGGGTTTATGCGCTCGTCATCGCCCTGGTATTTCAGGTGGTGGATGTAGTCAGCCGTAAGATAGAAGATCTCGCCCAATTCTCCGGCAGCACACAGCCGGTGTACCTCCGCGAAAAAGGGATTGAAGCGGAGGATGTGGCCAACCATGGTCTTCTGTTGGCTACTGTTGGCGGCAGCCTGCGTCATCTGCACTAGATCGTCCATGGTGTTGCCCATCGGCTTTTCCACCAGGACATGGCAGCCTGCCTGTAGCCCCATGCAGAACGGCTCGGCGTGCAGGTGGTCCGGGGTGTGGACTGACAGGACATCGAGTTTTTCAGCCTCCAGCATCTCCTCCAGACGCGTATACCGGCCGACATGCTCATCTGCAGAGGCGTGTTCGATCGCCATCTGAATCCGTTCCGGACTGAGATCGCATAGGGCCACGAGCTCTGCCTGGTCGCTCTGTTGGTATCCACTGGCAAAAGAGCAACCGTTGTG
>JAAYSP010000016.1 GCA_012518355.1 candidate division WS1 bacterium | reverse complement strand
TGCGTGGCGATGACCAGGTGTATGCCGGTGGCACGGGCAAGCTGAGCGATGCGGCAGATACTGAACTCAAACTCCGCCCGAGCCTGCATCATCAGGTCGGCAAGCTCATCTATCACGATGATGACGCGGGGCATGGGCAGGCAGCGCTCATCTTCAGGCTGGATGAGCGATGTCCAGTCTTCTCCGATTACGTCCGGCTCCTCGACGACATCGCCGTAGTGGAGCATGTCGAGTACGCGACGTGCGCCACGTTCATCTAGTTGCAGTTGGTCCTGCAGGAACTCGACGGAGACTGCCTTATGGCCGGCCACTGCACGCGCGCCTGCAGAAAATAAGTTGTACTCTTCGATGCTGGCAGCACCGATTTTCGAGAACTTGTCGTAGCGTTTTTCCATCTCACGGATGGCTTTGCGGAGTACGTCACAGGCCGCTGAGACGCTGTGCACTACCGGTGCCATCAAGTGAGGGATGCCATCATAGCGGCTCATCTCCACCCGTTTGGGGTCTATCATGATGAAGCGCACCTCATGCGGCTTGGCCTTCATCAGGAAGCTGAGGATGATGGTGTGCAGGCAGACACTCTTGCCGGAGTTAGTGGCACCTGCCACCAGTAGATGGGGCATATCTACCAGATCAGTGATGACTGGGCGGCCAGCTATGTCGCGGCCAAGTGCTATCGAGAGCAGAGAGGGGTGCTGCTTGAATTCGCGGCAGTCGATTAGTCCGCGCAGCCCCACGATAGACTGTTTTTGGTTGGGTACCTCGATGCCGATGGCGGATTTGCCGGGTATCGGAGCTTCGATGCGCACGTCAGTAGCTGCCAGGGCCATGGCGATGTTGTCGGCCAGACTGGTGACCTGGTTGACGCGGATGCCACGGTCCAGCTCCACCTCGTAGCGGGTCACAACCGGACCGCGCTGGTAGTTGGCCACCGTGGCCTCGATGCCGAAGCTGCGCAGTGTATCCTCGAGGATCATCAGACGGTCAGTGGCCTCTTGTCGCTGCTTATCGGTTTCCGCTTCTTCAGGGAAGTCGGTCAGTACTGTTATCGGTGGCAGCTTGAAGTTCTGCTCATCGGTGAGAATGCCGGTGTGTTTGCGCTGTGCAGGAGATGGGCTGGTTATCTCTGGTGCAGTTGGCTCATCGCGCACTTCGCCATTGTCGCCTGAGCGCACAGGCTGCGTTTCAGCGGCCGGATCAGGCAGAGTTGGTGGAGGCAACACAGCTGCTTCGCGCTCCCGTGGAGCTGATCGGTCCGTAGCCGCACCACTGTCGAGGCTGTCGGTGTCCGCACTGCCACGATTTGCAGTTTGCCGTGGCGTCTCACGCGTTCGTGCTTCCTCAGGATCATGCAGGTCCACGCCGGGGCCGTTGCGCTCACGGCGTGCCCGCGCTTTTCGCTTTGGCGTGTCCTCATCTGGTTCCGTGCGCCGCTGGACTGCTGCATTGACCCGGGTTCTTGCTGCCCGTAAGCCGTTTCCGGCAGCTCGTCGGGTTTTACGGAAGATCTGATGCAGCCGCCACTGGGAAAGCAGCACCAGGGCCACAGCCACGATGCCTATGAGCAGAACGTATGAGACATAGGGGCCTAACACCACGTGAAACGCCCAGGCGCCTGCCGCGCCTACATAGCCACCTCGACTCTGCAGCATATCTGGTTCGAAAGCGATTTCCGGAGATAGATTCAGGTGTATCCCTATGAGGAGAGCGACAAACAGTAGGGCTATGCCTATCAGCAGACGAGGGGCAGCGATGGGGTCACGGTCAACGCC
>JAAYSP010000088.1 GCA_012518355.1 candidate division WS1 bacterium | reverse complement strand
CTGTCGCTCCGTGTCAGCGACAGTGTACGATAGTATCTACCTGGCAAGATAGTACCTACCTAACATGACATGGAAAGGACTGATAGCGATGGCAGTAAATATCTATATCGCGGGCATAGGGCAGCACAGCGGCAAGACCCTGCTGTCAGTAGGCCTGACGGCAGCGTTTTGCAACCGCGGCTACCAGGTCGGCTACATGAAACCGGTCGGCCAGCGCACCATACAGATAGGTGACGTGACTGTAGACGAGGACGTCGCCCTGATGTATGAGGCGTTCCAGATAAACGTGTCCCCCACAGCAAGCAATCCCGTCACAATTCCCCCCGGCTTCACACGTAAATTCCTGCGCGAAGGCGAAGATAGCAGCGCGCTTCAGCAACTCATCAGCGACAGCTATAACACCATCGTCGGCAGTGGGCCCCAAGCGGCGCAAGTCGTCATAATCGAGGGTACCGGACACGCCGGAGTAGGCTCGATTATCGGCCTATCCAACGCCGTGGTCGCCAGGCTGCTAAATGCCAGGGTGCTAGTGGTGACCGGCGGGGGCATCGGGCGACCCGTGGACGACTTCGTCACCAACAAAGCGCTGTTTCGGCAGGAAGGTGTGCCTATCCTCGGCGTCGTCGCCAACAAGATATTCGAAGACGGCTATGACAAAGTTAGCGAGGCGCTAAATCTGTGGTTCCGTAGCGATGGAGTGCCGCTTCTGGGGCTGATACCGTACCACGGCGCGCTGTCAGCCATCACCCTGCGCCAGATCGTAGCGGAAACAAAATGTACCGTGCTCAACGGTGCCGAATACCTGAGCGAACATATATATGAGTGTATAGTCGCCGCAGGAACGCCCGGACGTATGCTGCCACTGCTGCAACCCGGAACACTCGCGATTATGCCCGGTGACCGAGATGATCTGGTGCTGGCAGCCTTGAGTGTATACAAAAGCAGCCAGCCCGGTGGGGCAGCAATCTGCCTGACCAGCGGCATCATGCCCGGGGACGAAATCATGAGACTGCTAAAGCAAAGCTCCATGCCGGTGCTGGCTACCGAAGAAGGCACCTATGCCATCACTTCGCGCGTCTCGGACCTGGTGGCCAAAACCGGCCCTACTGAGAAGGAAAAAATCGCTCTGGCAGAGAAACTGGTGGCCCAATACGTCGATGTTGATAAGATCCTCAATCTCGTTGGTATGACATAGTATTCAGGCTACATGCGCGGCGTGAGAAATCCATCTGCACTAACAGATGGCGTGGGCCGTGGGCTGCCTAAAGTGAATACGTAGGCGCAGACAGCCCATAAGCGACTGTAACTGACCAAGCACAATAGACATACTATGAAGGCTGCCCTGCAGCACTGAGTACGATGCAGTGGTGAGTGAAGCTCAACAACTCAACAACGGTGCGATGCAGTGCCTGTGAAATGCGGTACTGGAGAGAAGCAGCACTGGGTGAGGTGGACTACTAGGTGGAGCGTAGTGCTGAGAGAGGTGCGCTGCCGGGGAGATGCAGTACTGGTGAAAGGCAGCACTGGGCGAAGTGCAGTGGCGGGCGCTTCATCCCCCACGATGATAGATGGTCCAGGTGGTAGAACCGTGAAGCATGCAGGGCACTTCACACGAGGTAGACGGTGCCCCAGTTGCAGGTAGATATCAGCGGTGGCGGCCATGCCGTGGCGTCACACGCAAGCTCTGCCGTGGTACTCTGCACCATCAGAGCGTTCGGTAGCCATGCAGTGATACATGCCAGGTCATGCGACTACCCGGATGAGTGCCAGGCCATGTATCTCACATATATCACACTATGATATAGTCGTAGTCTTGATATAGTCCTGCCAACGCGTGATGGCAGATACCACTGCCTGCCATCAGATGTCATGAAAAAGTGACCATAGCGCGGCAGACAGGTTGTCGTGTCCGGCTGAAAAATACACATGCATATACATGCACATATACATATATATGTGTCCATGCAGTAGATATGATAGGGGGCCAACATGCTCAGCGATCTGCAAATCGCCCAACAGGCACAGTTGCGAGACATCTCCGAAGTAGCACAAAAGGCGGGTATTCTGCCCGACGAGTTGCGTCTGTACGGCCCGCATATGGCCAAAGTGGAGCTGTCGATGCTCGACAGGCTGAGCAACCAGCCGGACGGCAAACTGATTTTGGTGACCGCAGTGACGCCCACTCCGCTGGGAGAGGGCAAGACCGTGGTGACCCTGGGCCTGGGGCAGGCACTGAGGTACATCGGGGAAAACGCCATCTGCACCATGCGACAGCCCTCCATGGGGCCTACTTTCGGCATCAAGGGGGGTGCCTGCGGAGGAGGATACGCCCAGGCGCTGCCTATGGAGGACATCAACCTGCACTTCACCGGCGATATCCATGCCGTAGGTGCGGCCAACAACCTGCTGGCAGCCATGATTGATGCCAGCCTGTGGCACAAGAACCCGCTCGGAATTGACCCGCTTTCGGTAAGCTGGAACCGCGTGGTGGACATGAACGATGTGGCCCTGCGCAACACGGTCATAGGATTGGGCGGCAAAAGCGGCGGCTGGCCGCGAGAGGCTCACTTCGACATCACCGTCGCCTCCGAAGTGATGGCAATCCTGGCGCTGACTACCAGCCTGAAAGACATGCGAGAACGCTTCGCGCGCATCCAGGTGGCGACAAATGCTGAGGGCAAGCCGGTCACTGCAGAAGATTTGAAAGCCGCCGGTGCTATGACGGTGCTGATGAAAGATGCCATCATGCCGAACCTGGCGCAAGCGCTCGACGGAGGACCGGTCTTCGTACACGCCGGTCCGTTTGCCAACATCGCAATAGGCACCAACTCGATCCTGGCCGACCAGATCGCGCTGAAGCTGGCCGACTATGTGGTCACCGAAGCCGGCTTCGGGGCCGACTGCGGAGCCGAGAAGTTCTGCAACATCAAATGCCGGGTAGGCGACATGCAGCCTTCCGCAGTCGTAATCGTCGCCACAGTACGCGCCATGAAGCTGCACGGCGGAGCGTTCCAGTTCAAACCAGGCCGCAAACCACCGCTGGAAGAGATCGCCACAGAGAACGTGGATGCGGTGCGGGCCGGCTGCGCAAATCTGGCCAAGCATATCGAGAACATGGGCAAGATGGGCCTGCCGGTTGTCGTGGCCATCAACATCTTCCCGACAGACACCGAAGCCGAAATCGCCGCACTGAAGGAAGAAGCGCTGGCTGCAGGTGCCCGGGATGCGGTAGAGACCAGAGTACATGCGCAGGGTGGCCCGGGTGGCGCCGAGCTTGCCGAAGCTGTCAAGAAGGTGTGCGAGCAGGACAACGACTTCCGCTTCCTGTACCCGCTGGAAGCCTCGATCAAGGAGAAGATCGAGACCATCGCCACCGAGATTTACGGTGCCGACGGAGTAGACTACCTGCCCGCAGCCGAGACCAGGATCCGCCAGTTCACCGAAGCGGGCTACGACAGGCTGCCCATCTGTATGGCCAAAACTCACCTCTCGCTGTCACATGATCCCGACTTGAAAGGGCGTCCGAGCGGCTTCACGGTGCCGATACGTGACATCAAGCCATCGCTGGGCGCAGGCTTCCTGTATCCGCTGCTGGGCGAAATGCGCACTATGCCCGGCCTGCCCACATACCCGGCAGCGATGAACGTGGACCTGGATGAAAAAGGCAACATCGTCGGGCTGTTCTGAACGATGCGACGGTGGAGCGGTGGAACAAGTCGCCTGAGGCGCCTGTGGAGTGGAGCACGCACATGCCAGCTACAGGCGGCGTCTCGCCCGGCAAGATCACGACGAGCCCACGATCATGCATGACTTCGTAGACAGGGCAGACTTCAGTGCGGCTACAGATATCTGGACAACCCAGAAAGTCGCCACATGGTGCCACTCATCCGCGCACTCGACCGCTAGAGCCGCCGTACACATGAGATGAGCCCGGCACTGGGGCGCACAGATGATCACTCTCACCTGCCCACAGGCTAAAGCCAACGCCGGACGGAGCTATCAGGAGGTCAGACTATGCCAACAGACTGCATTTTTTGCAAAATCGCACGTAGAGAGCTGGATGCAGCCGTCATATACGAGGACGATCAGTGCGTGGCGTTCGAAGACCTCAATCCTCAGGCTCCGGTGCATGTACTGGTGATACCGAAAAAGCACCTGGCCGACTTCGGAGAGGCGGATGTAGCAGATGCGCAACTGTTGGGCCATCTGTGCCAGGTGTGCGAAAAAGTGGCTGAACTGAAAGGCATTGCCGCAGATGGCTACCGTGTTGTGGTCAACAAAGGAGCCCTGTCAGGTCAGTCAGTGTTCCATCTGCACTTGCATGTGCTCGGCGGGCGCCCCATGGACTGGCCACCAGGATAGATAAGTCGCTGGGCAGCAGCTACAGGCTGATGGCGCGCCACTTACGCACGACGCCTGATAGTGCGCCACTCACTCATATTTGCAGCGAAGTAGCTCTTGCATTGCCAACACAAAGCTGGCGGCGAAGGTTGAAATTTCAGCACAGTTGTTGTACACTCAGAGTACACTACTTTCAGATTCGCACGTAAAAATCGGCAACCAACACTGTTCTCACCCGCCATACTCAGAAGCTTTCATCACGGCCCGGAGGGTGAGCCGCTTGACGTCGCAGAAGAAAACTACAGCAAAAGATACAGAAGCGCTGCGAAGAGATCTGCTGGCG
>JAAYSP010000147.1 GCA_012518355.1 candidate division WS1 bacterium | reverse complement strand
ATCTCCTCTTCGAAATCAGCAGTGAGCAGATCGCCGGTTATGGTCGCCTCGGGGTCAACAACTCTCAGATTGCCCGTAGCTTTGGCGCTATCGGTCTCGTCATAGTATTCGGCCTCGTCACAGTACAGCAGGACGCCCTTGTGGCTAAACACGACGTTGCCCTTGCAGTAGTAGACACCGGCAGCCTTGTCACGAAACAGGCTGTCAGCGTTGAGCAGCTTGGCCGACTCGCGATCATCGTCGCGCTTTTCTGCAGGTTGCGATTTCGGAGCTTCGGTTGGCTGTTTGGCCTTGCTCTGCTTGCCAGCCCCAGGCTTGTTAGCTCCCCCCTCAACCTGCTGCGACCAGGCGAGTACGGCGAAGCCCGACAGGGCTGTGAGCACCAGTAGCATCAGCAGTAGCCTGTTCCATCTCACCTGCTGTCATCTCCCAGGTCGTAAACGATGCCGCACAGTGAAGCCACCATCATCTGGCAAGTGAGTCACGTACTGTCTCGGGGTTGAAAATCGCCTGTACACGACCGAGAGCGAAATCCTGTGTCTTGGTGTTGTAGGTCAAACCGGTGCCGAGAAGTGTGTTGCTGCCCACCGTCATCTGCACCTTCCCGGCTGCCTTGACCAAATCCTGGCTCACATAGAAATCACAGGCGTTGGCACGGACCACAGTATCCTGGTTGCGCATGGTCACCAGGCCCGGGCAGGCCAGCTTCTGGTCGGTCTGCACCCACTTGATGATGTTGGTGTCAAATACCGCGCCATCCGGTGACACTGCGCGTACGTTGCCGGTAACCTCGAGGTCGCGACTGCGTGTGTTACCACTGACTTTGTCGGCAGTCATGCGGATCATCGGCTTTCCGGACGGGTCGTAGATAAGAGCTTCCCGTACCCCCTGAGCGGCAACAGAGGTGGCACCGCTTTCGAGCTGCATCTGGTCTATCCGTACCTGCCATGCAGTCCTGCCACCGGGACTGTGGCGAATGGTTGACTCGCTTATGACGGCAGCTCCTGGGTCCGCGGGGCTTGTGGTAGCCTCTTCAGTCGTCTCAGAGGCAGTATGCTTTTGGGTAAGCCAATAGCCAAGCGAGGCCGCCAGGAGAGCCAGTGCTATTGCCAGGCTAACACGAAGAGGCTTGCTCACAAGTACACTACCTGCGAATCGATGGAGTCCAGGATGCTGCGCTGCAAACGCGCCCACTGCACATCAGGCTCGGATGCAGTAGCACGGCAGTGACTACACCATCCCGTAATCGCTAGAAAGGCCCCGCCGGCGGTCCGGTGGTGACTGAGATGTCAGCCGTGACGGTCCGTTCGGAGATGACCATCACCGACGCAGTACCCGACACGCCCCCGACAGATGCAGTCACCGTCTGCTGACCAGCAGGAATGTTGTACAGCCGATAGTGGCCATCTCGATGGGTAGCGCCTCGATTGCCACCAACCCATACATCGGCTCCGTAAACGGGTTGGCCGGCACGCGCCACAATCCCGGTGACCAGTCCATAGCCTGGCAGCACCACCGGCTTGAGGTAGATAGCGCCCAGCTCTTTCGTACCCGTTCCAATCGGGATCGGCCCCTGCGCCACTTCGTAACCATCAGCGAGCACATAAAGTGTAGCATCGCCATCATGGGTTACTTGTAAGGTAAATGTTCCATCACGGCCCGTAGTCGTCTGCACAACGTTGTCAGTGACCCGCACACCGGCCAACGGACGATGGTCGCTGTCATGCAATATAGTCCCGGTTACGGTACAGGTGGTGGAGTCGTTGCTGCTGCATCCGGCCAGGGCAACGACAAGCGTGAGTGCGACAGTGGCAACGGCTAACAGTGTGATAGTCCGAACAGTCCGCACCAGTTTGGCCTCCCTAGGATCAATAGAGTGTGCGATCAGTTTAGCACAAAGGCGACAGGTTTCTCAATAGCAGCTTTCATAAGACCGTCTATATCGGACCACTATGAGGGCTGGCGGCAGTAGCACACTTGGCCTGACCGCGGATCCAGATACAGAGCGCGCGACTAATCACCTATCTGGTTGAGTGTGGGACAACGGTCAAAAGATGGTGAGCGTGAAGTTGATGTCTTCAAGTTTCTGCCCACCGCCGCCCAAAATGACGGTGCGGCTGATAGAATGGCGTTCATAGCTGACAGTGATCTGATACTCTCCCGGCAGGACAAAGGCTCCGTAGCCCCCATCAGTATCAGTCACCGTTTCAGTGGCCACCACTCCAGCGATGGTGTCAAATACCTCCACCTGTGCCCGAGCACCTTCCGGAGCGCCCAGCAGAGTCACTGTGCCGGAGATGGTGTACGGCGCTGGCGGCGGCTGATCCCCCGCTTCGTTCATCTGCACCCGCAAGGTACTCATACCGGGTGCTACCTGAATCTTCTGTCGGTAGTCATCAAATCCGGAAGCTTTGACCATCAGTTCCTGCTGGCCGACCAACACCTGAGGAATTGTGAACTGGCCTTGAACGTCGGTCTCAACTATCGGCAAATCGCCAATTCTGACGGTGGCGCCGACTATCGGTTGCTGTGTGGCCACGTTCACTACCCGACCGCTAACGGGCACTGTAGTCTCGCCACTGACCAGTTCAAAATCCAAGTGCTGTGGCTGATCACTGCCCGCAGCCTGAGAAACGTTTAGCACCACAGCGTCAGTGAGATATCCCTCAGCTGCGGCAGTTGCCTCTACACGACCAATCGGCATGCCTCCGATTATGTAGTAGCCATCACTATCCGTGTAGCCCTTGACGACCACAGCTTCGCCGGCAATCGGCTGGTACTCGAAGTATACTGCGGCAGACGCAAGTGGCAAACCGGAGGCGGCATCTCGAATCCAGCCTTCGATGATACCAGTCTTGGTCAGGTCTGCTTCTGTCATCTCTGCAGTCACGAAGGTGACTGTGGTCAGAGATATCTGCACCGGATACGCTTCAGTTACATAGCCCCGAGCAGTGACAGTCATGGGTTGCGTCGGCGGGGTGTCTGTGCCAAAAGGTACGTCCCGAAGAACCACAGAGCCCTCTTCGACTGTGGCTGTGCCACGCACTGATCCCACCACCACCGAAGCCGGTACCTGCAGAAAGTCCTGACTTTCCTTGTCTATCACACCGACCACGACGATTGCTGCGGTCGCTTCTGGTGGGGTTTCATCACCCACTCCCCCACAGCCTGTCAGGATAGTTGCCATCGCGACAAGCGCCAGCGCAGCCAGAACAGTTGCTTTTTCGGTAAGCCTCATGGCAGTCAAATCCCTAGCGTTGCAGTACCACGGCTTGCATAGCGCTGGCCTGCTGGCCGTCATCGCTGCGAGCGGTCACTTGCATAAGATAGGTTCCGTTAGGCACCAGGCTGCCGCTTGAGTTGCGCATGTTCCAGATCGCCTGTGCGCTGCCTGCGGACTGCATTTGATCAGTGGACACGGTGGCAACCTGTCGGCCCGCGATATTCAGCACACGCGCGGTGACAGCGGCAGGCCGGCTGAGTGAGTAGCTGACCACCACGCCCTGACTTGCCTGCATCGTGGTGACGCTGGTGAGCAGGAGCTGATCCGTACCGGCATCAACCAGTTCTATAGACAGGCTCCGCACCCCACCAGTCGGTCCGGTGGAGAAACTGTACGTGGAAACGGTGCGCATGTGCATGCGGCGGCCCGTGTCGCGGTCCACGAGAACAGGGCGCAACGATGGCGGTAGCTGTGACAGGTCGGGCCAACTGAGCCTGACTTTGGTGTCCGGCAGCGAGCATACCGCCTGCAAGTCCCACTGGAGACGTGAGCCGGGGCGACGAACGTCTGTCAGGTACGCTGCTCCTGCCTGTGACTGGCCAGGCTTGATGAAGCGTAGCTTCACAGACGGGCCGAAATCAGGAGGGGCCAGAAGGTCAAAGCGCGAGTCCGGTCGGTCAGAGGCCAGCGGCGACACACCCAGATATGCGGCACTGCTCACCAGAGGCCCGGCCGTCACCATCAGGGGCAGCCTCCAGTCCAGGCCATCGCGGGATGACGCACTCGTAGATGCAGTTTCGTCGCCTACCGGAGGAAACTCCAGGTACACGCCGGGGCTGCGTAGTACCCGCACCCAGTAGCCTGCAAACGGTTGTAGCTGCTCGACTGTATCGTAACCAGCCTCGGCCTCGTAGCCGAACACTCCCTGTTGCAGCCAGCCGTTTTCCACCGCCTCTGCAAAGCTGACACTGCTTTCCTGCTCGAACTGCACCTTCATATCGGCCACGTTCACAGCCTTCACACGTGGACTGCCGATGATATTCCAGCCTAGTGGCAGATAGACACGGCTACTCTGAGCCGATGATGGCAGCACACCAAAAGCCTGCATAGTCGTGTCTTCATGCAGCTTCACCCAAAAGCCGCGGCCGGGAGCAAACGGCCTCGCACGAGGCCACACAGTGTACTTGTCTGCGCCTTCAAGAGTCGGATCCCAGTCGGCCATAAGTAGTCGATCCGCTGGGATACCCAGTATTTCCGGCGCGCTACCAGTCACCGGCGACACCGGGAGACTTATCATCCGCAGGCCGGTGAGCCCCTTCAGGAAGGTATGCTGGATTCGCGTCTGCTCGGCCCCGCTGAGAAATGCGACATAGGAATCCCAGCCGACATTGCACGTCCGCGTGGTGGTCTGGCCTTGTTTGGTCTGGAAGCTGATTTCCACCTGCATCGGCTTCAGGTCACCGGTGGTAAGGCGCCCGCCCCACACGCCCCTCTTGACCTCCAGATCGCTGATACCACGGCCACCAGTGACGTGCAGCGTCCCCTCTACAGCCCCGATGATGCCGCCATAGAGATTGTTGTCGCCCGAACCAAAACCACGCTGCATGTACGGATAGGGGTATCGGCGAGACAGATTTGCAGCCTCTATCTCTACCGTCACACGCTGGGGGCCACCGATGTTGAAAAAAGTCGGCAGCAGAAACCCCTCGCCAGCAAAGCCTCCGGAGGCCGGTATGTCCATGATGTTGCCCTCCTCGGCATATAGCTTGACCGAGAAGTCGTAGCTCCAGTACACAGTGCGAGCCTGAGCCCCCATCGGCGTCTCGTCACCGCCGGGAAGAGTCGTGTACAGCTCCGATATCAGCGCTACTGAGGTCTCCAGCGGGATGTTCCATGTATATAGTTTTGGCCCCAGATGAACACTGGTGTCGAGCACGTACTGACCGTTGAACCAGTCATGAAAGCTCTGGCCTTCAACTCGCGGCAGCACACTGGCAGCCAGTTCGGTCAATGCCGGCACGTTGCCAGGGAGTCGTTCGCTGAAGCTGTCGTAGTAAGCGCGGTTGAAATTTGCGAAAAAACGTTCGTCTTCGATATAGCATTTGAGCCACGCCGCGCGGGCCATCGCTATGCGCCACACAAGCATGTTCGTGGCACCAGAGGCCGGGTAGTACGTAGAGTTGGCTAACTCGGGCTGGTTTTCAGCCTCGTATACTGAAAGGCAGTAAAACGGCCCGGGGTCTATGGGATCGTAACCCGGAGCTACACCTGGACTGCTCTGGATGGCATAAGCCGCCGCGCCGATGAAGCCCTGCTCCCATGCGTCGTAGAACAGGATAGCGTCATCATGGAAGGCGTTCAGCACCAGCATGAGCAACACGTAAGTGTCTTCCGGGAAGTTGCCGGAAAGCGGCGGGATGCGGATTTCGTTCGTCGTGACGTTGTAAGTGCCCCCCTGAATATCTTGCATGCTTTCGTCACGGATGACTTTTACCGTGATGTCGAAGGCAGGGGGGCCGTAGACCATGCGGGCCTTAGGTACGGCAGTGTTCAGGTATGCCCTTAAGGCAGCCTCATCCTGAGTGGAAAAACCCTCAAACTCGAAGGCAATCTGATTGCCGGCCGCCCCCAGTTGCTGACCGGTGACCATCGCGGTGTGCAAGTCAGGCAGCGCCATCTGCCCATCGTGCATATGCACCATCGTACGTGGGAAACGCACCTGTGCACCACGTGACAGGAGGCCATGATGCTTCATCCGCTCTACAGTCAGATGCGCCTGCTGCAGAGAGGCCGGAGAATGCTGCGACGCGACCGCGGTGCGGACCGAGGCCGCACTGACGGCACCATCCGTAGGCTCGAAAACCACTATCGCACCCTGAGGGCCGCCTGTAACCGAAGCGAACGGCGCATCAGACAGGTTGCGATACGGGTTGGTGCCAGCAGCCACTCCGGTAGCTACTGCTATACATATCCCGAAAGCGATAAGTATCTGCACACAAGCTGTGCGTACTGGGCGTGTCCAGCAATTCATCTGCATACTCCAAATGCCAAATGCACGACGCCTTCCGAACTGGTTCGCACCTACCATGCTATGGCTTGTGAGACCTGACTTGCTTACTGGCACTGACTACGATCGGGCTGAGCCACATGGCTGAGGGCGCAAAAATAGTAGTCTTCCCGGCAGTTGAGAGGTGCTCAGAAGCCGGTATCAGTCAGATAGTACGGCCACAGGCGCCACCAGTCTTCGGGAGTTAGCCAGTAGGGTAAGCCTGTGTCCGGGGGACCGTCTACCTTCGGCCGGTCAACCTCGGCGTCTTCAGGCTGTGGTCTATCGTCAGGTATGCCATCCTGACCACTGCGCCCCATCTGGCGCCGTATGTCGTCAGCCTGGAACTCTCCCAGTCCCGCCTCCAGGCCGGCGTCAGGCGGCCGGTAATCCGATGGCGCCTGGTAGCTGCCACTACCTTCGAAAATCCCAAATCCGGGCACACGCTGGTCGTATTCGCTAATCGGCCCCTGCCGCAGGCTCTCAAAAGCGCCGTATCCCGCCCCATAGCTGCCGGGGACCATCCCCGATTGGCTGTAATCCTGGTAGGCTCCATAGTCGCCACCGATGCGGTAGCCACCGAAGCTCCCCAGACCATAGCCAGTGCTTCCGGCATAGCCAGTGTAAAGCTGCCGTGGCGCGCCACCGGTCCCGCTGTGGAAGTTGGTGTTCAGTGTCAGCATGAAGGTGTTAGCCGCATAGTTTTGGCTCGGCGGTGTAAGGCTACTGTAGCCAAAGCGAGGGTCTACCGGCAATCGCGAGGTGTTGCGGATGTAACGGTATCCGAAAGCCAGAGTGGCAAGATTGCTCAGTTTGCGTTGATATTCGAGGTCCACGTTGTACTTCTTGAAATCAGCATAGCCGCCGACGAAGTCAGATACACCCAGTCGCAGGCCTACGCTGGACTTATCGTCCAGCCGATAGTTGCCGTAGGATTGGATATCGAAAAGATCGTTGTCTACCATAAACATTTTCTGAGCTTCGCCGAACCCGACGTATGTAGGGCTGCTTCCACTCTGCAGATTGAAGCTCAACCCACCACTGTACGGCTTGTCACGTGGCTGATGATTCACCCCGAGCGACAACATACGGTTACTCACCGCCCCACGGCCTTCTTGCAGAAAGTCGAGGCTATCGGTGCCGTACATCAGATTCAAGCCCCAGTCATCACTCAGCCGATAGTTGGCTGCCACGTTCCAGGTGTTTTGGTTGCTGTCGGCGAGGTAGCCTATCCCACCACCACTGCTGTACTTGCGCTGTGTGAGCATCAGATCGAGATTCAGCGTATCAGTAGGCCGATAGGAGACGCGCAGGCTGGAGTTAGCATCCTGGTACTTGCTGGTCCCCGGATCTTCATCATCGTTCTCCTCCCGCCCCGGAGGGATGTACCCGCCACCCCCCCCACCGATACCTCCATAGCCCGGCTGATAGGATTGATACCCTCCATAAAAGCTGACCCGACCTGTGGCTTCACTGAGACGGTGCTGCAGGTCAAGATCCAGATTGCGCTTCGGCGACCAGCGTAGCCCGACTTGCATGCTGTCTGAGCTGGATCTATCACCGTCGTAAGCCGAAAGCGATTTGTTGTTGCTCATGCTGGCTGCCAGCGACAGCCTGGAGCCGATGTCATAGCGGCCTGATAGGTCGAAACGCTCGGTACTGCTGCCCCTGCGCTCTGCGTCATCTCCGCTGCCCAGGTAATCCTGCTTGTTGCGCTCGAAACCTGAGCTAACGGACCATGAGGATTTCGCAGGCGTGTAGTTCAGCCTTATCTGGTCAGTGGTCATGTCACTGGTACCGCTGCTGCCGCCGGTGTTGCCCATCTCCTGTCGTGACAATTGGACCCTGGGCCAGCGTGGGAAATCCAGCTCCAGATCAAACTCGCGACGGTCAGTGTTGACGTTCAGGCCGTCGCCCAGTTGCGCGATTTGAGATGACTCGACCGCATAAGGGTATGTAGAGCCATAACTGCTGTAGCCGCCATAGCTGCCGTAACCGCCGTAGGAGTCACCGAAGCCAATGCCACCTGAATAGGGGCTGTAGCCGAAGGAGTAACCGCTGGAGCTTGTCATGTCCGACACACGCGTATGCAAACGTATGTGATCGTGGGGCTGCCAACGGACAGCCACGTCAGTGCCCTTCTCCTGGCGGTAAAATCCCACTGAATTCAGGTAGCTGAAGTCGGGCTCGATGTTGCGCCACGATAACAGTGCATTCAGGCGGGGACGGTCGTAGCTCAGGTTGACCTGTGAAGCTCCACCACTGCCCTCGCCCTCGTCGCTACTTCTGCCGTAGTCTGCCTGCAGCATCAGGAAATCGCTTATACGGTAACTCAGGTCTATACCTGTCACTGCCTGATTGCCAGTCGAGTAGTTGGTGGTCAGGTCATAGTAGTAGCGGATGAGGACCAAAGCAGTAGGTGGAACTGCCCGCCGGAAAATAACTCGACCAATCTGGCGATAGGAATCGTAGTCTATGCCCTCCACCTGCTCGACGTTGTCCACCAGTACAACCAGTGCCTGCTCGATAACCCGGCTCTCGCCTTTGTAGACTGCGCGTGTACCGTTTGCGATGATCGGCCGGAAAATGGTGTCGAAAGGACCGGTCGAACCTGAGCCCTGGTAGATATCTTCCTGAAATCCTACGGAGTCTGCGGTAGGGGTGTCCTGGTCCTGGCGGACATGGGTCACGCCGACAAGCAATCTGTTGTCCATAAGTGGCATTTCGGCACGGAAGCCTGACAGGGTGCTCGGACTGGCGCCATAGCCATACGACTGATAGCTGACCGAAATCAGCGAGGTATCAGGTATGATCTTGGGTGGTTTGCCGGGCGCTTCAAACAGCAACTGCCCACTCTGGTAGTCAAGAGTGTAATCCCGACCGAATCTCTGTACCTCTTCGTTGACCTTTACCAGTTCTGAACCGTCAATTATCGGCGTGTAGGTGAGAAAATACGGGCCGGAGGTGTTGTTTCCTGACAGCGTCTGGTTACGCGTCAGCCCCTTTTCCTGCGAATAAAATGCTCGTAGCAGACCGTTTTTGGGAAGCGCCTGATCCAACTGCCAGCCCTTGAGTGGCTTGCTGAAAGACACAAACTCACTGCCACTTATGTTGACGTTGAGATCACCGTAAAACAGCGAGGTGTCATGTCCGCTATAGCCTGCAATCCAGCGTGAAAAGCTGGCTCCATAGCCACTGTAAGAGAGATCCGCCTGGAAAGCGAACTCCTTCCAGATGGGGCCGCCCACATGGAGGCTAGTCTGTCGCACCAGACTCCCTGTGTCCCAGCGCTGGTTCTCGTAAGCTGTTTTCGAGCCGTCAATCAAGTTGTGCTGAAAAGTGAGACGGTTGCTGCCGGTAGCTTCGACACCCTGAAACAGCTCCCAGCGCCTGAAGGCATCGCGAATCCTATCCAGCACACTGGCCTGCGAGGTCCCTCCAGAAACGACCAGGAAAACGCAGACGAGGATGAGACTGACTATGGGTGGTATTCGGCGATGAAATCGCCTCTGAACTGATGGCATCATCAAAAACTGATACTCCCAAAGGTGTGGCTGTGACATGCGTTTCGAGCAAATCCCACATGCGGATGTGAGCACTTGCTCACTTTTGCCGAGCGTTGCGACCGCACTTCCTGACTGTTGATGCGAACAAAAACCACTTGAGCACTCATGCAGGACGCTGTGACATCAGATACTGCTTTGACGCCGAACAGTTGCCTATGGTTCCCATGGAGACAGTCACGAGCATATCAGGCCGTAGTGACATGCTGTCCGATAGTCATCCATCCCAGGCATCGACCACGATCGCATCAGCGATCGCCGTCTCCGGTATGCTCCACCATATCAGCAGGTTGCAGAGCTGAACAGCTTGCCCCGAACTATGGCTTTGAGCATGTTCACAGCGCCCACTGAAACGGCGGCCAATCGTAATAGCGTGCTCGCGTATTCGTCGCAGTCAACTGTACTTCCTCCGAGTGAGGCAGGTCAACTAAGTGGCGCTGTTGAACGTAGCTTTATCAGTGCTGGCCAAATACCCAGGCATTCCAGTTACT
>JAAYSP010000225.1 GCA_012518355.1 candidate division WS1 bacterium | reverse complement strand
GGCACCTGGCACAGCGCTTCCCAGTAGCCCTTCACATCGGCCATGCCCTTGCCCGGTATCTGGTTTTCGACCGGCCCGATACCCATGTCGTCAGACTTGAAATCCCGAATGCGAGCGGTGAAAATCCAGTCAGAAAGCTGCCTGACCGCCTCGATGGGGTCATCACCCTCGCGCTGCAGGTGCGTGTTGTCTATGTTCAGGCCGACCCACGGGCTATCGTTTGCCTGGGCAAATCGCTTTGCGGTCTCCAGATTGTTTACCGCACCGCGCACGTGCGGCTTAAACGACAGCTTCACATCATGCACGCGTGCACATACCCGCGCGAACTTCATCCGGCGCATCATCGCCGCCCAGTACTCTTCATCACCGCTGGCTCCACCGGAGCTGGTGGTCAGATACGGCGCGCCCAAAGCTGCTGCGGCCTTGACCTGCGCCTCGAACTGATCGCCCGTGAAGCCGCCGGCCACACCGACTGACTCGATGATCAACCCCGCATCGGCCACCTTCTGCCTGATATCTACATAGTACTGCTCGCACCGGCCCATCTCGAAGTGGACGCCCATGCCCGGTATGCTGACTAGCTCTATGGCATCGTAACCGGCGCGCGCTATGCCCTCCAGAGCGGTCTCCAGATCATATCCGCCAAACAGCAGTGTCGAACATCCCAGTTTCATCTCATGCCTCCGATTGTGCGATGTGTGCAGTGATACTCTGTGTTCCCCGTCACAGTCTACCGAACCTCCCCCTCACTGGCAGCTTCCGTCTCCTGTTTTGCCGGCCAGACTCCGCTCGTGCCGCCGCAGCGAGGGCAGCAGCGACCAAATCACGCCCGGCATCACAAAAGCTATCAGAGGCGGATACTTGTTGACCTCATGAAACCGCCCGATTACCAGCACACTGGCCAGATAGAGCCAGAAAACCAGCGGCCCGGCCTGCAACTGTGACGGCTTGCTGCGGTATGCGACAAGGCTCATCGCCGCCATGACGAAAAGCGGCAGCACTACATTCAGGTCCGGATGCAGAAAGTTGCCCGCACCGACTGAGTACTTCAGCATGGACAGATTGTGCGTAAGCTGCACTACATCGGTGTAGTATGGCCGATGTCCGACCACGGCTATCGCCACGGCTCGGATGCCTACGGAGATGCCGACACATGCCAGCGCCGTCCACAGCAGCCGCCGATCGTGCCCGGTTCTGCTCAAAAGCCACACCAGAGCCGCTGCCAGCGCGATCAGCAGCGCATCCTCTCGATTTAGCGCGGCCAGCGTATACACGACCAGCAGAGGCGCGGTCCGCTGTGCCACCAGCAGCATCAACGCACCGGTCATCAGCACCGCATGCAGCCGCGTCTCGATTGCCGGTATCGGCACATCGTAGAGCAACGCTGCAGTCAGCACCATCGCCGTCGCGGCCCCTGCCTCAGTCAGCCACGCGCGTGACAGCAAGTATACGAGAAGCAGGAATCCTGTGATGAGCAGTAGCCGCACAGCGGCCAGACAACTGTGCGGATGCGGCAGGTGGGATACAGTGTACATTATGGCGGGGGTCAAAATACGATACACCGGCGGCGCCAGTTGCGGTATCGTATCAAATCCTACATGCTGAGGGACTGCGCTACGAGTGCGCCATACCTCGAACGTCTGCAGATTGGCGCGGATTTGTTCCTGCGAGCCCATAAATTCGTGGAACGGCGCATCGAGATCACGCGGTCGCGCCTCGTCATGTATGGCGAACAGTAGCGCGAAAAGTACGACTGCAGTCAACCTCAGCCATCGGTGGGGCGAGCACCTGGCAGCCTCACTTCCCACTGTTTGCCACCCACTCATCAGCTATCCGAGCATCGAAAGCGAGCACACCTCTTTCGCCGCCTACTCCAGCGCCCCGATCGCATCATCCAGCAGGTAGACACGCATCTTCTCCGCTTCATCGCGATACCCGGCATACAGCTCTACAGTCTGCACCCGACCCCAGTTGTGCTCGAAGCAGAAGTGCCGGAAAAGCCCCGCCATATGCGCGGTCTGCCAGATCGGGATGCAGCGCGTGTCTATGGCATGGCAGGCTCCTCACCTATCCAGCGCCGCGATCGCATCATCCAGCAGGTAGACACGCATCTTCTCCGCTGCATCGCGATACCCCGCGTACAGCTCTACAGTCTGCGCCCGGCCCCAGTTATGCTCAAAGCAGAAGTGCCGGAAAAGCCCCACCATATGCGCGGCCTGCCAGATCCCACTGCAGGGCGCGTCTATGATATGGCAGGCTCCTCACCTATCCAGCGCCGCGATCGCATCATCGAGCAGGTAGACGCGCATCTTCTCCGCTGCATCGCGATACCCGGCGTACAGCTCCACAGTCTGCACCCGACCCCAGTTATGCTCAAAGCAAAAGGGCCGGAAAAGCCCCGCCATATGCACGGCCTGCCAGATCTGACTACAGCGCGCGTCTATGACATGGCAGGCTCCTCACCTATCCAGCGCCGCGATCGCATCATCGAGCAGGTAGACGCGCATCTTCTCCGCTTCGTCGCGATACCCGGCATACAGCTCCACAGTCTGCACCCGACCACAGTTATGCTCAAAGCAGAAGTGCCGGAAAAGCCCCGCCATATGCGCGGCCTGCCAGATCCCACTGCAGTGCCTGTCTATGACATGGCAGGCTCCTCACCTATCTAGAGCCGCAATCACATCATCCAGCAGGTAGACGCGCATCTTCTCCGCT
>JAAYSP010000151.1 GCA_012518355.1 candidate division WS1 bacterium | reverse complement strand
CTGCAGGCCCGGATAGCCGCCACTGAGGACGATTTTGCGCGTGCTCAACTGCAAGAGGCCGTCGCCGGGGTGGTGGCTCAGCAGCAGGCGCATCAGGAAATCGAACGGCTGCTGCAGCGAGTGGAGGCATTGCTGCGCAACATACAGGTGTCACTGGATGGTATCTATCCGCAGATCGTCAAACTGGGCGCCGGTGACCTATCAGCGGAGGCTCAGACGCAGCACCAGACGTTCCAGCACCTGGCGGAAGTCCGTGGTACGGTGGCGGCGCTGCAGGATGTGATTGACAGCAAGCTGACAGAGATGTGAGATAGACGGAGATGACGAGGCTGAGCAGGCCTGCTCTGGTGGGGGCGTGCTGTGGTGGTGTCAGGCCTGTGTGTAGTCCGGATGGGTGTGTATGCCGCTCAAATTGGCTCGGAGGCGATAGGCATGTGGCAACGTATACGCATGATATTTCGTTCGTTGTTCGGCTGGATGGTCCGCGGTGCAGAGAATCCAGAGCTGATTTTGCGTCAGCACATGGACGATTTGCGGGCCAGGTTGCCTGAGCTCAATCGTCAGGTCGCCGAAGTGGTCAAGCTCGAGAAGATGCTGGAGATGCAGCAAGAGCGGCTTGCGCAGAAGGTCACTACTCTTGATGCCGAGGTAGTCGCGGCCGTCAAGCTAGGAGACAGCCACAAGGAAGCTGCCAAGACGCTCATCGCTGCTTTGGAAGCCGCCCGGCAGGAGTTGGCCGAGACTGAAGCACAGTTGGAGCAGGCGAGGGTCAATTCTCAGCGCGCGATGCAGATGCGTGACGCCTACGAGAAGCGCATCAAGCAGCAGATAGAGGAGGCCATGCGGCAAATTTCGCGGGCCAAACGCGCCCGCATAGAGGAAGAGATGGCGTCTCTGATGTCGTCATTCCAGGTAGGCGATACCACCGAGGTAGTTGATCGCATGACCGCTCAGATTGATGAGCGACTGGCTCGCGCACAGGCCCGCACGCAGGTTGCAGGGGCCAGCGTCGAGACCGAGATATATGACGCCAAGGCTGCCGCGGTAGAGGCCCAGACTGAGCAGAAGTACCTCGAGTATCAGCGCCAGCTTGGCCTGGTGCCCGATGAGGAAACCGCCGGCGCTGCTCGTACGATGGAGCCGATAGCCGACGCAGAGACAGAGACAGAGCAGCGGCCTGCGGCGACCGAGACTGAGATTCAGGAGAGCTAGATGGCAGCAGGCGGCGATGAGCGCACCAGAGAGGGAGGTCCGCCGCAAGCTGATTGGCCCCACTGGGCCGAGCAGATCCGGCAGAGCTATCTGGCGTCAGCGGCATCTGTATTTTTGCTACACGGTATGCGCGATGACGTAGCCTTTCGCGGCAAGTACCTGCCACTGAATACGTTTCTGCATCAGGCTTTCTGCGGCGACAAGGCTACCGTCTTCTACGACCTGGTGCAAGGCATCAGCTTTCCCTCACCGGAGGACGAGCGCCAGTTTGCCGCCTTCATGGACGTGTATCAGGCTCGTGAGGGTGTCCGGTTTGACCTGCGAGAAAGCTACCGCCCGGAACTTACCGTGCCCCTGCTGGAGCACTTCCTGACCACGCGTGATGGGGCGGCGGTAATCATGGACCATGTAGGCAAGTTAGCGCCCCGTGAGGAAGAGCGGTTCATGACCTTCGCCCAGCGGCGCCTGGTGACCACTCTGCGGCGGTGGGCCAACGAACCGCGACTGGTGCGGCGCAACAACTTCGTGTTCATGATCGCGGACGCTCTGGCAGAAGTCAGCGAAGATCTGTATGGCCGCATCGGTGGAGCCAAGCTCATCGCCCTGCCGCTACCGGACTACTCGCAGCGTCTGGAGTATCTGCGATATCTGCTGGGTGATGGTACCGGCCCTGAAGGCGAGCGCCCGCGCATGGACATCTCGGTTGAGGCTCTGGCGACCAACACGGATGGGCTCAGCCGTGTTCAGATTGGTCGGCTCATCCAGCAGGCCACCGGTGAGGGTGAACCGATAAGCATACGACACGCTACCGAGTACAAGCGAGAAGTTATCGCCAGCGAGATCGGTGACCTCATCTCCTTCATGCGTCCTAGAGTGGGGCTGGACGCCGTAGCCGGAGTGGAGCACCAGAAGCAGTTACTGACAGACACCGCCGAAGCATTGCGCAGTGGGCGCGGTGAGGTAGCGCCCAAGGGTATTCTGCTGGTCGGGCCGCCTGGCTGTGGCAAAACCTACACGATGCAGTGTTTTGCGCATGATGCGGGGATTCCGTTCGTGGAGCTGCGCAACATCTTCAGCAAGTATGTGGGCTCCACCGAAGCAAACCTGGAGCGAGTGTTCCAGTATCTGGATGCGATGGCGCCAGTGTTCGTGTTCATAGATGAGTTCGACCAGTCATACGGGCGGCGGGTCACATCCGACAGCGACAGCGGTGTATCGCGACGTGTCTTCGCCATGTTCAACTCGTTTCTCAGCGACGATGCGCGCCAGGGGCGGATACTGTTCGGTGCTGCAACCAACCGGCCCGACCTGATAGACCCCTCGACCATGCGGGCCGGGCGCTTCGATATGAAACTCCCCTTCCTGCTGCCCGACACGGCAGCGCGGGCAGCAATTCTGGAGGTCAGCCTGCGCGGGCTGGGCGTATCAGCCGACTGCATGGGCGTGGCCGCAGTGGCCGAACAGACTGAGGGCTATTCGGGTGCCGACCTGAAAGAAGTTTGTCTGGTGGCCCGGCGGCGTGCGGCCTTTGCCGGGCGCGACCGACTGGATGCGGAAGACCTGCAGTTTGCGGTATCAGACTATATCGCCCCAACTGGGTCACGCAAGGACGAAATCGAATACATGGAGCTGCTGGCCGTGGCTGCCTGCACCTCACGGTCGCTGCTTCCTGATCACTATCTGGACGAGATCACAACTGGTGCGCTATACCGGCGCCTGCAGGAATTGGAGCTTCTGGTGCGATGAGCGGCTGCGGCTGTGGGTTGATCCCGCCCGGCAAGCGGACGAGGAGTATGTCCTAACGGTGACTGAACTGGGTAACATCTGGCGATGGCGGGAGGCCGTATATCGGCTTGTCGCGCGGAATCTGAAGGTCAGGTACAAGAACTCCGCTCTGGGTTTCTTCTGGTCCTTCCTCAACCCCCTGATGCAGGTTGTGGTGATGACCATCGCCTTCCGCTACATCATGGGCCTGCAGATCGAGAACTACTCAGCTCAGCTTTTCACCGTACTGCTGCCCTGGCAATTCTTCTCTCAGGCGGTCAGTGATGGCTCAGTAGCGGTCGCCGAGAACAATCCGCTACTGCGCAAGTTCCCCTTCCCTCGTATCATCCTGCCGCTGTGCACGCTGTTTTCCAACCTCATCCATCTGCTACTGGGTATGACTGTGTTGGTGGTCATCTTTCTGGCGCTGCCAGTAGCTATCCTCCCGTCCTTCGCCTGGGTCATCGTCTTCATGGCAATCCAGATGATGTTCATGATGGGCCTGCTGATGCTGGTCGCGGTACTTCGCATGTACTATGACGACATTCGCTTCATATTAGAAGCTTTGCTGCGGCTGTGGTTCTACCTCACGCCGCTGGCCTACAACATCCAGATGGTGATGGATTCAGAGAGGCTGACGGCACTGCAAAAGCAGTTGTACCTGCTGGGCAACCCCATGACACCGGTGATGATTGGCTATCGGTCGGCGCTGCTGGAGGGGGGCGTGTGGCCGATCGAGAATTTTTGGTTCTATGTGGGCGTATCGGCAGCGGTGTCAGCCGTGGTGCTGCTGGCAGGAGCGATCGTGTGGCGCAGATATGAGTGGCAGCTTCCGGAGTTGCTGTAGATGACAGATACTGACTGGTTGATCCGAGTTGAAGACCTGCATAAGCGCTTCCATGTGCGGCGGGAAAAGGCGCCCAGCATCAAGCGTATGATCGTGCGCCTGCTGCGCCCATATCCCCATGAGATACTGTGGGCTTTGCGAGGCGTCAATCTGACCATATCGCCAGGCCATATCGTCGGACTTATCGGTTCGAACGGTTCGGGCAAGAGCACCCTGTTGCGGGTCATCGGCGGAGTTTACGTGCCGACCACCGGACGAGTCAGCGTGGCCGGCCATGTGGGAGTGCTGTTTGAGCTGGAGTCGGGCTTCCATGGTGAGCTGTCCGGCATGGACAACATCCTCCTGAGCGGCGCATTGATGGGATATGGCAGGAAGGCTATCCAGGAGGCCTTGCCGCGAGTGCTGGAGATTTCAGGGCTGGCTGATTTCGTAAACGTACCGGTCAAAGCGTACTCTTCGGGGATGAAGTTTCGCCTCGGTTTCGGCATAGCGATGGCTTTCGATCCGCCAATCGTACTGGTGGATGAGGTGCTGGCGGCGGCGGATGAGGGATTTCAACGCAGTGCCTACCGGCGGCTGGAGCAGTGCCGTGACAACGGTGCGGCAGTGGTGATCGTCTCGCACGAAATGGAGGCAGTGCGCAAGCATTGCGACCGTGTGGTATGGCTCGCTGACGGCCAGATTCGCAGCGAAGGGCCCACCGAACAGGTGCTGGATGAGTACCTGCGATGGGTCAATCACAGCCCTCAGAAGCCCGGGGCCCGCTCGAGTGGACACTCGTGAGCCTCAGAAGCCCTGAGATGAACCGCTCAGATATGCCTGCCCGACCGGCTGCGTTATGGTTTGTCATCGCCACCTATCTGATCTGTGCGGGCCTGGCTGCATGGTATATGCCTACCTCGGAGGAAGACCAGCGCTGGCCACCGGAGCGTCGGGCACGGTACTCACCACCGGACGAAGGCGCGCATCTGGGCTATGTCCAGTATCTGATCGAGCACCGTGCACTGCCGATCTTCGACGACCCTGACGTCAACTACGAAGCGCATCAGCCCCCGCTATACTACGTGCTGTGTATACCCCCCTACCTGCTGGGCACGGCACTGGCGCGGATCTGGGGCGGCTCGCATATCATCGGCGGCCTGCTGGCGATGCGCTTTTGGTCGATGCTGATCGGAGCAGGTGTGATCTGGAGCGTGCATGCCCTGGGGATGCTGCTGTTCCGCGGCAACCGCACCGCTGCGCTGATGGCGGCAGGTTTCGCGGCTCTCCTGCCAATGCATTTTGTCAACCTGGGGGGAGTTACAAACGACGGACTCGCCGAACTGGCCGTGACGGTGTGCCTGATTTGGGCATGCAAGCTTGCTGCAACCTCATCTGATCGTACCAGTCTGATTGTCGGCCTGCTGATCGGTGCCGCCATGCTGGTGAAGTCCAACTCAGCGTTTCTGTTTTTTGTCGCCGCTATAGCAGTCATACTCGGTACTCGAAGCATTCAGGATGAAAAACTGAGGCTGAAGCGTATCCTTCGGCAATACGGACTTGTACTAGCAGCATCGGTGTTGCTGTGTGGCTGGTGGTGGATACGGAATCAGATCCTTTATGGCGATCCTCTTGCTCACCGGGTATTCGTCGAGCTTTTCAGTATCAACCGGGCGACTCCAGAGTTGTTTCTGGAGTACGGTATATCCGGTGCCGGCTATCTGATGATGCTGCTATGGGGCACTGCGCTCAGCTTCTGGGGCGTGTTCGGGCAGGCAATCGTGTACATGCCGCCCTGGTTTTATCTGTTGGGCTGGCTGTTTTCGCTGGCGGTGCTTGTCGGCCTGGTGAGGTCGCGGTGGACAGCCACTACTATCTGGTCGCAGGCGGCGTTGTCCTGGCTGCTGGTTGTCGTAGCGGCGGCCTTCGTGCTTGCATTTTACCTGCGCTTCAACATGATCTTCTATCAGGTGCAGGCCAGATATCTGTTCACCGCTATCGGGCCATTTTCGTGCCTGTTCGTGGCAGGCTGGATAGGCTTGTGGGTACGAAAAGCAGCGGGACAAGCTTATGATGCAGAGCCGTTACTGGCTGCAAAGGTGCTGTGGTGGGCACTGCTGGGCGTGCTGGCACTGGTTGCCCTGTGGCATCTGCGGCCGACATCGGTGATGCTGGGGCTACCGTTTCTATCCATGTGACGCCAATTCAGCTGTTGGGACAGGCGGATGGGGGCAAAAGAAAAACCCGGCCCAGGGCCGGGAGATTGAGCTCGTCACAGGTTAGCTTTGGTGTGATGCTTCACCACATCTCAGGCTCATCCTTGGAAGCAGCCTGCCTGGTCACCACCACGTTAGCGGCGCGTGGGCCCTTGCTGTCCTGCTCTATGTCGAACTCTACCTCTTCGCCTTCCTGCAACGATCGGTAACCCTCTCCGGCAATCGCTGAGTAGTGGACGAATACGTCTTCTCCGTCGTCTCGCTCGATGAATCCGAAGCCTTTTGCGTCGTTGAACCATTTGATCCTGCCGGTCGCCATACAAGAACCCTCCGTCATTTGGTGAATGTTGGCCGCTTTACTGTGGAGCGGTCAGGCAACTCATGGGGGGTGTCCATGTGGCCGCACGGTCCAGCAGTGAGCAACCTCTATTGACAGCAGCAAGCTACTGCCTACTCCAGTATGAGTCTACCAACAGTG
>JAAYSP010000142.1 GCA_012518355.1 candidate division WS1 bacterium | reverse complement strand
CCAACGTTAGTCGACGAAGATATCGTCAAACTGGAGGATGCGCTCGAGTACTTCGGGGCGCATGACCTGCTCGGGTACTTTCGAGCGGCTCTGAATCAGGCTGCGAATTTCAGTGCCGGAGAACGACACAAAGTCAGCTCCGTGCGGGCACATGCGATCGCTGGAGACCGCGTTGCACTTGAGGCAGTAGCCGAAGTCGCCTGCAATGCTGAACGGTTCGATCTCGAGGTCAGGAAAGTCGCGGAAAATCTCGATGGCAGCTTCTTCGCCGTAGTATGGTTTGCCGTTGGGGTCGCTGACGCCAGCGTGGTCGCGCCCGATGATGATGCCTGTGCAGCCGTAGTTTTTGCGCATGATGGCGTGCAGGATGGCCTCTTTGGGGCCTCCGTATCGCATCTCAGTTGGCAGGATATTCAGGAAGACACGGTCTTTGGCATAGTAGTTGTCCAGCAGCGTCAGGTATGAGCTGATGATGACTTCATCGCGGAAATCGCCCGACTTCTTTTTGCCTATGATCGGCTGGATGAACAGGCCGTCAGTGAAGCCCAGGACAGACTTTTGCAGAAACTCATGGCCGATGTGAGGGACGTTGCGGGTTTGGAAAGCTATGACTGTTTTCCAGCCGTTTTTCTCGAAAACCTCTCTGGTTTCCGCCGGAAACAGGTTCACGTCAGCAAATGGTCCGCGATCGTTGTCGATTAGCGAGATCTCTCCACCGACGAGCCAGTCGCCTCTTGCGTACATGCCTGCAACACCCGGGTGATTCAGATCGTTGGTGCCAAAAAACGCGGCAGTAGCAGCCTGTTTGTCCCAGTCATAGACTTCGGACACTGTCAGCAGCGCCATGGCTTCTTCTTCGCCTGACCGGTACAAAGCCACTTCCTGACCGGGCTGCACACTGTCTTTTTCGGGGACATCCAGGATGATGGGTATGGTCCATACGGTGCCGTCCACCATCCGGTCATTGGCTATGATACTCTCAAAATCGTCTTTGCCGATGAAACCGTTGAGCGGGCTGAACACTCCACGGGCGATGTTCTGTATGTCGCCGGCCAGGACGTCAGATATCGTCAGCTTCGGCAGGCTACCCGCACGTGACGTGGCCTCGTCCAGCTCCGCACCAGTGAGTATTCGATTGGTTAGTCTTCCGCCATGAGGGGCAATCATGCTATCTCTTCTCCTGCTAAAATGAGTAGGGCTCTGGCAACAGAGACTCCCTTGACGCTCTTATAGGAGTATCGGGAGATTATCACAGCCCCAGTATGTTGTCAACTTCAGGGTGGTGACTACTGCGGAGGTTCCCTGGGGCGCAGCATCACAGCGTGACGGTCGGACGGTCAAACCGCTCGACTGTATGCGGTCAGATGGAGGGTACACACCGATAGGGTGCATAGATGAGAGCAGTGCACAGATGGCAGCGATACGCCGATGAGAGCAGTGCGCAGATAAGAACAATGCGCGAATAAGAGTAGTACGTGGATGATAGCAGTACGTATATGATAGCGGTACGCGGATAGTAGCAGTGCGCAGGCGAGGATGGTATACAGATGGGGTGCTACGAGAGGCTGCGGTTCCATTCCATGGAGTCCATTGCCCTCGGAGCAACACACTTTCCGTCCCAAACGCAACAGGTGTAGCGCAGGTGGCGCGATTTACTGGCCTACACCGAGTGGCCTGGTGAGCGTGAATTCAATCGTCACGGTTTCACCACGCAAGAGTGTCCCTGACCACAGGCGTATCTGTGACCGGTCACGCTGGTCTGTTTCTGCGTTCTCGCCATCAGGGGTGGGAGAGGTCAAGTCCAGCTTCCATTTGCTCAGAACTTCCTGATACAGTGCCAGTTCCGCGTCATGGTCGGCGCGGTTGGTCACTGTCATCTGGTGCTGCTCTACCACATCCATGCCTGCCACCTGCCCTCGAGCGTCGAAGGTCACGTTCTCTTTGCGCAGGGCCACAGTCGTGTCTTCGACAGCGATAGCAGGCTCGGGCCCCAGCTCAAACGTCAGGCTGTCCTGGCTGCCTCCGGGAACGCCTGACCGTGCTGCTGTTGTCCGCCAGATAGCTATCGCGTCGGGCACGGATCCGGGTTGATCGGTGACATGCAGATAGATGTCCACCGGCCCCTCGGGGAGTGACAGGAGCGGCACAGGAAGTGGGGCCTGCTCAGACTCTGACAAAACTAGAAGTCTCTGCACTTTTGAGCTGTAAGACTGGGGGGCATACACGTACTGCACGTGCGCAGCGAGGTCAGTGGCGATAGACGAAGCCCCGTCTGTGGTCACTACAGGCCACTGCTTGGTCCATCCTGTCGGCAGATCTCGCAGTCCTCCAGCCACTCGCAGAGAACATCCCTCATCTGGCGCACCATTCAGAGCCAGGCTCAGAGAGGTAGCGCGTAAGTCCAGGCCGCTCTGGTTACATACTTCGATAGCGGCCGATACCGTGGCCGTCCCGCTGTGTCCAGTTGTACTTGCGGGGTTGAAGTCCAACCGGTACAGAAGCTTCCAGTCGAGACCTTCGAGTTCGTAACTTATCCGGGTGGGTGAGGGCGAAACAGGCCGCCCTGCCAGGTCCCAGATCACACAGTCATCACGCCCCGCGGGCCGATGAGTAGCCTCTACCGTGACCCCGTTCGGAGGGCTGATGCGAACGGAGTCGACGGCGATACGGGCCTGTCCATACGCAAACGCCACCGATTGCTCGGAAGCCGCATAATCGATCTGGCGCGCTTCCTGGACCAGCACTCTGCTGGATCCGGGTATGAGAGTAACATGCATGGCCGACACTGAGACACTCTCCTGCAGCTCAACCGCATGGCATGTCGCTATCAGCATTATCGCAGCCAACAGGCTTATCGCCGCTCTGAGCATCCTATCAGCTCCCTTAGAGCGCGCTATGACTGATGTCGGAACTCCTGGAGAATAGTTCTCCGTTGGTGGTCCCATGTCCTCCGACGTTTTTTCATGAATACCTATAGGATTTTGGCTTGCAGTGGGGCTACGCCGTAAATCGTCATCCCACAGGATACATACAACATATGTGCTGTATGATGCTGTATGATTGCCGAACGTGGGGCGACAGGGTGCCTATCGCCCCGTCTTGCCCGGCAGCAGTGGCGTTCGACATGCCCGGGAAGCGGTCTGTCCGGTACAGGCGGCACGCAGGCCGGTAGTCAGTACCGATCGATACCGCACGTTCGCCTCCCGCACAGATGGCAGAGGGGGCAAAGCCCGTCGAGGTAGACTGTAGAAAGGTCAACGACTTGTCTTAGGGAATATGATATAATCCTTCAACCGGACGTCCAGTCTGTGTTCTGTTCCGTTTGCATTCCAGAATGGTATTCTGAAAGCTGCTGCGTTCCACTGTGCAGAGGAATAGTAAGGGAGGCGTATCATGCGTGATATTTGCTTTCTGTTAGCCACGCTGATCCTCATGACGACGGCTTCGAGCGCTTGTTTGGCTCAGCCTGCAAGTAACCAGGTAGTCTACCAGCCAGGGACAAATCTAGCTGCACAGGCGACTGTCGAGGTTTCTTCAGCAGCAGGACGCCCCGGGCAAAAGTACTCGCTCGAAGCAGTAAATGACGAGCAACTGGACACCTGGTGGGCCAGTGGGGCAGGCGTACCACTACCACAATGGGTCAGGCTTGTATTCGATACGACACACACTATAGACACGGTCGTATTCATGCAAGGAGACAATCCTGGCTTATATGCCAACTCCAGGCTGCTCCAGCTTTCGTTTTCAGATGGGAGCACTGTGCAGGAAGAGCTCGCCGACCACTCGGGACCGTTCATAATCCGTTTCCCAGCCAGAGAAGTAGAGTGGCTGAGGCTTGATATCCTTGAAGATCATGGGCAAAAGACCTACTACACTGTCCGCGAACTGCTGGTTTTCGAAGACCCTGATAAGAAAGTCACCGTCCGACTATCTCCCAGACAGAGGTGGCTACAAGTGGATCTGACTGAGACTGGCCGTCCAGCCCACCCGACCGTGTACATGACGCCCGAGGATGTCCAGCGTGCGCGTGAAAAGATCGAGCAGTCCGATTGGGCACGTTCGCTGGCAAATGGCATCATCGCAAATGCGGACACTGTAGTGGACACCACTCCGGAGTGGATCCGGGAGAACTGTCCAGATAAGGGAGCTGCATTTGCCTACGGCTTCACCGGCTGTCCGATCTGTGGTGCAGGATGGGGGACATGGGGCGGCGCCAACTGTAGCTTCGACAGGCCCGGAACGGTTCGTTGTGCAGGTGGTCATGTCCTGCCCGACGAGGCTCATCCGGATGATGGTACCGGCTACGAGGCCCCCGACGGTCGGATACACTACTTCATCGGCTCCTACAACTCCTGGGTAGTGGAGACCTACCAGAAGTGGGCAAACTGGCTATCGTTTGCCTATACGATAACTGGTGAGGAGAAGTACGCTGAGACATGTGCAATCCTGCTCGATACACTGGCAGAGATCTATCCGTCGTGTGACGCGGGATCATGGGATTATCCTTCGACCCCTCCCAGTGGCAGGCTGAGTCGGCCCTGGTATCAGGTGGCTCGTGTTCTGGTGACCCTGGTAGACTACTATGACCAGATTTACCACAGTTCGGCGCTGGACCAGCCTTCATATGTGGAAGGTCTGACGCGTCGTGAAAATATCGAGACGAACATGCTCAAAAACGGGGCATGGTACTGCTATGAGCAATCTCTGGCTGGCGGCCTGAATAACGGTGAGGCCGACTACATCAGAGGAGCGCTGTCTGTCGGTTGCCTGCTGGGCATAGATGGCTACGTAGATTGGGCGGTCAACGGCCCCTACGGCATATACGCGCTTGTGCAAAACAACGCGGACCGCGATGGCAGATACTACGAGAGTTCATTGGGCTACGCCATGCATGCGCGCAGCCTCTATTTTACCTTCGCCGAACCGCTGGTCAACTACCGCAGCGAGCGTTATCCAGAGGGGCTCAATCTGTACGATGACCCGACTTTTCGCTCCTTCTATGTGCTGCCACGCCTGGCGATGGATTGCGTGGGCAAATGGCCGCGGTATGGAGACAGTGGCCCTGACACAGCTCGCACATTTCCGGATGACAAGCCGTTTGACGCCATGGACTACAGCTTTGCCGAACGCATCTACAATCGCACCAGTGACCCTCAGGTGCGTCAAGACTTTGGCACTCTGATCAATTGGTTGGCCGATGGTCAAACGGAGAATGTGCGAGGCGGGTCCAGCGATGCTCGATGGCTCCTGTTCCACGGCAAAGACGTGCCTGCTGCTGTGGAAGCGGTACCTGAACACCTGCTGCGGATGGTTCGTGAGACGACTCTGATGGGGCAGAAGGGGATGGCCATTTTGCGCACTCCTCACTCTCTCCAGGCGCAGGCCTGTCTGCTACGCTACGGGCCGGTACTCAATCACGGCCACTACGATGATCTGAACATCAACTACTTCGGCCTGGGCTATGAGCTGACTTATGATTTGGGCTACGGTCTCGGCTCAACGCACACTCAGGTCGGTTGGGGCAAGCAGACCGCCTCGCACCAATTGGTGCTTGTAGATGAGACGCGTCAACTTGCTGGAGAGGACGATTACACCGGCGGCAGTCTGCACATGCTTGCGGCTATGCCCGGCATGCAGGTGGTGGATGCAGACGCCGACGGGGTCTACCGCTCCGTTGGGGTAGACACTTACCGTCGCTTTCTGGCGCTGGTCGGCGAAGGCCCTGATAGCTATCTGCTGGATATCTTCTCCGTTGACGGTGGCACTCAGCACGACTACATTGCCCACGCACCGTCAGACCAGGTCGCATTTGAAGGCGTAACTCTGGGAGCTGCCCAGCCCGGCTCGCTTGCCGGTCCAGATGTCATCTGGGGTGAACTTCAGCAGAACGATGGTGATGTCAGCCCCACTCAGCGTCCCTACTGGGTGCCGCCACCTGTAAACGGCCTGGGTTTTATGATGCATCCACAGCGCGGGACTGCTGCAGGCCCATGGTCAGCTACCTGGACACTGCCTGATGGGGAAAGCCATATGCGCATGACCGTGTTGCCGGAGGAAGGCACCGAAGTTATCAGCACCTGGGCACCTGGCATTTACCCCCGAAACCCCAGGGCACGGCATGTCATTGCCCGACGCAGCTCCGACGATGGGCCACTGTCGAGCACTTTTGTGTCCGTGCGTGAACCCTACGGTCTGGTGGCTGCTGACCCCGGAGGCATCCAGGGCGTCGAGTTGATGGCCATGGCAAGCACCGATGACGGGACCATGAAGTACCTCGGAGATCTGAGATTGGTGCTGTTTCAGGCGCGTGAGGCCGGTGGACAAATACATTTTGATCTGCAAGTGGAGACGGACGACCAATACTATCTTCTCATCAACCCCTACATGTCACCCAACTACGGCGCGGTACAGTTCCTGATTGACGGCGAGCCAGTGGGAGAGCTCTTTGTCGCCAACAGCGCAGATGTGCAGCCGGGGCCTCCGCAAGTGCTGGGGCCGCTGACACTGCATGCAGGTGAGCACCGCCTCAGCATCAAGACTGTAGAGCATGATGGCGGCCAGCCGTGGATTTCCGTTAGGGCTCTCAATCTGACCACCGAGCCACCGGACGAGGCTCAATTGAAGGCTGCGGCGTTCATCGAAAAGGCAGTCCGTTTGCCGTCATCTGATGGCGTGACTGCTCTGGCTGTCGAGCATACCAGCGGTGTGACCGACCAATTCGTGTACGCCCCCTCATCTGGCGATGCCACAGCGACCATCGATGATCTGACCGTACAGGGTAGTTTTGGCCATGTGCGCAGTTCCGGCGGTGCGGTCACTGCTGCTCGAGTTGTCGGCAAGTCTGTCGGCGCTCCGGGCTTCGAGATGCAGCTCGCGCACGCCGAGCATTCTGGGAGCATAGTCCGGCTGGACTATGAGCAAAACCTGGTCTACGTAGATGCGGATTTGCCCACTGATGGGCGCCTGCAGTACCAGACGGTCATGTTCAGCAATCCGGCTTACAGCCGCAACACCGCATACACGATCCATGACATCACTCGTGAGGGAGACCTGTCAGTTATCCATCTGGGTACTCAGCGATTGGTTCTTGGCCAGGGCACTGTAGATCGAGACCCGATAAATGCTCATGAATTGACAAGCCTCACGCAACACGAATACGCCAACAGTTTAGGCCGCAGGGGCACTAGCTTTTTCGAAGGGAAACTACTGAGCTCTGATGATGGCCTGACCTCGACGCGCATAGTGAACACCCGCTTCACTCAGCCGATGTTGTTTGAGGTGGAGTCTACAGCGGGCTTCTCTGAAGGGGATCAGTTCTACTACTACGATCTGCAGGAAGGCGATCAATTCGTCATCCGCAACTGGGCTACAGCGGTCATAAGCGAGGGCGACCAGGTGTTGGTCACTGCGACCGATGATGTGACCATCACTGCACTGGGCACAACTCGGACTATCCCGTGGCGCCGCCCATGAGATAACTCTGGCACCGCAGCACGAGGTGCAGGTGGGGTCTTAGCAGACGATAGGACTGGAGAGTTGCCGGTGATATCGTGTTGCTTGCTGAGCTGTTACGCCTGCAACTGGGCCAGCCGGCAGATGCGTGGCGCGCTGCTGCCATGAGGGCGCGCGAATATTCAGCACCGGATGCTGTTCCCTGATCAGAGGCAGCGTTAGGCTTGTGATATTGCCAGTGGCCACCTTGAGCGTGCAGATGCTCTTGTCTCATAGCCCTGACGAAAGTAGCTTGACAACAAAGCTTCTAACCTGCTACAAGACAGCGCGTACAACGCGACGGACCGGTCCTGTGCCGTCGCGTTTTTTGTGAACTATGATGCGGACGCTGCGATTTGCAGGCGGTTGCACGGCCCGACAGTGGTGATATGGTAGAGGTTCTCGTGGGCCGCACAGTGAGGAGATGAAGAAGTGATCGGCAAGATTCTCGTGGTCACTCTGTATGTACTCGTGTTGATCGTCATCGCAGTATGGTCTGCCCGCCGAATTGCCAATGTCGGCGACTTTTTTATCGCCGGCCGGAAGGTCGGCCCCTGGGTGTCAGCCTTTGCATATGGCACCACCTACTTTTCAGCGGTGCTGTTCGTCGGCTATGCAGGAAATTTGGGTTGGGGCTTTGGGGTGCACACCCTGTGGATTGCTGCCGGCAACGTGATAGTCGGTTCGCTACTGGCGTGGATGCTGCTGGCAAAACGGACACGGGAGATGAGCACCCGGCTGGACGCGATCACCATGCCTGAGTTCCTAGCAGCGCGCTACAACTGCCCATGGCTCAGGCCGATCTCGGCTGCGATTGTCTTTATCTTCCTGACACCGTACTCGGCTTCGGTCTACAAGGGCCTTGGCCATTTGTTTGAGGTCAACCTCGGTATAGATTACCTGTATGCGCAACTGTTCATGGCTGTTATCACCGGAGCCTACCTGCTAATCGGTGGCTACCTCGCTGTTACGCTCACCGACTTTTTCCAGGGATTGGTGCAGATCCTGGGAGTGGTGATCATGGTAGTGCTTCTAGTGCTGCCACTCGGAGGGTTGGCATCTGCATTCACGCAGGCTGCAGCACTGGATGCGCCTGCTCTGGCGGCTCCATGGCCTGCTGATGGCGTGCAAAGCCCCGGTGCGGCGCTGGCCTCAGGGCACTTCCCGGGATGGATGGTGTTGACCTCGCTGGCGATCATCACTAGCCTGGGCGTCTTCGGCCTGCCGCAGATGGTACAGAAATTCTACTCGATCAAACGAGTAGTTGACATACGGCCAGCTATGATCATCTCGACACTATTTGCAGTCGTGATTGCAGGTAGTGCGTATTTTACCGGCTCACTGTCTCATCTGTACTTCACACCTGATACCGTGCCAAAGGATCCTGATCTGATCATTCCGCAGATGCTGTATGCCAATACACCACCATGGTTTTCTGTGCTCATCCTGCTAGTTGTGCTGGCTGCCTCCATGAGCACACTGGCATCACTTGTGCTGGTTGCCAGTGCCGCACTGTCGGTGGATATGTTTGGCTTCCGCACTAAAGGCGATGGCGCTGACCCCAAAGGTGTACTGGTCCTGCGCGCACTCTGCGGTGTCTTCATCGCCGTCTCGGTGCTGATTGCCGGAGCCAAGGTGACGTTCATAGTCAACTTGATGGCCATATCCTGGGGCGCGCTTGCGGGCACTTTCATGGCTCCATATGTGTATGGTCTGTTCTGGCGAAGAGCCAATCTGCAGGGTGCTGCAGCCGGAATGCTAAGCGGTGTGGTGCTATCGGTGGGATTGTTTCTGTTGTGGAAGGCGCCAGGAGTGCCTGTGGCCGGAGCGATCGCCATGCTTGTGCCGATGATTGTCATGCCCATCGTCACGCTGCTTACCAAACCTCCCGCAGCAGAGCAGGTAAATGCCGCGTTTGACGCCCCGGTAGAGACGGAAGCAGAAGCTGAGATGCTGAGTGGCGTGGAGGCGTGAGCCGCAATTATGTTGCGTTGCTAGCGGGGTCCATACTGTTTGGGCTCGGCATCGGCACCTACGAATTCACCCTGCCGTATTATCTCGACAGTGTGGGCATCTCTGTGCCGCGGATGGGGCTGATATATGCCATAGGAGCGATAGGCATATATCTGCTGCGTATGTATGCAGGCAACCTGTCTGACCGTTTCGGGCGCAAAGCACTGTATAGCTTTTCGCTTGGCCTGGCTACAGTTGCGGCTGCGGTTACTCCGAGCACTGTGGTGTTGTGGCTACAGACGCTGTTCAAGAGTGCATACGATGCTGGCGCTATGATTTTCGATAGCATGTACCAGCTTTGCCTGCACGATGATGACCGAGACAAATACATAGGTAGAGTTGGCAAGATCCAGGGGGCCCAGGCACTGGCCGCGGCACTGGCTACTGTGATCGCCGGTGTGGTCGTAGGAAAAAATCTGTACAGCGGCGCGTTCTACCTGGCAAGTGGCGCATTTTTGGCTGCGATGCTGGCATTTGGCGCCAGATACCGTACCGGCAATCAGGCAAATAATGCGCAGGCTGCACAGTCCTCGGGGCTTCGATCAGTGTTGCCGATTGGCTTGCCGCGTCCACTGTTGGTGCTGGCCCTCACCGGCTTCATCTTCACTGTGGGCCTGTCTACCAGCCACTGTTTTGTCATGCAGCTTTTCTGGGAGCGCCAGTTCGGGGCTTCGCGCCCTGAGATCGGCGTCATCCTGATGCTGCACCGCTTCACGATCGCGGTGCCCCTGCTGCTGCTTCGCTGGTCTGCGCGTGGTCGTCTCAGAGAGATTTTCATGGCGTTCCTGGCGCTGGAAGGCGTGATCCTCATCGCCTCCGGGCTTATCAGCAACTTCCTGATAGCCGCGGCAGTGTGGCTGACTCATGACTTGCTCGGTGCCGGGGTCTGGATGCCGGCCCAGAGTGCGCTGATACAGCGGTATTCGCGAGAGGAAACGCGCGGCCGTGATGTCACGCAGGTGTTCGCGCTCAGCTCTCTGGGATGGGTTTTCGGCCCCCTGATTGCCGGAGCAGTGTTTGAGCACTGGTATGGTGGTCCGTTTGTGCTCAGCGGTGTCCTCATGGTGGTAGCGGCCTGCGTGCTGTTGCTCCTGCCAGGCCAGGCTCGTGCAGGCGAACAGAAGAGCGTTGAAAGCATAGGGTAGTCGGCCTGTATCGGAAGTTACGCTGTCCACACGCCAGTGACTGCGCTGGCTATGGGCCCACTGCATCCATGCTGAGCACCTCGTACTGACCGTTCCTGTCGTCCTATCGGAGGGTGGTGCGCGCCCAGACGAACTCCGATTCCGGTGGTCGGGTCCAGACCACAGCCCTCGCCCAGTAATCTGTTTCTATCGCAGGTACGGTGGCGTTTGTGTTCAGGTGCTCAGCGGTGTCCTCATGGGGTGGTGGCCTGTGTGCTGCTGCTCCTGCCAGGCCAGGCTCGAACGGGCGAACAGCATATCGCCGAAAGCATAGGTAGTCGGCCTGTATCGGAAGCTACGCTGTACACGCCAGTGACTGCGCTGACTATGGCCCCACTGTATCCATGCTGAGCACCTCGTACTGACCACTCGTGTCGTCCCATCGGAGAGTGTACGCCCAGACGAACTCAGATTCCGGAGGTCCGGTCCAGACCACGGCCTCCGTCCAGTCAGATGAGTGGCTCTGTACTCTGGCTACCCAATCGGGCTCGTCTGCCAGTGCCGCTTTCTTGGCTGCATCTTCCCCCGGTTGTTCGGCTGGGGCGGTGGCAGCGCTTTCCAGCTCCGAGGAGCTGGATTCTTCTTCGGCCGGAGTGCTGATGTTTTCGATGGTGGTAGTCGTCGTCTGCTCTACCTCATCTCGCGCTTTCAGCACGAAATATGTGGCGCCTCCCAGTATGATCGCAAGTGCGATCGCGAGTGCAACGCAGCCTATGCCACACGCGATAAGCCAGCCCCAGGAGACACCGGATTTGGTCGGAGGGGTAGCAGCTGGTGGTGGCGCGGCCGGTGGTGCCGGTTCTGACGGCACAACCGGTGTGACGGATGGCGCCGGCTCAGATGGAGGCTGCTGCTCCGGTGCAGGAAGCCCTTGAGGCCGCCCCCCACTGTCTTCGGATGTCTCAGACTCCTCCTCCCCGAATTCGGAAGGGATGGCCTCCTCTGGGAATCCAGTTGCCACAGAGGGCGCTTCGGGTTGTGATTCCGATACTGGTTTTGGCAAGTTCAAATTATTTGCGTTGTCCATACGCGTATCACCGTGTCTTACCGTTCATGAAGCCCAGCTCAGCAGACAGACAAGTCCCTGCCGACACGAGGCTATATGTACTGTGTGCTTATGTGTGCATGTGAAATACTGATCGGGCCCCGAGCTCAGTTCAGTGTGGCGCTTTTGCAGCTATCTCGTATGCCTGCAGGGTCTGATGTGCCGCCTGTTCCCATGAGAACCGAGCAGTGCGGCGGCGTCCTGCACTGCTCAGGTGTTGCCGCAGTTGTCGGTCAGATGCCAGTCGCGATATACCGTCTGCGATAGCCGCCTCGTCTGTGGGGGCTACGAGCAAGGCGGCGTCACCGGCTACTTCGGGCAGTGCCGAGATGTCCGACGTCAGTACCGGAGTGCCCATCGCCATCGCTTCCAGCACCGGGAGACCGAAGCCCTCATAGAGAGTGGGGAACAGGAAGGCAGTGGCGCCAGCGTATAGAGCCGGCAAGGCGGCATCTTCTACGTAGCCCAGGTGCAGAGTGTGACCGGCAGCTTGAGATTCCTCTAGCAGAGCCTGCTCCCGGGTGCATTTCCACGCGAACTGACCGGCCAACACCAGGCGTTCGGGGAAGCCGCCTATCTCACGGGCTTTGGCGAATGCCCGTATGAGGCGTACAGCGTTCTTTCGCGGCTGCAGATTGCCTACATAGAGCATATACCGGTCAGGCAGGCGTAGGTCGTGTCGGGTTTGCTTGATGGCTGATTCCGTCGGCAGGCTCCGGAACTCTTCGCCAGGCGCATAGGGCGTCACGAAAAGACGTTCACGCGGGTAGCGGTACTCACTCACGATGGCATCGGCGGTAGCCTGCGAGGGGACGATGACTGCTTTTGTGCGCCGCAAAGCACCGGGCATGAACAGGCCCATGACAGTGCGGTCCCTCCAGGTGAACCACTGCGGAAACAGGCGGAAGGTGATGTCTTGTACCGTGGATACCACCGGGCAGGGTGCGGCGAACGGCGTCAGGTACTGTACATGCAGCAGGTCCAGTTGATCTTCATGGGCCAGCCTGGGCAGAGCGCGTACTGTCCACATGTAGCCGCGCGGTCGGTCGGCAACTCGCAAGAGGATACCACGCAGCGCCACTCGTATATGCTGGTCTGGTTCACCATCGAAATACAGCACGAATTCGTGGCCACTGCCAGCGCGTGCGAGGGCACGCACCAGGTTCCAGGTGTAGGTGCGGTCACCGGTCTTGCGCCCCAGCAAAACGCGCGCGTCAATTCCGATCTTCATGGCTCTGACATTTCTCGGCGCCCGCTCGATGGATTGCGCAAGGGCATATCAGCAGCTTCCTTCAGCCATGGTACCATGCTATTCCGATAGGTGTTCACAAACGTCTGGATAGCTCGATCATAACCCTTGTGCCCTATACTCTGGCGCAGGTGTGCCTCTTCACCCAGCCAGCGCATAGCATCGCAGAGCGCGTCAGAGCTGCCCTCAGGGAAGACTAGTCCCGCTTCGCCGATGACCTCCGGTATGGCCCCACAGTCGGAGCCGATCACCGGTATCTGGCACAGCATCGCCTGCACCAGCACCCGGCCGTACTGTTCCTGCCAGGTAGGTATACTGCGTGATGGCAGCACCATCATGTCCATCGCGGACATGTGCCTCGGCACCTGTTCGAGTGGTACACTGGGGACATGCCGCACACGTTCTGCGATGCCCAGCGACTGCATCTGTGCTTGCAGTTTTGGCAGGTAGTCGCCGCTTCCCACGAGTAGGAGACGGTACTGTTGGGACAGACCTGCGAAGGCTTCTGCCAGCACGTCCAATCCTTTCTCCCAGACTATCCGACCGACGTATCCTATCACTACTGCATCATCCAGTCCCAGGGCCTGCCTGGTTGCCGTCGCGTCGGCCGGCTGGAACAGTTGAGCATCAACTTCGGGGTAGACAACTCGGCAGCGCTGCTGAGGGAGGCCCAGGCTTACGAGACGCCCCACAGCGCCCTGGGATGAACATGCAGCGAAATCGAGTTGCGCCAGCACTGCCCGCTCCGCTCGCCCTCGTAGCCAACGGAGTTTGCCACGCCACTCGCGCGCGATGTTCTCAAACACATATACCCCCAACCGCGCGTCGGGCACCAACCGCCGTACCATCAACAGAGATTGAGCACCTGCCAACTCTGATGGTTCGCCCGTATACAACACCACCTGCGGCCTGGCCAGCTGTATGGTATGCGCCAGCCCGCAGGTCCAGCGGCTGTAGGGGTACGGTCTGAGCGGCCACACGGGCCCGGATCGCAGGCGATAGGGCATGTCGAAATCCGGCTCCGCTTCGACGATATGGCCGAAATCCCCGAGATCCACACGCTTTGCGAGAAATGCAGTGACATCCATGCCCGCTGCAGAGATGCATCGGCACAGCCGGTCGTCACCCTGCAACCCCAGTATCAGTATCCTCAACGAGTCATGTCCTTCATGGTGTGTCTGCGACCGACACGCCGCACACGAGCCTTTTCCATGCAGATCCATTTGGTTTCCACATCTGGTTTCGTCATCTTCGCTGGCCAGACCTGCCGTGTGGAACAGATGCAGAGTCCGACGGCGTCTGTAGGTAGGAGAGAGTGTGTGGTTGGAGACGACTGTCAAGCCAGTAGATATGCACTCCAGTAGCGAGCCATTTGAGACCAGATCTGCGGATGTGTGCCCTCAGCTGTGAAATCTCCACACCTGCACAGTTTTCTCAGGCATTGCAGTCGGCTTTCACATCTGCGGGGCCCATATTTCAGGTCCATTCACTCAGCGTGGATGCACGGGAGGATTTGTGGTTCCCTGCAAGCAACCATAGTACGTGGATGTACACCGTAGGTCGCTAGGGAATTATTGTCCGGCGAAACCAACTGTGTGTGGCGCTTGTGCCGGCAGACAGCTGAGCATGTCTATCTCGCGAGGATTTGCAGACAGATTGTAGCTTGCCTGCTGTGAGCAAGTTGCAGAGCCCCACATGGATTTCTGCTGCGGCCACAAGGATACCGGCATGAGGGAGCGATGGGCTGATGGCAAATGCTAAGTCTTTTCATGGTGGTGGCAACCACTCACACGATCGAGATTTGCCACACGCCATAGTCCACCGGCGTGCACCACGGCAGTGGGAAGACGGATTGCCGCTCGGTAACGGTCGGTGCGGGGCTATGGTTTGGGGCGATGGTGCGCCTCTTGCTTTCACTCTGGACCATGCCAACCTGTGGGATCTGCGAGTGGCCGACAACTGGGCTGATGACCCCGACTACAATTACGTGGCCCTGCGCCGTATGGTGGCTGAGGGACGCTGGGATGAAATCACCGAGACCTTCGAGAATCGCGATGGTGCGCGTGATCGGGTAGGCCCTACCAAGGTATATATAGGACGGGCGGAGCTGGATATCGGCCAAGCCCAGCAGTACTGTTGCGCTCTCGGTCTGGACCGAGCAGTGGTAGAAGGCACCCTTCACACGGCTGAAACTGAGCACTCCCTGTGTGCCTTCGTGCACCATGATCGCGAGCTGCTATGCGTGCGTCTGTCCGATGCCCCGATAGAAGCGGAATTAAAGCTGCGTTCGATGATAGAAGTGTGTCCTGATTTGTCCGAGTTGAACCATCCGAGAGCGCGGATGGAGAGCCATGATCAGGTGCGGGTGATGATCCAGCAGATCCCCGGGGGACTCTCGTATGCCGTAGCCTGGAACCCTGTGGGGCCTGATTTTTTCATGGCCATCGAGGTGGCAGACAGCCCGGAGGCTGCTCGTGCCCGGGCTCTTGAAACGCACGCCGCTGCGGTCACTGCAGGATTTGAACGCCTGCTGGAAGAGCATGTGGCGTCCTGGGAGCGCTTCTGGTCGGTGTCTGCGGTGCATCTCCCTGAAGCGCGCATGGAGCTTCTGTGGTACTACGGCATCTACTTGCTGGCATCCTGTTCGCGGCCCGGCTGGCTGCCTCCGGGGTTGCAGGGCGTGTGGGCTATGGACGGGGTCAAGCCGCCGTGGCGTGGGGATTATCACGGTGATATGAACGTACAGGAGACGTTCTGGCCCGCAGGGCCCAGTGGCCACGTGCAGCTGATGGATAGCTGGCTTGACCACATGCTCGAAGCCATGCCCGCTGCCCAGGCGTTTACGCGCAATTTCTTCGGCACAGAGGGCGCTTTCTGGGTGTGCTCTACTCTCCCGTACTATACGATGGTGTACGGCTGGGGTACGGTGCAGTTTGCCTGGAGTAGCACCGCCTGGCTTGCCTCTCTTGCATGGTTGCGGTGGCGCTACAGCATGGACGAAGACTGGCTGGCACAGGTTGGGTACCCGATCGTGGCTGAGGCGTTCAGGTTTTATCATGCCAATCTCGAGGAGGGAGATGATGGATACCTGCATATCCCACTCTCTACCAGTCCTGAGTATGGCGAAAACCGCCCCAAAGCGTGGTGCTCGGACCCAAATGTGGATATAGCGCTAATACGCAAGTGTTGCGACTGGCTTGTAGAGATGGAAGAGGCTCTGGACATCGAGACACTGACCGAAATGGCACTGACAGTCCGGCGCCGGTTGGTACCCTATGCGCTCAGCGACGGCAGGGTACTCTGTCTGTGGCCCGGAAAACTGCTGGACGAGTCGCATCGTCATCCCAGCCAGCTTATGGCCATCCATCCTGCTATGGACTTAACCATCGAGGATGGGCAAGAAGCGCGCAGGATCATCGAGGCCAGTGTGGAGCAGTACCTGTCGCTTGGCCAGTACCGCTGGACCGGGCACACCTACGCCCAGCTCATCAGCTTTGCAGCGGTACTGGGACAGGCGGGCTGGGCATACGATTGTCTGCTGCAGCTTGCCGAGCACTGGTTGGCACCCAACGGGCTCTACTTCAACCGCGACATGTGCAACTCGGGCATGACCGGATTTCGCGCTGACGGAGACGGCTACGGGCCGTTCACGATGGAGACGAATTGCGGACTGAGCCAGGGCATCTGTGACATGCTGCTGCAGGGGTGGCGCGATGTCGTGCGAGTGTTTCCTGCAGTTCCCGATCACTGGCGCGATGTTGCCTTCCGTGGCCTGGTGGCCGAGGGGGCGTTTTGGGTATCAGCAATTCGCCAGCGCGGACGAACGGTGTGGGTGCAGATTGTAGCGGGAGTGGGCCGTCGTCTGACCCTGCGAGACCCTTTCGATGGGGAAGAGTGTGTCATCAGCGGAGGTGACATGGAGAGAGATGGTGATGACTATGTTGCCGACCTGGACGCCGGCCAGGAAGTGGTACTAACACTCATGGACACCGAACCCGTCAGCATGGAGCAGGCTGCAGATATGGTTCGTTGTAGTGACACCTCCCGCATAGGGCTGCAATAGACAGCAGGTCATGAAAGGTTATTGTCAGGATTGCCCATACAATTTGTTGATCATGGGCAGGATTTCATCATGCGGATATAAAACAATAGTATTAGTAGCTCCTTGAAAACAGCCTATGTCGGATTTAGCGCGTGATGCTCAACGCGACCATGATAGAAGCTTGAGGTAGATTCGCAACACTTCCGGAGGTGGCTATGATGAGAAAGAAGTGTGGATTTACCCTGATAGAATTGCTGGTGGTGATCGCGATTATTGCGATTTTAGCAGCAATTCTCTTTCCCGTGTTTGCAAAAGCACGCGAGAAGGCCAGACAGAATACCTGTCTGAACAACATCAAACAGCTTACGCTGGGGCTTCTGATGTATGTGTCCGACTATGACTCGCGGCTGCCATACAGATACTATCAGATTGTTGGGGCAGCGTCATGTGATGGTAAGTTTTTCTGGCCGCGTGTCACCGACACGTATGTTGGGACCGGATTGGGGACCAGTGCCTCAGGTAAGGAATTGTGGCGCTGTCCGTCCCACAAGTGGGGTACACCTACTAACTGGTACTGCGGGGCGTATGCTGATTACGCCATGAACGGGTCGGTGGAAGGACGTTGCGAATCCGAGATACGCTTTCCAGCAGCAACAGTGCTATTGGGCGAATACGCCTACTACCATCCGACACATGAGCGCTGGTATGGCTGGTATAGCTGGGCCGGTTGGGCACCGTATCAGGTAAGCCCGCCTGTTCACGGCTGCCGGTATGACCATAACGGCCAACAGAACATCGGTTTCGTTGATGGTCACGCGCGCTCCGGCAGTGAAGGATACTGGCGTAGTGCCGAAGCTTCCGGAGCAGTGCGACGTACCCCCTGAAGAACGGCAGCTCAAAACGACTGGCATTTTCGAGGGCAGTTTGGCCTCAGCGCTTCCTCGGAATACAGGAGGGAGACACACCCTGCTGGCTGCGTGAGCGTTCGTAGTGTGTGACGCATAAATCCATTGCACGCGGTGGTCAGTGAACTACTGTGCGGATATCGGGGTGTGCTCTGGTTTGGCGGCATCTTGTGAGAAAATCAGAACGGCCACACCCACTTTTCGGGGTGTGGCCGTTGATTTGTCCAGAAGCGGTTAGTGTCAGGTTATCGAGGGGCTCCACAGCAGGTGTACTCGATAGCCGCCGGGGTCGCTGTCCTTCAGGAACACAGCCTTCAGGCCCGGCTTTGCGTTGACTGCTTCGAGTTCGAAGCCTCTGGCCTGCAGTTGTGCCATGGCCTCATCCATGTCATGTACCAGTATGCAGACATGGGCTTTCTCTGGCGCCGGATCCTTCATGACCTCCAGTCGCCCCTTGCCCTCGCCAGAGACGAATACCGAACTGTTGCCCACAACTACGTCAAAGTCGAATGCCTTGCCATACCATCTGGCGATCTCTTCACCGCCGCCGGGCTCGGTTGGGAAGATGCCGGGATGCTCGACGCCGATGAACACTGATTCGCCACGGGCCTGCTTGACCCACCATAGGCATTTGGCGACTTTGTCGGTGATGGATGCGAAGTCGCCGGAGGCCACTGCGTCCTTTGTGATCAGGTTGCTGCCGATGCCCAGTGCTGTACAGCCGGCTTTGATCCAGGCGGTTATGCTCTCCTCCGTAGCGTCTACTCCGCCAGTAGGCATGATGGAGCTCCAGGGGCATGGTCCCTTGAGAGCCTTGACGAAGGCGGGGCCGCCTACCTCTCCACCGGGGAAGATCTTGATGATTTCGCAGCCGAGCTCTTCTGCCTCCTGCACCTCGCTGGCGCTGCCGCAACCCGGTGAGTACGGTATCTTGCGGCGATTGCAGACTCTGGCGACCTCAGGATTGAGCACCGGTCCGACTACGAAGTTGGCGCCGTTGGCGATATAGAGCGCGGCGGTGGGGGCGTCGCACACCGAGCCGATACCTACGACCATTTGCGGGTGTGCTTCACGGCAATACTTCACGACCTGGGCGAATACCTCGTAGGCGAAATCGCCACGGTTGGTAAACTCAAGCACGCGGGAGCCGCCTGCAGCCACCGCGTCTACCACTTTCTTGGCTACCTCAACATCAGCATGGTAGAAGACGGGTACCAGACCGTCCCGATAGATAGTGTTGAGTGTTTCCATTCTGGTGAACTGTGCCATTTCGAACCCTCCGATGAGCGGTTGGTGATGCTACAAATTAGCCCAGTGCCGTCTACGGCCATGGGCTTTATCGTATATGTGGATTGTAGGCGGCTCCTGGTGATGCGTCAAGCGCTAGTCATAAAAGCCACTGACACGTTTGCAGGCCTGCGTTACACGTACCACTTCAAGAGCTTCTTCGGGTTTGACCACCATAGCTTTGCGCTCTCGCAGGACGGCCCAAACGTTGTCGTAAAAGTCGCCGATTGATGGGCCTACAGAGGGGACCTCTTCAGTTTGCCACTCAATCACGTCGTCGTTACCATAGGCGCGATCTGGCGAAGGCGCTTCGATTACCGGCAGCTTTTTCAGCTTCTTGGGGTCGAACCAGCGAATTGTGCTGGTCTTGCCATCGGATATCAGCGTGCCCCGGGAACCGAGTACTGTCCACTTTGGCTCGGCAAAAGCGCAGGCGCTGGACACCTCCATGTCGTACACTCGCCCATTTTCGGCTTTCAGCAACATCTTCACATGGTCTTCCACATCCCCGGCTGAGGCGATCTGTTTGAGGTCACAGAATATATCCTTGACCGGCGATCCGAGGAACTGCAGGCCAAGATCGATGAAGTGCGGGCACGTGTTGTTCAGAACTCCGCCATCGCGTTCGCTCATAGTCTGCCAGTCATTGCGGCGTGAAAAGTTCAGCGAACGCATCCGGATCTCGAACACATCCCCGATCCGCTTGCTTTTGATTACATCCAGCAAGTGTCGCGCTTCCAGATGGAACCGGTAGTTCTGGTGTACAAACAGTTTCTTGCGTTGTTTTTTGGCAGTCTCGATCAGACCACGTGCGGCCTGGTAGCTGTCGGATATAGGTTTTTCGCAGATACAGTGTCTGCCTGCCTTCAGTACGTCCTTCGACACGGACACATGACTGTCAGAGAACGTGGCGACAACTATCACTTCAGCATCGGATTCCCGGGCCAGCGTCTTGTGGTTGGGGTAGATAGCGCTGCCGAACTCATCGTGTACTTCCTGCATGCGTTCGGGTATCGGGTCGGTGACCGCGGTAATCTGAAACCGGTCATCATCACGAACACGCTTGATGTGAATACCGTAACCAGCACGGCCAAGACCGATGACACCGATTTTGATGGGCTCCTTGGCTGGCATGCCTAACTCCTCTCTCCTGGCTTGTGTGTTAGTCTAGCGTTGATGTGCCGCTCCGTGATAGTTAGCCACGGACTGCGGCATACCTGCTTGCGTTCGGATAAGCTATGAGTTGATGTGGCTCTCAGGCCGGTGACGCGGCTCGGTCCACATAGAAATGCAACTGTCCCGAGTGCGGCCTGACTGCAGCAGCAGGGCAGATAGCTGGATCTGTGGTACTGTCCAGGGCCATCGCCATGGGTGTACGCTTGTCTGAGCCGGATATCAGGAAGACCACGCAAGCGGCGTTGTTTAGCACTGGCAGGGTGAGCGTCAGGCGCTGTCTGGGCTCTGACGGCGCTTCCGACGGCATGACCCAGGCGGTGGCTTCGGTGAGTGCTGCCGAAGTGGGAAACAGTGACGCGGTGTGCCCGTCGCTGCCCATCCCGAGGAGAAGCAGGTCGAAGCGGGGCAGTTTCCCCTCGAATAGTTCAGCAAGCTGTGTCTGGTAAGCGTCTGCTGCCACTTCAGGATCGTCCAGTTGCGTGGGCATGGGATGCACTTGCCCGGTGGGGATCGGCACATGTCGCAGCAGCGTCTCATCCGCCATGCGGAAGTTGCTATCGGGATGGTCATGCGCCACCCAGCGCTCGTCACCCCAGAAGACATGGGTGTCTGCCCACGGGACAGCATCACGGTAATCTGTCGCCAGTACTTCGTGCAGTCGGCGAGGAGTGTTGCCGCCGGATAGCACGATCGAGAATTGACCGCTGGTAGCGACCGCAGTCTGGGCCAGTTCGACTATCTTTCGGGCAACCTCCAGGCTGGCCTCCTCGAGGTCAGCGCAGATATGCAGTACAGGCTCTGCAGGACTCATGTGGTGTACCATGTCATCCCCCTGGGCACCAGTATTTTTCGTGCTTGCTCTGGCCCCCAGGTGCCCGCCGGATATGGATGGGCCTGCGATTTGCGTTCCAGGATGGGGTCACACAGTTGCCAGGCAAGTTCGGCTTCATCGGCACGCACGAAGAGCGTAGCGTCGCCTCGGATTATGTCCAGAAGCAGGTTCTCATAGGCATCTTGCAGCCGCGCGAAAGCATCTTCGTATCGGAAGTGGAGGTTCTGAGTGACGATTGAGAACGGCTCGCTGGGTGCTTTCACCTCGAAAGTTAGGTCAAAGCCTTCGTCAGGTTGCAAGGTGATGACTAGAGCGTTCGAGTGTATAGCGCAGTAGCCAAACGGTTCGAAGGATATAGGTGGGCAGCGGAAGGTGAGCACGATCTGGGTGGTGCGCCGTGGCAGTCGCTTGCCGGTGCGCAGGTAGAACGGGACGCCCTGCCAGCGCCAATTGGCAATCTCCAGCCGCATGGCCACAAAAGTTTCGGTAGTCGAAGCGGAGCTAACTTCCGGCTCTTCGCGATACGCTGCGGCTGGACGGCCCAGTACAGTGCCGGCTTCGTATTGACCGAGTACCACTGCATCGGATGCGATAGGGGCGACACTGCGCAGCACCTTGGTCTTCTCATCGCGGATGGCGTTGGCGTCGAAAGCAACCGGTATCTCCATCGCGGTCAGGCACAGCAGTTGAGTCAGGTGGTTTTGCACCATATCCCGCAGAGCGCCGGTCTGTTCGTAGAATTCACCACGGCTGCCAACGCCATCAGTTTCCGCTACCGTTATCTGCACACTCTGTATGTGCTGGCGGTTCCATAGAGCTTCGAAGATGGGGTTGGCAAAACGGAACACCAACAAATTCTGGACTGTGGGTTTGCCCAGGTAGTGGTCTATGCGGTAGGTCTGTGACTCATCGAAGTATCTATGGATGGCCTGGTTGAGCGCGCGCGCAGAAGTCAGGTCATGGCCGAACGGTTTTTCGATCACTATGCGGACCCAGCCGGGGCTGTTGTTCAGCCCGGCTGCAGCCAGAGCCGCAACCGTGTCTTTTACCGCTGCAGGAGGTATGCTCAGGTAGAAGATACGGTTGCCTCCGAGGTCGTGCTTGCGGTCTAACCGCTCGATGCGTTGTCGCAGCCTGGCGAAATCCTCAGGACGCCCCTCACCGATGGACAAGAAGTGCAGACAACTGTTGCACCACTTTTGCGCGCACTCTCTCGGGGACTGCTTTGGCTCGGGCACGAGAAGCCCGCTCTGGATCAAGGCATCTGTCGCCCAATCACGGAGGCTGTTATCGTTCAGATCGCTACTGCGGGCTACAGCGAGAAGTTGACAGTTAGCGGTGAGCGGTTTCGTCGCGGCAATGTGATACAGTGCCGGTAGTAGCTTTTTCCGCATCAGATCGCCGGTGCCGCCGACGACTACGAAAAGATGTGGTTGGATTTCGGCCTGGGGCATACTCATTCGTCCTTCTTCATCTCGTGTCCCCCGAACTGATTGCGCATCACAGATAACAACCGGTCAGAGTACGATAGCTCGTCACGGGAGCGGAGCCGCTGTAGTAGTGCCATGGTGATGACCGGTGCGGCGCGGTCCAGCTCTATGGCCTCGGCCACCGTCCATCTGCCCTCACCGGAGTCGGCGACATAGGGGGCAATCTGCGCCAGCTCGGTATCGTCAGCCAGAGCGCGTGCTATCAGGTCAAGCAGCCACGAACGCACCACGCTGCCGTGGCGCCACAGTTCGGATATCTGTGACAGGTCGAGGTCGAGTTCATCTTTGGCCTGCATGATGGCGAAACCTTCGGCGAAAGCCTGCATCATCCCGTACTCGATACCGTTATGTACCATCTTGACGAAATGGCCCGCGCCCGATGGCCCGACATGCGCCCATCCACGGTCAGGTGCTGGGGCGAGCACCTCCAGCAGTGGCTGGAGTCGGGCAACTGCTGCCGAGCTCCCTCCTGCCATCAGACAGTAGCCTTCGGCGAGCCCCCAGATGCCGCCACTGGTGCCGACATCCACGAAGTCGAGGCCGGCCTCCTGGATCGTCTCTGCTCTGCGCATAGTCTCCTTGTAGTAGGAGTTACCGCCATCTACGATCAGGTCGCCCGGCTGCAGATGGCGAAGCAAGTCTTCGAGGACCGCGTCAACGGTGGGAGCAGGCACCATGACCCAGGCGATGCGCGGAGGGGCGAGGCTTGCTGCCAGCTCAGCCAGCGAGTACGCCCCATCTGCTCCCTGCTCTACCATGCGGTCCACCGACTGACGAGTGCGAGCGTTTGCCACGACTCGGTGGCCGGCCTGCATGAGTCTGACCGACATGTTGGCACCCATGCGGCCCAGTCCGATCATGCCCAGTTCCATGATTTACTCCTACTTTCTCAGGTCACCGGCCCAGCAATTGCCGGGCACATGCGACTACATTCTCCACGCTGAAACCGAATTTCTCCATGGCCAGATCGCCAGGGGCAGAGGCGCCGAAATCATCCAGACCGATTACTACGCCATCAGTGCCGACGAACTTGTGCCAACCGTGCGTCACTCCCGCCTCGATAGCCATCTTCGGTACCTGCGGCGGCAGTAAGTGGGCACGGTACTCTTCCGGCTGCTGGCAGAAAAGCTCCCAGCTGGGCATAGAT
>JAAYSP010000202.1 GCA_012518355.1 candidate division WS1 bacterium | reverse complement strand
TGGCCCGCCCACCAGTGGGGCGTCGTACCAGGCCGAACCCACGCCTGGCGATTTCCTCACGGTCAATCGAATCGTCAAGAGGCTGGAAGTATCCCAGCGACACTGCCGCAGGCTGCCAGGCGTAGATGCGCAAAACCGGCGGGCCTCCAGCGATGGCGCTTTCAAGCAGGGCCTCGTCTACAGCCATGTTTTGGGCACCGCTGGCAGGCCCGGTTATCAGCAGTCTCCAAACAGGCACCGTGGCCGCCTCGCTGCGGCTGTCAGCATCAGCTACAGGCGCTGAGTCAGGGTTGCATCGGGAGCAGTTCATTCGTCGTTGCTGAAGAGGTCTTCGTCATCCTCTTCCTCTTCTTCGTCATCATCGACTTCTTCGATCAGGGACAAGTACTGATCATAGCTTAGCAGTGAGTCGAGGTCCTTGACGTCGTTGGGGGCCACAGCCATGAGCCAGGCCGCCTCATAGGGGTCTTCGTTGAGCAGCTCGGGCGCGTTGATGACCTCCTCGTTGACCCGCACCACTTCGCCGGTGACCGGAGCGGCGATGTCCTCAACAGCCTTGGCTGATTCGATCGAACCCATCGGCTCGTCGGCATCGACACGACTACCCACGTCCGGAAGCTCAGCGAAAATGATATCGCCTAGCTCGTCTACCGCATACTCGGTGAGCCCTATGACGACTTCGTTGCCATCCTTTTTGGCCCACATGTGGCTTTCGGAAAAACGGTATTCAGTGAAATCCATGTCGGATACCTCCATTGACAAGTGCACTGCTCAACGCGTAATTTTGCGCAAGTTGTTGATGGATTGTGGAGATTGTGGCTTAGAGTTTTGCAGCGTCGGGGCTGTCTCCCGGTATGCCAGAAAGACACAATACGACACTCTCTGCTTTGCAGGCTGTGTGGTGTTACAGTATCGCTGCCCTGGCCGCACTCAAATTCTGGTCAACTGGTCAAGAAGACTGTGAAGGTCATGATTTGGCATGGCCATGCTCAGGTCACCAGGGGAAAGCGTGGGCCTGGCGCGGTCATGATAGCATACCGTCCATGTCAAGACAATACAGTGTATTGATATGAAGCCATGACACATCCGGTGGCCGCTGATGAGCCCCAGATAGCTTGCTCTGGCAGTGATAACACGGAAACTTCTGAGGCAATATTAGGCAGACTCGGCGGACTGTGTCAAGCACAACAGGTGCCCTGCCCTAACGTGACGCACAATGGCTGCAACGGCAAAGGCAGGTGCGAGAGCAAGTAGCGTTGAATAGTACAGCTGGCGACCTGCAGATGAAACGCGTGCAGGCCGCCAATAGTATTATGGAGGGTCTCTTATGGCGCTGGGCATCATCGGCGGTACCGGACTGTATGACTTTGCAGCACGTGAAAAGAACACAGCTCCCAAATGCCTGATCGTGGACACACCATACGGGCCAGCGCAACTGCGGCAGATGCAGTATGAGGGGCAGCCGCTGTACTTTGTGGCCCGTCATGGTCCCGACCACAGCATACCACCTCATCGGGTAAACTATCGGGCCAACATCATGGCCCTGCACCAACTTGGATGTACCTGCATTCTGGCCACCAACGCAGTCGGCAGCCTGCGCGACCAGATGGCACCGGGCCATCTGGTCATACCTCATGACTATCTGGATTTCACGAAATGCCGGCCGCTGACGTTTTTCGACCGACGCACTGACTTGCCACTGCACAGAGATCAGACCGCCCCATACTGCCCACAGCTTCGCGAATTCATGATCTCGGCTGCGCACGCCCATGCAGTGCCCGTGCACTCTCGCGGGGTGTACATCTGTACTGAGGGGCCGCGTTTCGAGACGGTCGCCGAGATAGCCATGTTCACTCAGTGGGGCGCCGATATCGTGGGCATGACAGGTGTGCCGGAAGTGGTGCTGGCACGCGAGTTGGACATACGCTATGCCACTGTATGCATCGTGTCTAACTATGCGGCAGGTATCACCGGTAAACCACTGACGGAAGCTGAAGTCGAGAAGGTCATGGCCGAACGGCTGCCCACAATTCACGAACTGCTGCAGGCGGTGCTCAACCGGCTACAGCCTTAGCCCAACCAGTTATCATCAGCACTCATGTCCACTCATCATGATCACCTACGGAGTTTTCGCACATGAACACAATGCCTCTCTATGACGGATATATCTTCGACCTGGACGGCACCCTGTATCTGGGTGAACAACTAATCGAGGGTGCCGACCGGACCGTGGCGACTCTCCGCGATCGCGGTGCACGGGTGATGTTCGTGACGAACAAGCCGATATCGAGCCGTCAGACTTACGCCGCGAAGCTGACAGAGTTGGGCATACCCGCTGATGTGGAAGAGGTGCTAACCAGTCCCCTGGCGCTGGCTGACTACATCGCCGCTCACCATCAGTCGCCAAACGTGCTGCTTCTGGGCGAAAAGCCCGTGACCGAGGAACTAGAAGCGGTCGGCTGCCGCATCGTGCACAAGGCCGAAGATGCTGAAATTGTGGTGATATCGTGGGACCGAGAGGTGACCTGGGAGAGGCTGGACGAAGCCTTTCAGGCCTTGCGGGGCGGTGCGAGGTTCTATGTCACCAATCCGGATGTGACCTGCCCGGTGGAGAGCGGAGAGCTATCCGACGCCGGTGCAGTGGTGGCGTACATGCAGGCATGCAGCAAACGCGATCCCGACCATATCGCGGGCAAACCGTATCCGGCTCTGGCCGAAGTAGCCATGCAGCGCATGGGCGTGACGCCACAGCGAACACTGCTGGCAGGCGATCGGCTGCAGACCGACCTCAAGTGCGGCAAAAACGCAGGATGTGCTACAGCCGTAGTGCTCACCGGCGTGAGTACCCGCGCTGACATCGAAGCATTACCTGCAGATGAGCAACCTGACTATGTGCTGCAAAGCGTCGTGGAATTGGTCTGAGCAGTGCCGACAACGGCCAGGACTCATCCCGGAGCCGCGGATTTTCTTCATGCTTCACGAATCACAGCGACTTGAAGAGCACGCTTAATCCACTGCAGACCGACCTCAAGTGAGGCAAAAACGCAGGGTGCGCTGCCGCTGTAGTGCCACCGGCGTGAGCAGACGCGCTGACATCGAAGCACTGCCCGCAGATGAGCGGCCTGACTATGTGCTGCAAAGCGTCGTGGAGTTGGTATGAGCAGGGCCGACAGCGGCCAGGACTCATCCCGGATCCGCGGATTTTCTCCATGCTTCGCAAATCACAGCGACTCGAAGAGCACGCTTAATCCGCTGCAGACCGACCTCAAGCGCGGAAAAAACGCAGGCTGCGCTACCGCTGTAGTGCTCACCGGCGTGAGTAGACGTGCTGGCAGCGAAGCACTGCCGCAGATGAGCAACCTGACTGGTAGTGCCTGCACCGCTGCACTCGGCCATCACCACTACAGAACGCGCATCCCGGCAAGCTCAGAGGAGGGCGTGCCTAACCCGGTGGTGCCTGGCGCCAGTCAGCATCGAGGTGCCGTCGCTGTGTCGGGTAGATAGTGTCGGGGTGCTGCCACTGTACCCCTCGATTGGTCAGCCACCGCTCGACCCGCCCCCAAGCCCCACGGATGTGGCTGCGCATGGCCTGACCGGCGGTGTCACCGTCTCTGCGCTCGATGGCATGCAGAATCTCTTCGTGAGGGGTGTAATTGCCGGTGCTCCAAAAGGGGGTAAGCCCGGAAGTCTTATAGGGGTGGAACTCGAAAAACGACAGGAGCAGCATCGCCTCAGCATTCCCCGACAGGGCTATGTATCGGTTTCCACAATTGCGGATGATATGCTGGTGAAAGGCGAAGTCTTTTGCCGCATATGCGCTGTCGTCACCGCGCTCCTGGGCAGAGGTAAGCTCTTCGAGTATCTCGCGAGTAAGCGCGATGTCTTCGTCGGCTCCCTCAAAAGCCAGTAGCGTTGCGGCCATGCCTTCAACGGCTTGACGCACTCTGAACAGGTCGCGCAGCTCCTCAGGTTCAGGTTTTGCCACAGTGCAACCGTAGTGGACGCGCCTTTTGGCCAGTCCCTGGGTGACCAATTTGTCTATGGCAGCACGAACGGGGGTCCGGCTGATCTCGAGCTCCTCAGCCAATCGCGGCTCGACTAGCGAGTCGCCGGGCCGTAGCTGTGCCGACGCTATTCTCTGCAGCAGGACATCGTACGCCTGGTCAACCAGTGTATATCGTCTCATCCGCCCGTACACCTCCGCACCTGGCAACTGTTCGGAACGTACCGTATACTGTACGTTCCGAACAGTTGCCTGTCAATAGCGAAACCTAAGACCGCAGAGACCGTCCATTGCCAGCCTGGACGGGAGCGCCACTCAGCCTAACCCGGCTTTTTTTCCATGCTACAAGGCGTCTCAAGCTCTATCAGATAATCTCCCGGAGCGCAAAATACGGTCATGTCCCCAGCGTCGTACTCAAGCCCCGGTACATGGTCACCGATCAGGACCCTGTAGTCTCCCGGCTTGCTGTTTTCTGGCAGACACTGCGTGACACGCATCTCATGGTCGGTCCAGTTGCGCACCACCACATGGTCGCCGAAAAGCTCCGCGGAAGCGCCCTGGCGGCACATCTGCGCAACCTCCCAGCTGGAGAGGAAATACATATCAGGATGCTCATCAGCCAGCTTCTCCAGCAGCCATTCGGCCTGGTCATAGCCGTTATCGGCTTCCTCCGCTATCAGCGACACGTAGTTTTTGCGATGCGAACTACACACGGCAGGCTCACCCGCTTCCCAGACGTGCAAGATGGCGTCGTAGGCAGCCTTAGCCCCGCGAGGATCATCCAGGTCGCCAGAGCCCAGAGGCTCCAGATAGCAGTTGCGGCGCAGGTACGCCAAGCCCGAGTCCGGCTGAACGCTACCCATCAACGGCTCGGTCAGAGGTTCAGCGCTACCAGAGTTGGGCGTGCTGTTGCGATCCAATCGCACCTGAATACCCTCAGCAGCCCAGATTTTCTCTGTCTCCAGGTACGCGTCTGAGTTGATGCCACAGCGGGCAGATCTGCCAAACAGCTTCGCCATGCGCCTGATTGCCGGTACGGCCCACGCGACCTGCTGCGAGGGCGTCATATCCTCGTACTCACGTCGGCGCTCCTCACACTGGAACATGCTATGAGCAAACAGTGCAGATGCCTGCGGTGAGCCCCGCCTCACCGCCTCCAGCCACTTGTAGGGCTGGGCATGGTGTAGCCTGGTATGGTACTCGGTCACCCACACTCCCCTGCTAATCCCCTCCCGGGCCTTGGAGATGATGTCCCCTCGCTCCCAGCCACGGGGGAAACCCTCGTCGAGAAACAGGTCATAGTACTGCTGCATACCGGACTGCTCGATGCGATCATAATCGGGATTTGCCACCCCGTAATTTGCGACTAGATTGGCTGGCCGGCCATCGCGTCCCCGATAACGCTCCAGGAAAGCGAAAAGGCGCTCCATCTCATCGGGGGTTTCAAGACTACCGGCTATCCAGCTCTTGAGACGCTCAAAATAGTCTCGTGTCACCTCCATTTGCCGCACTGTCTCGAAGGTATCGCGGTCGGGTGCCCACGAACACACGCCCCAGTCGTCGCTTTCGATGACAAGAGACTTACGTGAACGCCAGTCTAAACTCATGCCCATCCTCCCCGAACAAGCCCTATGATGATCACAGCCTGTCGGGTGTTTCTTCATCACCGGCACTCTACCCTTCTCGTGTTGCACAGGTTCTGCCACCATCAGAAGTATGACTGCCCGATCCGTATGGGCAAAACATCTCTTCGCTCAGGCAACCCGTTCGCGTTGACAACTACTGTAGCCGGTGCTAACATGGGGTAGAGCCTCTGCGGACAAAACGACTGCAAACGGGGCTTGTTTGCTTTCACCCCACCGTCAGCAGGTGAACGGCATGAACAAATCAGGGTTCTACCGCATCCCGGAAAACCTCAACGACACCCTCAGAGTGTTCAGCGGTAATTCGCATCCGCAGTTGGCGCAGGATATCTGTAGCCAGCTGAATATACCGCTTGGCGAGACTTTCATAGACCGTT
>JAAYSP010000208.1 GCA_012518355.1 candidate division WS1 bacterium | reverse complement strand
GCGGGCGATGCTGCTTGCTGATGATCTTTCCGGTAAAATCATTAGGGACCGCCAGCACCAGCGTGCCGTCATCATAAGACGTCGGGACGGACTGCTTGAGCAGCCCGTCTAAGGTAGCCGGCCCCATCCTTTCGCGTAACAGCGGTAACACTTGCTCCCACAAACTATGGGCGGCCAGAGCCTGATTCTCAAGCACCGACTGACACCCTCCCCTCTTATCCCGGCTGAAAAGGCACTGTCCCGACAACCGCCGGTGCTGCTTGCATCAAGTGCCTTCATCCATGCATCAGAGATTTACAGTTGCGCCACGGGCAAGCCCCGGTGTCATGCGTTTGCCGCCCGAGCCGCGACAGGTCAATCACAGATGTCGTATCGGCTCACAAAGCGGCACCTGCCGCCGTATCAGGCATGGCCAGATGACGCACATGAGCTGACTGCTCGGAAAGCGAAGGCGCACTACAGGTCAGTACGCGTCTGACGCAGGTGCGCCCACAGGCGGCACCGATGAGACTCTGTGCGATTGCCGCCAATTGGTACCATCGCCGATAGTCCCGACGGAAATGCCGTTCAAACAGCGCCCACCGGGTTGCCGACGCAATACCGCCCGCAAACACCAGTAACTGCTGATGACAGGACAGCGTTCCTGTGGGTCGATCCGACGGAATGCTAACGCATGGTGCTACATATTTGCGAAGAACAGGTCTTTTGCGTGGATAGTTCTGCGAAGTATGCTGTGCCTGGACGAAGTTGCCCTACTTCGTCCACATTTATGCAGGGAAGTCCCATGCTTCGCCCCAGAAACTTCAACTTGCGCCCGCGCATCTTGCGCGTGCCCTCACTATAGCACACCCACCCCATCGGCGCAAAGGGAATCTCACGGTAGCTGATATCCGGTACATGTGCCGACACCCTCTAACCACCCTTCGGAAAAGCCGAATTTATGCCCCGAATATGCGTAGCATGACATTTGCGCGATCTCCCCGCAACCAGATATCCGCCGATTTTGACCGGCATGATACTGCAGATGGCCCTCTCTTCTCTCTGACACAGTCCAATCCATACGAAGATGACCGTATGACATTCCCGCCAACCGCAACTGACATGACATACGCCACCGACATCGTGCGCGGCCACACCCGCACCACACAGGGGCCGCCCATGACCCCCGCAGAGCGACTGATGCGACAAACGTAGGGCCGACTGGCAACCACCTGTGACCTACGCGCAAGCCGCGACTGACATGACACAGGCTACCGACACCACGCAGAGCCGACCATGCCTGCCGCAGAACAACTGATGCGACAGACGCATAGCCGACTGGCAATCACCTGTGACGTACGCACAAGCCGCAACTGACATGACACGCGTTACCGGCGCCATGCAGGGCCGACCATGACTACCACAGATCGGCTGATGCGACAGACGCAGGGCCGACTGGCAATCACCTGTGACGTACGCACAAGCCGTAACTGACGCCATGCGCGGCCACACCCGCACCAAACAGGGGTCGACCATGACTACCACAGATCGGCTGATGCGGCAGGCGCAGGGCCGACTGGCACCGGCAACCGATACTGAGGGCCGCTGTCGCACCCGCCTGCAACCGTTGCTCATAGAACCACAGCGGCTGGCAAGCGCAGCATGGCCGGGTTGCACTCGATTGCGGTGATGAAGTGTTGAACGCCCCTGAGATGTGCTCTATAATTGTTAGTGGTTCCAGTCTGCCACCCGATGCCGGGCATATCGGTCGCATAAGTGTGTCAGAAGAACCCCGTGAGATGATACCCGGCACCGATGGGGCCGAACCTGAGGGCAACGACTACTACTGGGAGATACATGTGGCTCAGGGCATGAGAAAAGACCTGCGGACAACCGCCGGTGTGTTGGTCCTGTCACTGGCAATCGTGTCCGTGATGCTTTTCAGCGGCAGCCTCGAGGCCGTAGACCACTGGCTGTACGGGATCTATTTCCACTTGCAGGGCCCACTGCCTGCGCCAGAGCAGGTGGTAATCGTGGCCATGGACGCCGCCAGTGTCGAACGTCTGGGCACCGAACCATGGCCACTGGATATGCACGGCCAACTGCTGCGCAAGCTCGACGCCGCCGGAGCGAAGGTCGTGGCCTTCGATATCCACAGCCTCACACAGATTGCCGACACGGCTGAGCAGGCGGAGGGGGCCCGTCAGTTTTCCGACGCGCTGGCCAACAGCCGATGCCGCACGGTGCTGCCTGTGATCATCGAAAGCGGCACCGATGCGGATCCGACCGCGCAACTGCAGAGACTTGGGCGATACACGGCAGGCTTCGGTGACCTGCCGGCACCACCAAATCTGCTCCGTGGCCGCCTGTCACTTCCCGCCCCGGCCCTCAGCGGCTACGATGAGCTCGGCTGCATAAACATCCACCCCGACAGCGACGGCGTGTTGCGCGCAGTCCCACTGCTGGTGTCGTACCACCAGACGCTCCTGCCATCTCTGGCGCTGGCAACCTACCGCCAGTGGATGGGCGATATATCAATCCCTATCGAGTTGCACTGGCCCACACTGAGCGTCGGACAAACGCATTTCCCTGCGCTGGCATCCGGTGAGATGCTCCTGAACTACTTCGGTGGCCACCAGCATTTTCCCGTCCACCCATACTATCGCGTGCTTTCCGGCGACCCTCAGCGATTGAGCGGACTATTCCGTGACCGGATAGTGCTGGTGGGCCCCTTCGTGTCAGGCGCTACACAGGTCTACTATACTCCCACAGGCAGCCGCATGACAGGGATCGAGGTAACCGCCAATGCAGTCGCATCCCTGCTGACTGGAAGCGCCATCAGCCGTGTGCCTGTCTGGGCGGTCACAGCCCTGATGGTGCTACTGACAGTGCTGATGGTGCTACTTTTGCACTCCGGCAGCGTGCTCAGAGGTATCCTCGGTGTCGGCGTACTGCTCATGGCCTGCATAGCGGTAGCCTTTGTCTGCTTCCAGCACCATGTGTGGTTTCCTGTTGCTGGGCCTGTAGTGCTGGTGGCCATCGCCGGCCTCGTGCTGGTCATCCGGCTGGCGATCATGTTCGAGCGACTGCGTGCAGAAGCTGACATACGGCTGCAATCGCGGCTCCAGGCCCTCAGCAGCGTGAGCCGCCTCATCCAGTCCAGCCTCGCCCGGCCACAGTTGCTCACCGAAATCGTGCGCTGGGTGGAGACCGAGCTTGGTGTCGAAGCTGCCTCCGTGCTGCTGGTGGAGCAGAGCAGCAACCGACTGCGCTTTGAAATCGCTACCGGCGAAAAGGGTGAGCAGGTAAAAGACTTCACCCTGGCGCTGGGGGAGGGCATCGCAGGCATCGTCGCCCAGACCGGGGAGCCGCTCATCGTCAACGACGCCCGCACCGACCCGCGCCGCCACCCCGATATCCCCATGGCCATAGGCTTCCCGGTCCGCAACATCCTGTGTGTCCCCATGTACCTGCGCGGACAGGTCATCGGTGTCGTCGAGGTCATGAACAAACATCACAACCTGATGTTCACCCAGGACGACGCAGACCTGCTCACAGTCATCGTCCAGCAGGCCACACTGTTTCTCGAAAGCGCCCGGCTCTACGCAATCCTCCAGCACCGGATAGACTACGCCAATACCGAGTTACGCCAGGCCAATTTCCGCCTCGCATCAGAGAAAGCCAAGATCGAGACCATGGTCGGAGAGATGCTTGACGGTATCATCGCCACCGATGAGGCCGACCGGATTGTGCTGATAAACGAGGCGGCCGAAAACATGCTCGGCCTGTCCGCAGACGCAGTGGTAGGAGAGCCGCTGCTGGCCGTCATCCGCCAGCCGGAGCTGCTCGGATTATGGGCCTCGACGCTGTCATCAGACGACGCCGCTACCGTCGAGGAGGTAGAGATTGCCGCTCCGCAGAACTTGTGGCTGCGGGCAAGCGTCGCTCTGTTCGATATCGAAGGCCAGGCCGCAGGCAAGTGTATGATGCTGACCGATATCACCGAGCTCAAACTCATGGACGACCTCAAGACCGACCTGATCGGTTTTGTGTCCCATGAGCTCAAAACGCCCCTGACCAACATCAGAATCTACAACGAATTAGTCCATGATCAGATCGAGCACACCGTGCCGGAGGCCGCCGAGCTGGCCGAGGTAGTGCACTACCAGACGGTGCGGATGCAGCGTATGGTGGAAGACTTTCTGAACCTATCGCGTATCGAGGCCGACCGTGGCCTGTCCATGAATAGGGCCCGACTCGACAGCCCCGAGGGCATGATCAGCGAACTGATAGCCATGGAAGCGCGCGGGCGTACCACACACCGCTTCGAGATGAACCTGGCCGATCCCATGCCGCCGTTATGGGTAGATCCGACCAAGCTTGAGGCAGTGTTTGCCAACCTGGTCCACAACGCGCTCAAGTTTTCGCCCAACGGTGGCAAAATCACAGTCACAGGCAAGCCTGCAAATGATATGGTGCAGTTTTCAGTCAGCGACGAAGGCCTTGGCATCGCCGACGCGGATATGCCTAACCTTTTCGAGCGTTTCCGTAGAGTGGGCCACACAACCTCACGGATTCCCGGCACCGGTCTGGGCCTGTACGTCAGTAAGCACCTGATCGAAGCACACGGTGGTACGATCTGGGCGGAAAGCACCGAAGGAGAGGGCAGCGCCTTCCACTTCACCGTGCCTATCTATAGCAGCCAGGATACCGAGCCAGACGATGCGTATCATCAAGATTGAGCCCGGCATGGTGGCCCGGCTGAAAAAGCCCCACCCATGTGGGGGCCATGAGTGGGAGATACTTCGCGGCGGGGTGGATATCAAGACCCGTTGCCTGACCTGTGGCCGGATCGTCACCGTGCCCAGACACAAATTCCAGCGCGGCATCAAGCACATAGACTTTCCTCCGCCGCCACAGTAGGATACAGTACGGAAACGACACCCATCTATGCCAACCAACCTGCAGATATGACTGCAGAAAGGACTGCAGCAATGCCGACAGTAGAAAGCAAAATCACCATCGCCGCACCACTGGATGAAGTCTACACCCTGGCACGCGATATCGAGCGCTTCCCTGAATTCATGGACGATGTCGAAGAGGTGAAGATCCTCGAACGCACCGACGAGCGCCAGATCAGCCACTGGGTTGGGGCAGTGAAGGAATTCAAGCGCACCATCCAGTGGACTGAAGAGGACTTCTGGAACGACGACGAATACACCTGCCACTTCCGGCAGACTGAGGGCGACTTCTCCGAATACTCCGGCAACTGGGAGTTCACAGAGAGTGGAGACGGTACCGAAGTGACACTGGTAGTCGAGTATGAGTACAACATACCGCTCATCGGTCCGCTGATCAAGAACCTGCTGCACAAAAAGATGCAGCAAAACTGCGACAGCATGCTGGCGGCACTCAAGACCGAAGCGGAAAAGTAGCCTATGCGCACTGACCGCACTGACCGAAACGCGACTTGAGACGCCATCGTCGGCAGAAAGGCCTGGTCATGATGAACAGATCCAGTCGGCATGTGATGCTGACGCTCGCTGTAGCCCTGGTGTGTATACCTGTGTGCGTGGCCCAGACCGTGGATCGAGCCGGCTTCGAGGCACTCGTAGCCGATGGCCAGTCGCTTGCCGGGCGTGACTTCTCCAGCGCAATTCTGCCCGGCCTGGACGCGCAGGCACTCATCCTGACCGGCACCAACTGGTCAGGTGCGGACCTGCGCGGGGCACGCCTGGTCGGCTGCGATCTGGAGAGCGCAGACCTCAGCGGCATCTCAGCTCGCGGCGCCATCCTGCAGGACTGCATACTGGCCGAAGCGCGCCTGATCCGCGCAGATCTGAGCGGGGCGTTGCTGCGTGGTGTGGACCTGGCCGGAGCCGATATGACCGACTGCCGCTTCGATGGGGCCACCTTCGACCAGGTGCGCCTGTCGGCCTCCGGAGGCAGCCATCCGCCGGCTCTGACCATGGCACTGCGCAGGGCTACCGGCCTGGAGCTGTCTCGCGCGTGGGTGGCAGGCATCTCCGGAGACGCCTTCTGCTTCGTGTACAACACAGAGCAGCCGACCTTCTGGCCATGCCGACCGTACTACCGACACCCGGCTCTGGCCGCCGGGCAGGCCCTGGGCGTCCAGGTCGAGATCTATCAGGATCTGCCGCCACCAGATGCCTACGGCCTCCTGAAGCAGTCCGTGCAGGACGAACTGGTATGCATGATCGCGGTGCGCATGGCCCGCCCCCAGATCCTCGACGCAGAGCAGCAGGGCGTATGGGCCATCGTGGACGCCATCCAGGAGAGCGAAGACGGCGATACCATCGAGCTGACCATGCCGCCACTGGGGGTCCAGAACTGGACTGAGGCGCAACTGAAGGAGAACTGGGCCGGACCGTGGCCGACACTGCATCCTGCCGGCCACCCCGAAAGCAGCGGACAGTACACACTCATCACCATCACCCCACCTGCCGAGCCAACTCAGCCGCCAACACAGATCATCTCTGCCACGCAACTGGCCGCTGCAATCATGGATGACCCGCGCAGCTATGGGCCACTGATACCGGGCGTGCGAGGGCTGGCACGGCTGGCCGATGATCTGGCGCTGGCCGGACAGCGCCAGGATCCGCAGGAGATGTCCCGCCTCGGGGCATGGGGAGGCTACCCCAGACGCTGCCTGAGCGGTGCCAGAACCGAAGCACACCAGTTCTATGCAAGAGCAGCCGAGCTAAGCGGCGAACCGCAGCAGGCAATCCTGTCCGAAATCGCCGCGCTTTACGAGACCGAGGCACGGCTGCTAGGCGACGAGTTCCCCGACCTGACAGGCGAGGAGCAGCAGCTGGAGCCCGCCGAGCAAGGCCAACGAATGCTTGCCGCCGCAGAGCTCATCCGAGAGATCAGAGCCACCGAACTGCGCATCGCGACGCTCATGGCGCAAGTGAAGTAGCTCAGGGCACCAACTGCGGGCATGGGCACCACGCGCCTGCGCACACATCCCTTGCCGTCCGGCTATATGCAAACCACACACATGAACACGACGAAATCAGGACTATGCGTGGCCCAGATTTCGAACGCTTCTCCTGTGACCACCGCTACGGCCATCCCCTCTCGATCGCGTAGCTCAGGCTTCCGGCCCGAGACCGAAGCGGCAACTCTTCTATGGCGCGGAACCGTGCAAGTAGAGACCATGCTACGTAGCTGCTGAGGCTGGGGGTGCGCGCCAGGAAATCCTACAGTAGCTCCGCGTACACTGCAGCAGGCAGTGGCAACAGGTCTGTGGCAAGATAGCCACGGGGGCCGAGCCGATCAGCCGCAAGATCCGCTGCCCGACCATGCATCCGCACACTTGCCCACGATATACGCACACTTCGATGCAACCGGGAAGTGCCCCAAATTCGTGCGTCCTCTCTCGGGTGCGTAGCCGAGGCTTCCGGCCCGAGGCCGAAGCGGCAACTCTTCTGTGGCGCGGAACTGTACGCGTAGAGACCATGCGACGTAGCTGCTGAGGCTGGGGGGTGCGCGTCAGGAAATCTACAGTAGCTCCGCGTACACTGCGGCAAGCAGTGGCAACAGGTCTGTGGCAAGATAGCCACGGGGGCCGAGCTGATCAGCCGCAAGATCCGCCGCCCGACCATGCATCCACACACCTGCCCACGCAGCCTGCAGTGGCGGCACACCAGCGGCCAGCAGCGCTCCGATGATGCCGCTAAGCACATCGCCCATGCCACCTGAGGCCATGCCGCTGTTGCCAGTGGAGTTGATCCACGCCTCTCCCGACGGATCGGCGCACACTGTAGCCGCGCCCTTGAGCACCATCGTCACCCCCAGTCTCTGAGCCCACTTGCACGCTGCATCGAGTCGATCAGTCTGCAGGTCGCCCACGCTTGTGCCGGTAAGGCGCGATAGCTCTCCAGGATGCGGTGTGAGCACTATGTTGCCCGGGCAGGCAGCCAGCGCGCCAGTGTGCCCTGCAAATGCATTTATGCCGTCTGCATCGAGCAGCACTGGCCCGCGCAAGTCGGCTATCAGTGACCGGACCAGCTCTGCAGTCGTGGTCTGCCCACCAAGCCCGGGCCCCAACACCACACAGTCGGCCCCTGCTGCCAGCTCCAGCAACCGGTCACGATTTCGTGTGCCCAACCAGCCGCAGCCATGGTCCAGCAACGGAGCAGTCATCGCCTCGGTGCACTTGACTTCGAGGATAGCGTTCAGGGAGGCCGGACATGCCAGCGTCACCAGCCCGGCTCCAGCACGTGCAGCACCCAGGGCAGCCATAGATGCGGCGCCGGTCAGTCCGATCGAGCCGGCCACCACCAGCACCCGTCCGGCGTCACCCTTGTGCGCATCCGGAGCGCGCATGGGCAGTGCCTTCGCCACCTGCGCGGCTTCGGTGAGCCATGTGTTGTGCTCCGGGCGCTCGATAGCATCGCCGACAAGACCGATATCTGCTACCCGTATCTGGCCACACAGGTCGCGGCCCGGATACATATACAGCCCGGGCTTGGCCAGCCCCAACGTGACAGTGATGCGGGCAGGCGGCGCTGGCCCCAGCAGCGCTCCGGTGTCGGCGTTCAGGCCGGAGGGGAGGTCCACCGCCACGATCGGGCTATCCCAGGCGGCCATCATGCCCAGCACATCGGCCACTCGCCCACGCACCGGCCCGCTCAGACCGGTGCCCAGTACCGCGTCCACCACGACATCGGCGCGGCTGAGCAGATCCTGCACGAGGGCATCATCGGGTTGCTGATGTATCAGCACTGCGCTTTCGGTGGCGCGGGCATAGTTGGTCGCGGCATCTCCAGTCAGGTCCTCGGCCTTCGCGAGCAAGACGACCTGCACCTGATAGCCATGCTGCAGCAAGTGCCTCGCCGCCACCAGACCATCGCCACCGTTGTTGCCCTTGCCCGCGAGGACGACTGCGCGGCCGGCAGGGGGCAGCAGCTCCATGGTCGCATCAGCCACCGCAACTCCGGCATTTTCCATCAGTTGCAGGCCGGAGACGCCGTGCTGCTCGATGGTGATACGGTCTATCTGCCGCATCTGGGCGGCTGTAACCAGTCTCATCAGACTTCACCGATCCGGAGGAGTTTTCCAGCCACTTCGAGGGCAGCCTCAACTGCACCTGCTTGATCAGCAACTGCAGAGGACAGTATTCGCATACGTGTGAAAACTCAGGACTGGCTTTTCAGTGCACGTCTACTCTCGAGGATGCCGGCGACCATATCCCACACCTGTGCCGCAGAAAACGGTTTGGGCAGAAAGCCACGGATGTTCGAAGCACGAGATTTACATGGCGGCGAATAAGGCACCTGTCCGGTGACGAGCAGGACAGGGACATCCGGGCACATGCGCTCCATGTGCTCCAGAAACTCTTCGCCGTCCATCACCGGCATGACCATGTCGAGGATCACCAGGTCTATCTCAGCACAGCGGGCTTCCAGATGCGCCAACCCCTCTGTGCCACTATGAGCGGTCAGTGCGCGATGCCCCTGGTGCTCCAGCATGTCGGAGACCAGATGCACCAGCCCCGGTTCGTCGTCAACTACCAGCACGAGTGCTGAGCGGCGGAAGAAACTGCCACGGATGTCGGCTGTATCTGCTTCATCTGATGAGACATCGCTGGCAATGGCCGGGAAGTACAGGCGGAACTCTGCACCGGTCACGAGCTCAGGGACTTCTATGGCCCCACCGTGCGAGTGCACGATACCATGGACCACCGCCAGGCCAAGGCCACTGTGTCCGGCACGGCTTTTAGAGGTGAAAAACGGGTCGAAGATCTGGCTACGGGTCTCAGAGGCCACCCCCGGGCCGGTATCACTGACAGTCAGAAGCACGTATGGCTCATCGATTCGCAACCGCGATACCCCATCTGCCCTCGCCTCAGAGGGGGTGCAATTCTCTGCCCTGATGGTCACAGTACCTTCTCCGGACATCGCCTCAGCAGCGTTTATCCCCAGATTTAGCAGTGCCTGCTCGATCTGATACGGGTCTGCATGTACTGGCCAGAGCTCGTCGTCTACAGCAACCCTGACTTCCACCTGAGATGGCAGTGTGTCGGTAAGCAGCGTGCCAGTTTCTGCTACCACATGACCGATATCCGTCGCCTCCGCGCGTGGCTCAGCACGATGGCTGAAAGTGAGCAGCCGCTGCACGAGACTGGCACCGCGCTCGCAGCTCTCGACTATCTGTTGCAGATGCTTGCGTATAGCCGGGTTGGCTTCTCCAACAGAAAGCATAAGCGAAGCCCGCCCCATCATGTTGCCCAGAAGGTTGTTGAAGTCATGCGCGATACCTGCAGCCAGCACCCCCACCGCCTGCATCTTCTGGACTTCACGCATCTGCCGCTCCAGCTTGCGCGTGAAGGTGACATCAATTCCGACGCTGTGGTAGTACGCAACCTGTCCACTGTCGTCAAGCATCGGAGTGGCGTTCCAGTTAGCCAGCAATTCACGCCCATCACGGGTCAGCATTCGGACATCGTGAAAGGCAGGCTGGTGCCCTTCCAACAGCATGTCGGAAATCTGGTCAGATCTCGGCTGCTCCTCGGCCACCACAAATGTCTTCACCATGTCTTTTCCGATGACCTCGTCCAGGGTGTAACCGAGCGCTTTCAGCATCGTATCATTCATGGCCATCACCCGGCCATCCCGATCTACAGTGACGAAAAACGCCGGTGAGTGCTGGATAATCGAGTCGACAAAATCGCGATGCCTACGCGCCTCCTCTTCGGCCTGCTTGCGGACGGTGATATCTCGGGAGATGCTGAGCACCATCTTTTCGTTATCGACGCAGGCAGGATAGGCGCTCGTCTCGACGATGCGTTCGGTACCATCGCGACTGACGATGGTGAACTCCTCAGGCCCCGCTATTCGTCCCTGTGCGGCTTCAGCCAGCATCGCTGTAACTCGAGGCGCCTGCTCATCAGAGAGCAGCCCCATATCCAGAAGCGAACGGCCTATCAGTTCCCCGCGCTCGTAGCCGGTTAGCTGCCTGGCAGCCTGATTGCCACCCAGTATCGTGCCATCAGGGCCATGAAGATGATATGCGTCGAGGGCATGCTCGAACACAGCGCGCATCCAGCACTCAGACGGCAAGTGCCACCTGTCCACAGGTGGCTGATCGTCGCAGTTGCACGAAACAGTCAGTAGGAAAAGAGCGAGGCCCGCCAGCGCTATGGAAACCCAGATCATCTCCGGTACGACTGCGTTCATCATGCTCTGAGCATCGCAAAACTGCCATCCCCACCGCGCCACAGATGCAAGTCCCATCAGCGTTGCCATAGTTCGATAGTCCCCCCATTTCGGGGTGGTGAGCACAGCACACGACGCGACCATATGATCGCTGGCTTGCGCAGGCAGCCGGTTCTTGTCCTATCGGTGCTCACAACCCCATACTTGAAGCCATACATGGCTTTTGGCTGCGCAGATGCCACATATGCTCAAGAATTATTGAGATATTCTTTTTCGTTGACACAAAATCCTGCATGAACACAGACTTCTGGGGCAAAATCCCGAGCTGAGGGGGACAGAGGGGCTGGGTGCAGGCTAAAATACATCGCTCTCCCGCGTCCATACGGGCGGGCGATCACACTACAGCTATCTGCCTAGCTTTCACACTCTGGAGAGAACTGAGGGGAAGTGCTGGAGGTACTGGCCGAAACGCTCTCGCATCTGCGCTGGAGAAGCCGTGCCAGTGGTACCGATCTGCTGGATGGTGATCGAGGATGCGAGGATGCCGAAAAGTGCGGCCTCGGCGGCACTCGCTCCGGCGCACAGGGCAGGGACGATGCCGGCAGTGGCGCTGTCGCCTGCACCCACGATGTCTATCGGGCCCTCTACCGGGTAGGCAGGCATATGCGTGAAGTCGCTCTTACCGGTCTCGCCTGATTTCGGATCATACACTGCCATACCATCGGCACCCAGCGTCACATACGCGGTACGTCCCGTCCGCGCGCCCAGACGCCGGGCCAGATGCTCCGCCACCTCGGCCGACACTCGCTCCGGCAACTCCACATCCAGTGTGCAGGCGGCCTCCGAGGCGTTGGGCTTGACGATCACACCAGTGAAGTGGCCGACATTTGCCCGCGAGTCGACGAAGATGGGCAGCTCCGGTCTGTCTGCGCCCAGGTCACAGATGGCCTGCCTGACAGATGGGGTGATCGTACCCAGTTCGAGCTCCTCCACCTGATCGGCGACGATGATGGCATCCACCCGCCGCGCGCAGTCGCGGATTCGCTCACTCAGCGCGGACTGCACTCTGTCGCTCAGAGGCTGACGATTCGTGACATCCAACCGGTGGCTCTCGACCTCACTGCCATCGGGCCCCAGCAGCATCGGCTTGATGTAGGTCGGGGTGAACAGATCGTGCTCCTGCAGCAGGCCGTCGAGCTGCACTCCCCACCGCTGCAGAGCGCTGCGAAGCTCGAAGCACTCCCCGTCAGCCCCAGTCACACCTACGGCCTCGATGGCGCCCACGCCAAGAGTGTGCAGGTTGCCTACGACTGTACCCGCTGCACCAGGACTCATGCGACGGGCGACAATCTGATACGCATCCAGGCCTGTTTCCACCGACGGAACGCTCAGGGCTGGGTCGATCACCAGATACCTGTCCACGAAGTAGTCGCCCACAACCGCCACAGAGACGCCACGAAAGCGATCGAGCAGATCCGCGAACCGCTGTGCCGTCATGTACACCACTGCTCCATCAGACGCCGGTAGAGGTTCGGGATAGAGACGCCATGATCGAGCCGGAAGTAGAAGCTCTCGCCCCCGTCGGCTCCAGTCACGCCTGCGGCCTCGATGGCGCCCACGCCAAGAGCGTGCAG
>JAAYSP010000037.1 GCA_012518355.1 candidate division WS1 bacterium | reverse complement strand
TCACTCTCAACTACTACACGCAAATCCTGGGCGAATACCTGGAACGAGAACCAGTAATCGAGTACGTGCCTATGGAACAGTTGATAGCCATGCATGCTGAGAGTGGCAAACTAAACGAAAGCGGCCTTCGCTTCCTGTGTGAGCACATGTGCTACACGATCACGAAAGCCCGAGAGACGCTCGGTTTCAACCCTCAGTACACAGCCGAAAAGGCGGTTGTCGAATCAGTTGAGTGGATGCTCTCAGAAGGCCTGATAGCCCGCGGCTGAGCACACTTGTCTCAGTCTAGCCTCTGCCCCACATGCTTCGTCATGTACTGATGTCTGCGGATACATGTGGGTGCCAATGCACTGCAGCCATATCTGTCGCTCGCTTGACACCCATGTGACCCGCTGCACGCAGCCCACCTGAGGGCACGGATGCATATCTGAAGCATCGCACCGCTTTTGCCTACACGGGCGCTGGTATGCTATAATTTCCCTTGGATTCGGATATGATTCATAGGCTCGTATAGAAACGGATACACGAATGCGCTGCAGTGCATTTGCTGTTATCTGTGCTTTGCTGCTGGTCTGCGGCGGGGCACAGGGCGAACAACACGATACCGGGCAGACATTTCTGACAGTCCACGTGTCAGGTGATACAGTCACAAATGACGACGCTGCAGAGCGCCTGGAGGTACGGGGCAATGTCCGGGTGCTGGTGTACACCAGCGACCCCGACAGCCCGCGAGCTGCGATACATGCCGAAGGAGTACAGGTAGATCTTGCCGCCAACACGGTAGGTGCTCAAGGCGGGGTCCTGCTCCGAACAGACCGAGGCGCGTTCCGGGGAGAAAGCCTGCACTTCGACCTGGCAGCAGATGAGCTAAAGCTGACCCGTGCGGCCGCCAGCGTAGACGTGCCACGCCCTGATGGCGAGATTTTCCGTGGCTACTTTTTCGGCGACCAGATAGAAGCTGTAGGTGGCTCGCAGTTGATTATCATCAACGGCATGATCACGCCGTGTGATTCTGAGCACCGCCCTGACATCGCCGCCAGTGCTGCTCGTGTGGTGTACGACACAGACACCGGCAAAGGGACCGTATATGGAGGTAAGCTGCACCTGCTTGGGACGAGTATTCCGCTGATATCAGCAGTCAATTTCAGGCATGGTGGTCGGCCTTCAGATGCGGAACTGCAGGTATCTTTGCCCGGTTACAACGGTTATGATGGCATCTATCTTCCTGTCGGCTACGACTTCACCGCCGCCGACAACCCGTGGCAGGCCAGTATACGTGCACGAGTGGCTACTCGCAGCCACATACGTGGAGTGGCGAGTCTGACGCGCAACACAGAGGCTTACGACCTGGGGCTGTACGTCAGTCGGCATCAGCACATGATTGACAACATCACCCGCAGGCTGACGGTCAGTCAGGTGCCAGAGCTCAAGTATGTCCGCCGTCTTGACGTCGGAGACGTCTCCAATCACTGTGAGATGGGGATAGACCTGGGCCGCTTCCACGAACGAGACCCTGAGCCGGGCTCTGTCACGCGCTCTGATGCCCGCCTATCCGGCTGGCTTGGCTACATGCACAACCCTGAGCAGCGCACCAGTCGCAACGGCTACTGGTGGGGGGCAACCGTGACACAGAATCTGTATGACAAAGGAAGTCGCTTCCGAGATTTCAGTCTCGAGACTGGAGTGGGAGGACCTATCGGCAGTGATCTCAGCGGCTCCCTGTCGCTGATAGAGCATCTGACCTCCGGGCGGTCGTCCTTTCTCTTCGATGATGTGGACATAGAACGGGAGGCATACAGCACTCTCAAGTGGCAAATGAGCCCTCTGTGGGCGTTTTACGCTGATGGCAGATACGATCTGAAAAACTCATCGTTGCGAGACTACGGTCTGCAGCTTAGCAGGCGCAGTCACTACCTCACCTTCTCCGTAAGATACGACTTTTCCGAGAAGAGCGTCGGTCTTCGTGTAGATATCAACGGTTTGACCGGCGATACCAAGCCGGCGCAGACCACTCCAGTTGTAACTGACCAGGAAGTACAGATGACTCCCGAGTGGGTGTATGAGCAGGCCTATGAGCTGATGCAAAGCTCTGATCCGGCCCGCATAGGCCCACTCTTCTGAAGCGTCGGGTCTGAGGCCCGATTCCCATCGCAGTAAACAGTTGGTCTTTAGCCGCATATACCATGACGGTGTGCGAGATTGTAGTGGCTACATGCAGCACAATGCTATGTGGATGCTGCGTTATTTGGTATGTAAGCGCGATATGACATGGTATGCGGCTGGCTCCTAATCACTGCGATGACGCGATAGAACAGGATGGTTGAGACGTTTCATGGCATCACCCCTACAGTTACTCAAACGCATAGTGGACCCAAACGAACGGGAAGTAGCCCGCCTGGCAGCCAGGGCCGAACGAGTCCTGGCGCTTGAAAGTGACATGCGAGCACTCTCAGATGAGCAGTTGCGCGACCTGACCGGCAGCTTTCGTGAACGCCTGGCCCGTGGCACGAGCCTCGATGAGTTGCTGCCGGAGGCTTTCGCTGCGCTCCGTGAGGCGGCGGATCGAACTATCGGTGAGCGCCCCTTCAAGGTGCAGATCATGGGCGGCGTTGCGCTGCACATGGGCATGATCGCTGAGATGAAAACCGGTGAGGGCAAGACCCTCACTGCCACAATGCCGCTGTATCTCAACGCGCTACCGGGTAAAGGCGCCCATCTGGTGACCACCAACGACTTTTTGGTACGCTGGCAGGCTGAATGGATGGGGCAGATATACGAAGCGCTGGGCATGAGTGTCGGCTACATACAACACAGCATGACCGCCACTGAACGGCGTTCGATGTACCGCAAGGACATCACTTATGTCGAAAACAGTGAGCTGGGTTTCGACTATCTGCGAGACAACATGGCTGTAGATCCAGCTCACCTGACGCAGCGTGAACTGCACTATGCCATCGTAGACGAAGCCGACTCTATCTTGGTAGACGAAGCCCGTACACCTCTGATCATCTCTGGCGAGGCGAGCTCTGCAGGCGCGGACTACGAGTTTTTTGACAGGCTAACAGAGCGGATGATCCGGGCAAGTCACGATGATGATCCGTTTTTCAACTACGACAAAAAAGACCATCAGGCAGCGCTGACGGAAGCAGGTATGGTGTGGGTCGAAAAGCAGTTGGGCATGAAAGACAGTTCGCTGGTAGACCCCGAAAATATCGAGATAGCTCAACTGATAGACAACTCGCTGAAGGCCCACTTCCTCTACGAACGCGATGACGAGTACGTGGTCAAGGATGGAGAAGTCATCATAGTTGATGAGTTCACCGGCCACCTGCAGCCCGGCCGCCGCTACAGCGACGGGCTGCACCAGGCAATCGAGGCCAAGGAGCGTGTCTACACTCCGCGAGTGCGTCAGACCGTCGCCTCTATCACCTATCAGAACTTCTTCCGCCTGTATGACAAGCTCGGTGGCATGACCGGTACGGCCAAATCAGAGGAACCTGAATTCGTGACGGTCTACGGTGCGCGCGTAGTGATCATCCCTACAAACCGTCCTGTACGCCGACACGACTATCCTGATGTAATCTATAAGACTCAGGAATCCAAATACCGTGGCATCGTCAACGAGATAATCAACATGCACGTCCGCTCGCAGCCTGTACTTGTCGGCACCCGGTCTGTGGATGTCTCTGAGCATCTTGGCCAGAGGCTGGAGGGCCCGCAGTTGCGCACTCACGCGTTGGTGCAGGTCCTGATCCATGAACTGAATTACGGGGCCAAAGTGGACAAGGCGCAGCGTGAACCATGGCTGGAGCTACTGCGTCGCCCCATAGCTGAGCTTGTGAGTCAGGCGACTCATCTGAGGCGGCGAGCCCGAGATGACGAAACAAACATGGCCGAGATCATCGAGGCACTGAAGCTAGACTCGGATGTACTGGCCGACTCCAACCTCGACCGTCTGCTGGAGATAGTAGGAGTGATGGAGCAGCAGCCGTCATCTGAACAGCTGACGGAATATCGCCAGAGATTGCACGACATGCTACAGGACGGCATGAGGCCGGGTGACGAGGAGTATGATAGCCAGCTAAACATACTCAATGCAAAACGCCATGAGTCCGAAGGCCGGATCATCTCGCAGGCCGGTCAGCCCGGAATGGTGACTATCGCCACGAACATGGCGGGCCGTGGAGTAGACATAATCCTCGGCGGACGGGATGCTGAAACCGGGCAATCCATACCAGAGAGATATGAAGAGGTCAAACAACTGGGAGGGCTCCATGTCATCGGTAGCGAGCGCCATGAGAGCCGCCGGATTGACAACCAGTTGCGAGGCCGTTCGGGCCGCCAGGGTGACGAGGGCAGCTCACGCTTCCACGTCTCGCTGGAGGACGACCTGATGAAATTCTTCGGCCCGGAGCGGCTATCGGCTCTCACCGGTGGCTGGCCTGAAGAAGAGCCAGTGGCGCACAGATTCGTGTCTAAAGCCCTCGAACGCGCGCAGATTAAGGTAGAAATGCGCAACATGGGCATCCGCAAGAACACGCTCCGCTATGACGATGTGATGAACACGCAGCGCTCGGTGGTATATGAGCAGCGACGCCGAGTCCTCGACGGTGAAAACGTCCATGCCAACGTTGAGCGTATGATTGCCCGGACAATCGAAGACGTGATCGCCAGCTACGTTGATCCGGGCCAGGATCCCGACACATGGGATCTCAAAGGGCTCTACGAACGCTTGCGCCGGGTGGTATCTGTACCGCCGGAAGCGGAAGAGGACAGCGACGTCGAGATCCCTGCCGGCGGACTATCGCTGAAACTGGCAGCACTTCATTTGCAAGCGATTACCGAGAATGGCGGAGACTTGCAGGGCTACTTGAGCGAAATCGCTGAGCCGCACGGAGAGCTAAGTCGCTCTATGGATCCCAAACGAGCAGAGAGCGCGCGCCAGGAGAAAGTGGCTTCAGATATCGAAAACATCATCGCCCGCTTCTCTGAAGGTGAAGAGCGGGTACCGTCGTGGCGCTTGATAGACGTGGCGCGTGGACTGGGTGCGTTTTACCCACCTGCTCTTGACGAGGTAGCACTGGCTGGCCTCCACCAGATACGTTCTGATGAGCTGAACGAAGTCATCCCGCAGATGGCGTTGGAGGTCTATTCCGAGCGAGAGTTGGCACTCGTAGACAGCACTATCCTGCAGGGGATTGGTCGCTTTGCTAACCCGAGTGTCACACCAGACCAGTGGGATCTGCCGTCTCTCGAAAGCTACCTGTTCAGCCATCTGCACGATCTGCGCGAGTATCTCGCCGTACAGAGGCTCAAGACTGTAGACGTGGGCACGGATGCCTCTCAGTGGCTGATGAGGCGGGCTCAAGATGCCTACGAAGAGCTGGGGCAATTGCCACAGAAGGCCGAGACAGAACGTGCCAATCGGCGACGGCGAGGGGGCAATACGCCTGGCACTGTGGTTGATGCAAGCCTGCCCGATCTCGAGTGGCTCAGCCGTCGATTCGACGAAATGGATGCCGAATACGGTGAGCAGGCCCCAGAGCTACACCGATGGGACCTCAGTGGAGCCGTACGTGCCCTGGCAGAGGATTGTCCTGGCCTTGTCGCCCGACTTGCGGACGAAGAGCTGCAAGAGATGGCGAATTCTGCTGAATCCCTGGCGCAGACACTGCGAGAGCTGGCTCGAGCCGTGCCAGAAGAAGACACCCCACAGATCGGCTATCGTGAATTCCGTGATAGGGAGCGCAGTTGGCTGCTTGCTTCGGTGGATAAGTCCTGGATGGAGCACCTACTGGTTGTGGACGAATTGCGTGAGGGCATACACCTGCGCGCCCACGCCCAGCGTGACCCACTCGTCGAATACCAGCGTGAAGCGTCATCTCTGTTCGATGAGATGATGGCTATCATCGGCAGGCGTCTGACGCAGTACGCTTTCAGTGCCACCGAAGTGCTGGAAGACACGGGCACACAACTACGCGACCTGCAGGCCACACAGCAGGCTGTACAGATGATCGACGGGGATGCAGACGTAGATCCCGCGAGCTCTGATGGGCGGCCGGTGCGCACCTTCGTGGCCGAAAAGGAGCCGGGACGCAACGATCCTTGTCCTTGCGGCAGTGGCAAGAAATACAAGAGATGCTGCATGCTCAAACAGCGCTAGAGCGAATTAGAATGCAACACCTGGGACAGTCCGTATGATGAACCCTTTGACAGCAAGAACTGTCTAAGATTCTGAGAAGGGAACTGCGACCATGCTACTGGAGCTCAAGCAACAAATCGATCAGGCTCTGGAAGATTTCGTCGAAATGGGGAATCGTCTTTGACCTGGCTTCACGAAGACGAACACTGGAGGAGCTGCAACAGCAATCGGAGGACAGCCAGTTGTGGGACGACCCCGAGGCGGCTCGTGACCACATGCAAAAGGTCGCCGCGCTGAACCGGTATGTCGAGCCATGGGATGATCTGCAGGGAAAGCTAACCGATCTTCAGGTGCTCGCTGAGCTGGCGATCGAAGAAGACGATACAGACCTCGAAGCGGAGATCGACGAGGAGTTGCAGGCAGCTCTTGCGCAGCTTGAAAGCATGAAGGTAGAGTTGCTTTTCCGAGACAAGTACGACGACCACTCGGCGATCTTGTCTATAAATGCAGGCGCCGGAGGCACTGAGGCATGTGACTGGGCAGCCATACTGCTGCGAATGTACCAGCGCTACGCCGAAAGACACGGCTACGAATTCACCGTGGTGTCCTCGCTCGATGGCGAGGCGGCGGGGGTGCGCAACGTAACAGCCACAGTGCGCGGTTTTCGCGCTTACGGAAGACTGAAAGCCGAGGCAGGGGTGCACCGGCTTGTCCGCATCTCGCCATTTGACTCCTCCAAGAGGCGTCACACCAGCTTTGCCTCGGTGGATGTCATCCCCGAGGTGGATGATGACGCGGAGGTGTCGGTGCCAGCGGATGAGCTTCGAATAGACACCTATCACGCCAGTGGTGCCGGTGGGCAGCATGTCAACAAGACTGACTCGGCAGTACGGATAACTCACCTGCCAACCGGCATCGTAACGCAGTGCCAAAACGAGCGCAGTCAGCATGCCAACCGTCGCACTGCCATGCAGCTTTTGATGTCACGCCTGAGCGAGCTTGAACGGCGTAAACAGCAACAAGAGCTGGATGCTCTGCGAGGCGAACAGCGAGATATCGATTTTGGCAGTCAGATAAGATCGTATGTGCTACAACCGTACACCATGGTCAAGGACGTTCGCACCGAGGTCGAGACATCTCAAACCCAGGCCGTACTTGATGGCGAGATCGATCAGTTCATCGTGCCGTACCTACAAATGAAGGCCGCAGAAGGTGACTAAAATGGGGCCTAGAGTAATCGGATTGCTGGTGGCTGTTGCTGCTGTTGTGGCTGGTGTTGTGGCAATCGGGACCGACACAGTAGCTACCGCTCCGATATCTTCAGAAGGAGTGGGCAAGCAGGAGACTGGCTTCGGTGATCTGCTAACCGACGCTCTACTGACTTCCTCCGGCGCAGACATCGCTCTGGTAGCCGCTGTTTCTTGCAAACCCGGGTCAATTCCTGCCGGACCCGTCACCGCCGCGCAGCTAACTGATTTGCTACAAAATCCCGATGAGTCATGGGCAATGTCAACGCTCACCGGAGCTCAGATAGTGGAGGCGCTGGAGAAAAGTCTGTCACGCCTGCCGGGGACAAATAACGCATTTCTGCAGCTTTCGGGTATCACAGTGACGTTCAACCCCAACGCTGAGCGTGGCAACCGGGTGGTGTCGGTACACGTCGGCGCCACACCTCTCGAACGCTCCAGGCAGTATCGCGTTGTGATGCCCCTGTCGCTGGCCAAGGGCGGCTCAGGATACTTCACCGTATTTGATTCCTCGCACATCCATGGAGATCCCAGTGAGCAGACAGTGATGGAGACGCTGACGGATTTCGTTTTCGGCCTGAGTAAACTCAACTACCCGGGGACAGGCCGCCTGATCTCCAAGTGACGCTTCACAGCATGCTGAACGAGCTATGCAACTACTGGAGGCAGGAGGCGAGGGGTAGACATCAGAAGATCGGACGTGCGTAGTATAGTAGGCTTACGCCTTGATGCCCCGTGACGTGTACAGTGGCCGCATTGCAGCCGATTCATGATGCCAAAACTGCCAGTTACTGTATAGCCAACTCTCGAGAGTTGGCGCCTGTACAGGGCCTGCCACGCCATTTTTGAGCGGCTAGGAGCCATCTCAACGGCCGTATACTATAGCTTCCGGCAGCTTGACTATCCCGCACTAAATGTGCTATTCTGACGGTTCACAAATCTGTCGTATCAAGCGTCATTGTACGGCGCTGCCGCCGCACAGTGGTATGGAGGTGCTCTATTGGCAGTAGTCACGATGAAAGAGTTGTTGGAAGCCGGGGTTCACTTCGGCCATCAGACCCGAAGATGGCACCCCAAAATGAAGCCGTATATCTACCACGAGCGTAACGGTATATATATCATTGACTTGCATCAGACGCTGCGTTTGATGGAAGAGGCTTACGATTTCATTCAGCAGACGGTGGCTGACGGTGGTACTGTACTCTTCGTCTGTACCAAGCGACAGGGGGCCGAATCGGTCGAAGCAGCCGCCAAACGGTGCCATATGCCTTTTGTCAACAGTCGCTGGCTGGGCGGAATGCTCACCAACTTCATGACGATCCGGCAGCGAATTGAGCATCTCAACCGACTGGACCGCCAGGATCAGGCGGGCGAATGGGACTATCTGGCCAAGAAGGAAGCGCTCATGCTAGGCCGCGAGCGCGACAAGCTGGAGGCCAGTCTGGGCGGTATCCGTGACATGGACGCCTTGCCTGATGCGATTTTCATCGTGGACCTGAACCGCGAGCAGATTGCCGCGTCTGAAGCGCGCAAACTGGGCATCCCCATCCTGGCTCTCGTAGACACCAACTGTGACCCCACAGGCATAGACTACGTGATACCGGCCAACGATGACGCAATCCGCGCCATTCGGCTCCTGGCCAACAAGGTCGCCGATGCGGTGGTGGCCGGGACTGCCGATTACCAGCAGGCGTTGGCTGATGAGGCTTACGACGAGGAAGCTGAGACCGACGCTGGCGATGACCAGGTAGTGCAGGCAGCAGCGACAAGCAGGTCGGAGGGTGCTCCTGAAGACGCATTCATCGAAGTTCTTAGTGATGCGGGCGACGCAGCCCAAACGACCGAGTAGATGTAGCCCTACTTCGACTTTCCACTCAACCCGGATGGTCTGACGCACAGACGATGTACACTGACAGACACCTTATCAGCCAACAACGGCTTGATAGGGCGTTAGTCGGTGCTTGAACGTTTGTTGTCTATTGGTCAAAATCCGACTACTTTAGTCTGTGGAGGCTTCCATATGGCAGTATCAAGTGCCGATGTGATGAAACTGCGCCAGATAACAGGCGCAGGAATGCTGGATTGCAAGAGAGCGCTGGAGGAGGCTGGTGGCGACCTGGAGAAGGCTGTAGACTACCTGCGCAAAAAGGGCGTTGAAGTGGCCGCCAAACGAGAGACAAAGAGCGCCACTGAAGGCGTAATTGCGTCGTATGTGGATGGCAAGGGAGCTGGAGCCGTAGTCGAGGTCAATTGCGAGACCGACTTCGCAGCGCGTTCTGAGGACTTCCGTCAGTTTTGTGACACTCTTGCCCGTCAAATCGTACACACACAGGCCTCTGGCCAGTCAGTAGAAGACCTACTCGCCGCCAAATCGCTAGACAATGAGAGCCTCACAGTTGATGACCTGCTCAGCGAATTGACCGCCAAGCTAGGCGAACGGGTACTTGTCAGGCGTTTCGTCCGCTATGCAATTGACGATTGCGACACCGGTGACTGTCAGGATGAGACCACTCAGGGGTTGGTGGCCTCATACATACACGCCGGTGAACAGATCGGCGTACTTCTGGAGATCAATTGCGCGACCGATGCAGCGGCTAACTCACCAGAGTTGGCAGAGTTTGCCCGCAATATCGCCATGCAGATCGCCGCAATGCAGCCACGGTGGGTGGCTCCTGAGGATGTCCCACAGGAGGCAATTGACCGCGAGCGTGAAGTACTCACCGAGCAGGCAGTTGCTGAAGGCAAGCCTGAGAACATAGCAGCCAAGATGGTGGAGGGACGACTCAAAAAGTTTTATTCACAGACATGCTTGCTAAACCAGCCATATATTCGAGACGATGCCCTCACTATCGAGGAGCTGCTCAGCGAACTGACCGGACGACTGGGCGATGAGATCATAGTGCGCCGTTTTGCCCGCTATCAGGTTGGAGAAGACCTGTAGTGGCACCCAAAAATGGCGAATTACGATGGAAAAGAGTGCTTCTGAAGCTGAGCGGTGAAGTATTCGGCGGTGAAGGGGCCGGTATTGACTGGCAACGAGTGCGCCGAATCGGTGAGGAGATAACGCAAGTAGCCAAAAGTGGCGCGGAACTGGCGATTGTAGTTGGCGGTGGCAACATCTGGCGTGGTCGCACTGCCGCTCGGCAGGGAATGGATCGGGCCACCGCTGATTATGCGGGGATGGTTGCGACAGTCATCAATGCCCTATGCCTGCAGGACGTGCTGGAAGACGAAGGCCTTGATACACGTGTGCAGACAGCTATCGAAATGCGCGAGGTGGCCGAACCGTTCATCAGACGCAGGGCTATCAGACACATGGAGAAGAGGCGAGTCGTGATTTTTGCTGCTGGCAGTGGTAATCCATTTTTCACCACAGATACCGCGGCAGTGTTACGCGCAATAGAAACTCAGGCTCAGGCAATTCTCAAAGGTACCAAGGTTGACGGAGTTTACGACAAAGACCCGGTCCAGCACTCTGACGCAACGCTGTATAGCACTGTAACTTACCAGGATGCGCTTACCCAGCGGCTCCAGGTGATGGACTCTACTGCCATCTCGCTCAGCATGGATAACGAACTGCCCATAGTGGTGTTCAACATCAATGAGGAGGGCAATCTCAAGCGGGTTCTATTCGGCGAGACAGTAGGCACCCTGGTAACCGGCTGACCCGCCCGACAGAAACGTGCCGACTTCCGGGCAAATCATCGGACACAGGAGGCTGACCATTGCAAAACGTAATCACGCAGGCCGAAGCCAAGATGAAGCAGACCATTGAGGCCGTCCGCAGCGAGTTTGCAGGAGTGCGAACCGGCAGAGCCACACCCACGTTGCTGGACCGCGTACGGGTGTCATATTATGGCACCGACGTGCCCATCAATCAGGTGGCAAACATCTCCATCCCCGAAAGCCGTCTGATCGTCATCGCGCCCTGGGACAAGACAACAATACCAGCGATAGAGAAGGCTATCCTCACATCCGATCTGAACCTGACGCCCATGAGCGATGGCCAGGTAGTGCGCATCACCATCCCTGCGCTGACTGAAGAACGTCGCCAGGAACTGGGCAAAGTCGTGCAGCGGATGGCTGAGGACGGACGGATAGCAGTCCGTAACATCCGCCGAGACGCAAATAATGCCCTCGAGCAGATGGAGAAAAAATCCGAGGTGTCGGAAGACGAGATGCATCGGGGCAAGCAGCAAGTGCAGGAAGTGACCGACGATTACGTGTCCCAGATTGACGAACTGGCGCAGGCTAAAGTGGACGAGATAATGGAGATATGAGCGGCACGCCCGGTAAGCTGTTGGCCTGGCCCCTGGAGCGTGCGCAAAAGTATGTGCAGCAGATGGGTTGCCCACTGTGCGTACATGATGTCACTCCTGCCCAAGCCGACGGACGATACTCTGAGCACCGTGTTATCAGACAGGCCACCGGCACCGATGGTACGGTACATCTAACTGTGGCAGCTTTCATCCCTCAGTCAGCTGTCTGTATAGGTGAAGTCGGTCTGGATGAAGCTCCGCAGTCGGGGATATACGCTCTCGAGGTTCCGGTCACCAGTGCACTCGACATCTCGCCGGGTGCACTGGGGTCAATGCGCCTGGAGACAGGCTTGTATGTATACGTCGGTAGCGCGCGCAAGGGACTTCCATCCCGTTTGGGCCGTCACACGCTTCCCGCCAAGAGCTGTCGTTGGCACGTTGACTACCTCACTACAGCATTCCCCCCATCTCGGGCACTAGTCTGGCCATGGTTGGATGGGCGGGAGTGTGCACTGGCAGCCGAACTTGCTACTCTCGGGCAGATAGTACCCGGTTTCGGTGCCAGTGACTGCCGATGTCCCGGGCACCTGACAAAGCTGGAGCAGGGCGACACTGAGTGGTGGCGCCGACTTGAGAACCAGTCACCGCCACTGCTGGCCATCAGGCTTGTAGCAGACTGAAGCAGAGCGTCAGACCGCTTTTCTTTGCACATACTACCACCGGCGCAGACGACTTACGCCGACTTAGAGGCGATGCAATTGTCGCTGGATGATGCAACCCTCCGCCGACTTGAGAACCTGACCATACCCACGCATGTGGCGGTAATCATGGATGGCAACCGCCGTTGGGCTCGGCAGCGGGGAGAGTCGGGGCTCGAGGGCCATATCGCTGGCACAGAGGCGACGAGACGGCTGGTAGAGGCTGCCGCTGATTTCGGTGTGCAGGTGCTTTCGGTGTTCGCTTTTTCCACCGAAAACTGGACACGCAATGATGATGAAGTCCAGGGCCTGATGGCGCTCATCGAAATGGCTCTTCGTGAAGAATTGGAGGACCTGCAGCGGCAGGAAATCCGAGTAGTATTTTCCGGCCGGCGTGACCAACTACCCGAGAGTCTTCAGAATCTGCTCACAGAGGCCGAAGCAGCGACAGCTGCCAATCAGCGAATGACGCTCAATCTGTGCATCAACTACGGTGGACGTGCTGAGATTGCAGATGCGGCCGCTCAAATTGCCCGAGACGTTCAGCAGGGTAAACTGGATGCAGCTCAGATAGATGCCGAACTATTCGCCAGCTACATGTATAACCCACAGCTGTCGGATCCGGACCTGCTCATACGCACCAGTGGGGAGATGCGGATAAGCAATTTCCTGCTATACCAGACCGCCTACAGCGAAATCGTAGTACTGCCCACTTTCTGGCCGGACTTCGATGCCGCCTGTCTACTCGAAGCAATTGAGCAGTTCAACCAGAGGGAGCGTCGTTTCGGCGGCCGCAAGAGTTGAAATCATGTGCGCATGCTGCTACAATACGGGGCATACTACTCACACACGGAGGGGTCATCTTGAGAACTGACAGCCGTCTCCCGATCAGTATACTTGTAGCCGCCGCACTGTTGGCCATGGGTGCGGTGCAAGCCACTGCCCAGGAGTGCCAGATCGTCATCTACGGTGATTTGGCGGAAAAACCGGCCACACAAGGACCGGAGATGCAGAAGGCTGACATCGGCATAGATGGACAGGTGTTTTTCACCATCAACACCCCTGCAGCCGGTTACACCGTTGCCGAGCGAGAGCGGATCGTCTACATCCGTTTGATTGAGATCATGTCAAACGTGCACATTCGTCCGGAAAGCTTCCAGCTTAGCCGGGTGCGCGGCAAGCCGACTATCTGCGTGGGCAACTACCGGCTAATCACCGTCTACCCCCGTGATGCACAGGCGGCGGGCTGTTCGGCAAACGAGCTGGCCGGGCGTTGGCTTACAAGCCTGCGTGAAAAGCTGCCTGTCGTAGCTCCGGCCGCAGCAGTGGCAAATCCATAAGACACTCAGCTGAGCCTCTGAAGCCCAGCTCTTTGCCCCTGTGATGCTCTACGCAAGTTGCGGCGGTCAGCCCGGAGAAACGGGTATGCCGTTGCACGGAAGGCGATAATTCGCCTGTACAGCTGCCGGATACCACAGTCTGAGTGGGTATTTCCTGCCAACCGTGTCACTCACACGTGGTACTCGCAATAGCGATGAAACCAATGCGACCCCAACCATTCCGGTGGGGTCGCTTCGTTTTGTGGGCTACTGCCCTGCGACCGCTCGCTGTCGCCATCGCCAGCCCGCAATCTGCTGGCTAGTCACACATGCCTGGAGAGGCTATGGCTTACCAGTCACCGCGATAGGTTAGTCCTCCGATCCAGGAGTGGTCGTAGATGCTGTTGTTGGCCCGCATCCAACCGACCGTCAGGTGTAGGTTTTCGGTGACGCGTCCTTCGAACGCGAAATTCGTCGAGTATGGGCCGCGGCTGATGTGTTCGGCCCATAATTTCCAGTTATCACTTAACTGGTAGCCGACTATCTCGTACACAAACGTGTCCATGTACTGTTCGTAAGCGCGATTTCGGCGCACATTTGTCCAGCCCAGGCAAAGCTGCCAGCGATCAAGATGCTTTCCCATGACCAGGTAGTCGCCGCTTCCCGCGTTTCCCCCGATGTTGAGCCGACCGTAGGACAGGGCAGGGCGGCGATCGGTCTCAATGATGAGTTGTTTTTTCAAGTTCAGCCAGCAGCGGTCATAGCCTTTCTCTGCCGGATCATACTGTAGATCCCACACATACCAATCGCGGTCAGCTATGCGCCGATGAGGAGGCCCTACACGCTGGTCAAATCCGACTTCCCAGCCATCTCCAAGACCGAACTGAACGCCCACACGCTTGCTGTACTCACGCCCCTGAAGCACCTGCACCCCGTGGCTTTCGAACTGCACTTCGTAGGTGCGAGCAGGCAATACCTCAGGTACCGGTGCTGCTATTGCGTCTGTAGGGAATGCATATACCGAACCGACAAGACTGAATGCAAGAGCGATTGTTGCGACCAAACAAAACCAACTTCTCAACATACTCTTTCTCCTCTTAGTTTGGGACCACCTAACTGTGAACACGTTCCGTTGCAGCACTCTAAACACAGATAGGACAGTGCATAGTGCAGCATCATACACCGGCTACAACGTGCCACACGCAGGTGCAATTCAAATCCAACGCTTCCTATGAAAATACCACACCATACCGAGAGCCACCACCACCATGACAAGCAGTGTTGCCGGATAGCCAAACCGCCAACCCAGTTCGGGCATGTACCAAAAGTTCATGCCGTAGATACTGGTGATGAAAGTCAGAGGGATGAAGATCGTGGCGATGATGGTCAGCACCTGCATGATCTGATTCATACGATTGCTTATGGCAGACAGGTAGATCTCAAACATGCCAGACATCATCTCACGGAATGTCTCCACGGTTTCAATTACGAAGTAGGTGTGGTCATAAAGATCTCTGAGAAATATCTCTGTATCAGGCTTCATCAGCCCTGATTCGGAGCGCTCAATGGCGGCGACCACCTCTCGCACCGGCCAGACTGTACGCCGCAGGAAGATGACTTCGCTTTTGAGATGGTGTATAGTCGCCAATAGAGTAGGATTGGCGTCAGCCACCAACTCGTCCTCCACAAGCTCGATCTGTTCGCCCATGTCATCGAGTACCAGGAAATAGCCGTCTACTACACTGTCCAGCAGAGTGTATGCCAGGTAGTCGGCACCCGAGTGGCGGCTGCGTCCGGCCCCGGCCATGATACGATCACGTACGATGTCGAACTCGCGGCACTGCGCCTCTTCAAAAGAGACCACTAGCCCCTCAGCGACGGCGATACTGACTTGTTCAGCTTCGAGTTCCGCAGTCCTCGTATCATATCGCAAGAGCTTGAGCACCACAAAAAGATGATCGCCATAATCGTCGAGTTTCGGCCGCTGCTGGGTGTTGACAGCATCCTCCAGTAGCAACGGGTGGAAACCAAAATGCTCGCCGATGCGGGCGACAATGCTCAGATCATGCAGGCCTATGACTCTTATCCAGGTGATATTCTCAGTTTCCCGACGTGCCAGAGCCGCGGCTACCGGCTCAATCTCACGCTCCTGCCACTGCTCCGCGTTGTAGTCAATCCGTATAACGCGGACTTTCTCACCGCGCGGCTTGCCGATATGCACTAACTCGGCCGGTGACCGCCCGGCAGCACGCGACACATCGCGAACCAATTTTCGCACTGCACTCACCCCACATCATAGACAGTTTCATGGCGTTCAGGTCAAGCCCGCTTGCTGTAACAAACTTGTCTCCCAAATACAACAGCCGACGTGTGATACACTGTCAACTGATGTGCAAACGCCACTGCCTCTATACTGTTTCGTCGTGGGCAAAAGGTCACCTCTTGCCGCTCACAGTACGCCCCACACACAGGTATTACGATTCGACTAAACAGTCTTCTCGGCACGTACGGGTCGCGATCGACGTATTGAAAAGCCGTCACCCATTCGGACGCGCTCAATCACCTCTTCTTGTCACATAGCTGCCGCGGCCATCAGCTCCAGATTGTATCGCTTCTGTTTCCTCGACGACTTCTTCGGGAGAAGAGTCAAAACTGAGAAGCCACAATACCACCCTGCGTTCTTTTCGAGAGCGCCTGGGCCGATCACCATTCCTCGAACTCGAGTGTGTCGGGCAAAATGAACAGTGTGGTACGCAGGAGGAGTGGCATCAGGTTATGGAGAACGCACTAATACAGGCCTCGGTACCTGGATAACGCCACACTACAAGAGAGCGCTCAGACTGGCGAATGCGGATCGCGTATAGGCTGAGCATACATGAACTCGCGCAAACACCTCCTCGAGCGAACAGGTGAGCAGAATGGCAAACGATGGATAGGGTATGCAGCCATGAAGTGTGGCCATGTTGCCAAAGTCATAATGCAACTCTGACAGGCCGGACTGGAACGCATTTCAGACTTGTGTCGGCCCAGCACGCAGGGCGACAACCATGCAAGCAGGATAGAAGAAAGCGCATTGAGCATGGTACACGTATCAACATCAACTGCTATCCACACACCTGCGAGAAAGAAGTGAGCGGTCATGAAAAGATACATCTCCAGCGCGGTGATGGCTGTGTTGCTACTGTCTTCAATAGCTGCTTTTGGGCAGACAGTGGAGATCAGAGACCACGGAGTGCCGGTGCCTGCCTCTGAAAGACGGGGAGTGACGGCCACACTCGATGGTGAAGGCAATCGGGTGGCTTTAGTGTGGCTGATGAACGGTGGCACCAAGCACCAGCTGGTCATCAACGTTGAGAACGGTGAGACCAAGCAGATACCCGTCGAGCCGTACAGCGGCGATAATCCTTTCGCGGTGCTGCATTCTACCCGCGATCTGTGGTACTCGCTGTACGGTGGCCACCTGTACGAGTTTGACCCCCGAACACTGAGTTTCAGCTTCACCTGTGATATCCCATCCCGATGCGCCATGTCCATGTACGAGGATCCACAGGGGATCATCTGGGCATCGCTCTTCCCCACCGCGCACCTGGTCAGCTTCGATCCTCAGACGCACGAGCTGACCGATCATGGCCAGGTGAACGAGGAAAGCTGGGCACAGTATACGCGCTCGATGGCCATAGATGATGCCGGCTGGGTGTATGTGGGCATCGGAACCGCAGGCGGCCAGGTGGTCGGTTTCAACCCGGCTACCGGCGAACGGCGTCCATATGTACCTCAAGACAAACGAACGGAAGGCAGCAGTGGAAGAGTTTTTCGCGGTACTGATGGGAAGGTGTACGGTGCGGTTCCAAACACCGACTGGGGCTGGCATATGCTGTCAGATGGCGCTGCCACCCCCATCGAAGGCGACCCGCCGGTCAAAGCCGCTCCGATGCGCACCGACTCGCAGGGGGCATTCTTCCGGGAATTCCCTGATGGCAGCAGTCTCGGCCCGCTGAACCTGGAAATGCGGACACTGGTGGTGCGGGAAGCAGACGGCACTGAGCGCGAACTATCATTCGACTATGACACCGATGGTACTGAAGCGGCAGTCATGTGCGCTGGCCCAGATGGCAAAATCTATGGTAGCTCTGCACATCCATCAAGGCTATTCGTGTACAACCCAGCGACAGAGGATCTGTACTTCTATCCCGGTGAGGGCATAGCGTTCAAAAGCCTACGCACTCAGAGCCAGTACGTTTTCGGAGGCCACTACAGCGGTGGTATCTTTTGGCTTCTGGACACCGCAAAACCCATCACTCTGACTCCGGTGTCCTCTACATATGGACGACAAATCACGGTGGCACGGGGGGAGGAGGGCGCGGAGAACAACCCGAAAAATCTAGGGCGGTTCAATCCCAACGTAAACATACCTCGCAACGCCTTCGCCCATCCCGATGGAAAACATATCATGATAAGCGGTCAGCCAGGCTACGGGCATGTTGGGGGCGGGCTGATAATCTACAACCTCGAGACCGAGGAAATCACCGAACTGAAAGATGAGGAACTCCTACCAGGCTACAGCACGATGGCCATAGCGGCCCTGCCCAGCGGCGACCTATTGTGTGGCACCAGCCCTCGAGGAGGACACGGCACCACCACAGAGCACACTCAAGCGTCGCTGTACATCCTGGATTGGCAGACCAAGAAGGTCACATGGCAGAGCGAGCCTCTGGAACAGATGGCCTCAATGCAGAGCATGCTGCGTTGCGCTGATGGGCTGTACTACTGCGTTGGCGCAGATGGTACCCTGCTAGTGTTTGATGCCGAGAAACGTGAAGTGGTACACCACGCCGCCCTCGGAGAGTATGGTAACCACACTACCAACCAGGCGATGATCCTGGGGCCGGATGGGAAAATCCACCTTGCATTGACCCGCACCCTGCTACGTATCACACCGGAAACTTTCGAGATCGAAGTGTTGGTCACACCACCCGGAGGAATTGAGGCAGGACTGGGCATAATCGACGATCGAATCTACTTTTCCAGTCGTGGACGCCTGCAAAGCATCGGTCTGTAGTATTTGCGACTCAGCAGAAGTGCTGAGACAACCTTCGTCACCGATCGGATGTGGACGCTCTTGCCTGCTGCAGCGGACGGTGGATCAGCCACTATCTATTGCAACAGTAGCAGTGCTTTGTCCGCATCCTGATCCTGCCTGAAGAGACACGACTGAAAGGACATATGCGATGAAACCAACTCTCCTGGTATGTGCCGCAATCGGACTGGCAACTACTCTGCCAACTGCCGCGCAAGTAGAGAGACATGACGGTTTCGCCGACCACGGTGTGGCAGCTCCCACTTCCATCTCCCGTGGTACTGCAGCAACCATGACGGCTGATGGTAAGCGCCTGGTGCTAATCTGGCTGAGTTCCAGTGGTAGCATTTCTCAACTGGCGATTGATGTTGACAGTGGAGATAGTACGCAAGTGCCTATACCCGACGCAACAGGCTCGCCTTTCGCAGTTCTACACTCCACCCGCAATCTATGGTATGGACATCTCGGTGGCCGCTTCTATGAGTTCGACCCCGACAGTCTGACCTTCACTTTTGCCGGAGATACGCCGAAAAACTGGGCGGGTGCGCTGACCGAAGCACCCGATGGTGTCATCTGGGGCATACTCAACCCCGCCGGGCACCTGATTAGCTTCAACCCTGACACTAGGGAACTGAAAAATCACGGCATCGCGAACGAGGAAAGCTGGGTGCAGATACCGCGGCGCATCGCAGCCGATGACGCGGGGTGGATCTACTGTGGCACCGGCAGCGCGAAGGCACAGGTAGTCGGTTACCACATAGCAACCGGAGAAATTCGCAAGTATATCCCTGAAGCACAGCGGCAGTACGGAAACGGCATGGTTTGGAGAGGCACCGACGGGCACGTGTACACCGAGGCGCCAGGCTCGGAATGGAAATGGCACCGCCTCTATGATGGAGAAATCACCTCGATCGAGAAACCAGAGGTGGACCGGGCTCCGATACGTGCGGGCGCACAGCACTCAGTGTTCCGACAGTTCGGTGATGGCAGCAGCATCGCCACTCTGGACGTGCCCAACCGTTTGCTGGTCGTGAAAGAAGCTGATGGCACTGAACGCGAAATCCGCTTCGATTACGAGTCTGAGGGCGCCAACATCACGAGCCTGGCTGCCGGCCCATTTGGGAAGATCTATGGCTCTACCAGCCACACTATGCGCTTTTTCACCTACGAACCGGATGTAGACGAACTGATTGACCACGGCGGCGTACCCGCAATCGGCGATGGCAACTTCTGCGCCATCACCGCTCTGGGCGATCATGTGTATGGCACCGAGTATTCCGGAGGCCGACTGTGGCAGGTGGATCCGCAGAAGCCCTGGCAGCCTACCGCCGATGATGAAGAGCAGAACCCCCGTCCGCTTGCGCAGTGGGCTATAGATATCATGCGCCCGCGCACCATTCTGGCTCACCCTGACGGCAAACACGTATTGATGGCCGGCTTTGCTCGAGACGGCCTGATCGGAGGCGGCATTGGGATTTACAACCTCGAGGCCGAAGAAGACTCCCTGCTTACAGCTGAGGATGACCTTTTCCCCGGCCAAAGCTGCATTACCATGAAAGCGCTGCCCAATGGCAACGTGATAGGCGGCACCGACGTAACTTCCGCGTGGGCCGAGCAAATTGCAACCGAAGCCGAGCTGTTCATACTCGACTGGGAGACAAGGAAAGTGATCTTCCATACAATTCCGGTACCGAACGATGTACGCATCATCAGCATCGAAATCGGACCAGATGGTATGGTCTACGGGCTGTCTGGCAAATCCAGATTCTTTGTCTTCGATCCGGAGAAGCAAACTGTGGTGCATAGCGAAGACTTCTCAGAGTACGGTGGAGTACCACGTCATGCCCTGCATAGCAGTCCTGATGGTCACATCTATGCACTGATGGGACGGGCGATCGTCCGCATCACTCCTGACAGCTTCGAACACGTCAAGCTGAGTGATAGCCCGGTCGGCATCAGTGCCGGTGGAGCGTTGCACGACGGTGTGCTGTACTTCGGCTCCGGTACTCACCTGTGGAGCTATCAGGTACCGTAGACAGTCGCTCGCCGCAGCAAGCTGCCTGCCAGAATCGCCGACACTCACTGCTAGGACGACTCGCAACGCGTCCGGAAGCATGTCTCTTGCTGCCCCTGCATAAGGCAGCCATGCCAGAGTTCTGGCTATGCTGTGCTCCCACTCGCACCGACTGCCCGCGTAAGTCAGGCGGCTGCCTGTCCGGCGCTAGTTCTGCCCGGCATCAGCCCACTGCACGCAAAGCTGTCGCTTGAGCACCTTGCCCATGGTGTTTCGCGGCAGATTGTCTACGAAAAACACTCTGGTCGGTACTGAGTAGTCCACCAGACGTTCGACGCACCATGAGTGCACATGCTGTTCGGTGAGCTCCGCAGTGTTGTCCGTCACGATGACCGCGGCCACAATCTCACCCTTGCGGTCGTGAGGCAGACCAAAGACAGCCGACTCGCGCACTCCCGGCAGTGCGTTGAGCACCCTCTCGACCATCGGCGGATATACGTTGTGGCCGCTGGTGATGATCATCTCCTGGCAGCGCCCGGCATGATGCAGGTAGCCTTCGTCATCGAGCTTGCCCAGGTCTCCGGTGACAAACCAACCATCCTCGAACGCCTCGGCAGTTGCTTCTGGCCGCCCCCAGTATTCACGGAAAATGTTGGGGCCCTTAATCAGCACCTGGCCGACGCTTCCAGTTGGCATGTCTTGACGGTCAATGCCAACCACTCGCAACTGAATACCGGGAAGTGGCACTCCGCAAGAGCCCTCCAGTGACGAGACGCCCAGAGGAAGACTGGTGATGACGTGCGCCTCGGTCATGCCGTAGCGATTGGTGATCGGCTGGCCCAGTATCTCTTCCAGCTCCGGCAGCACTTCAGAGCGTATGGGTGCAGATCCGCAAGTGTACAGCCGGACATCGGACAGCCCGGATGCCATCTTGCGGAAGAAGTCGTGGTCGAGCCAGGAGTAGTAAAACGTCGGTATTGCGAAGAGCACGTTGCATTCGGTCAGCGTTTCGAGAGTGCGGCGGGGGTGAAATGCTGGTTCGATGAGCATCTCGGCACCCGAAAGCAGCATCATATGCGAGCAAAATGATACCCCGTGAATGTGGTATAGCGGCAGACAATTGAGCAGCCTGTCGCCAAAGCCAATCTGCCAGAAGTCACGCAGTGCCGTAACTGCCGCAGCGAGATTGTCGTGATGATACAAGACTCCCTTAGGCTGTCCAGTGGTGCCTGACGAATATAGCATGAAGGCAGGAGCTGAAGATGCGATGGGCATTTCAGGCAAAGCTGCCTGACCGGCGTGCAATACCTCGTCGGTGCTGATGATGCCACGGAAGCCAATCTGCTCCGCTCCTGCTGCAGCAACCGTCTCACGCCCCGCATCATCCGTGAGCGCCAGTGTTGCAGTGCTATCCTGCAGATAGTACTCCATCTCTGGAGCAGTGAAGCGGTCGTTCAGAGGAAGAGAGATCGCCCCCAGGAGCATCGCCGCTAAGTCAGTCAGCAGCAACGCTTTCTTGTCACTCGTGTATAGTGCTATAACCTCACCCTGCCTCAGGCCCCTGGCCTTCAACAGGTTGACCACACCACCCAATCTCAGAGCCAGGTCACCATAGCTCAACGTCTCCTGGTCAAATCGTATCGCCGGACGCGTTGAATTGTTCTCCAGAGAGGTGCGCAAAAGGTCTGCAAAGCTATCACTCATGTTCCAATTTTCTCCTGTGTTGATCAAGCTGCTGTCAGCCCAGAAGCCTCCGCCAGCTTTCGACAGTCTCACATGCAGGCGAGTTTGCCGCGTATAGTTTTGGGCAAGCACGGCTGGAGGCATTTCCCACTGAGACTAACCAGGGCCTCCCTGTGAGCCGGCCAGACATATCAGCATACCGTATTTTGCGCGCTAAGGGTAGTGTTTCTTTCGCCCTGCCCACAGCCACTCTGGGGAGCGGAGCTTACTTGCCACAACCGGAGAGGTCGCCATTTGCTCTGTCGCCGAAGCGGTGATGTGCAATTTGATGCCGGATTTCACTTCGTGTGGGGCGACATGAAACCGTCAGGTCAGTGATGATCGTCGTTGTAGTGCCCGTCACGGTGCTCAACACGGTGCTACCGATCTGGCCACGAAGCAACCGACACTTCGTGACCTGTTTCTCAGATAGCGCAAGCAGACACTGACTGAACAACCGACGGCCAACCATACAGTTGCCAGACCACGCACAGTCTGCCCATCATGCCTCATCTCTAGGTGTGCAGTCGGTGCGTGGGCACTGAACGAAAGCGGTTCAGTCATGCAATCACCTGGCTGATAAGTCTGCAGCTATCCTATCGCGGCTATGTTATCCAGGTACATGGCACCAGACTGTCTTCATCGGAATCTGTGCCATGGGTGCCACGCTCTTCCCCATCGTGCTGGCCATGGTCAGCCAGTATCATCACCGCGTACTCCAATTCGGACAGCCCCTCAACTAGCCGCTTCAGACGTACATCGGTGTCGCGGACGTATGGCACAACCTCCGGGTTAGATGGCTTGAACCTGTGAAACACATCATCTGTGGTCACCAGTTGAGTTATGATGAAAGCGGGCGAGATCTCAGTCGCGTCGGCCAGCAACGCCTCCACACTCTGGTCATCTTCGTATCGCGGCACTCTACGCCCGGCCTGGGCAATCGGATAGATGAGTTGTCCCATGGTACAGCTCTCCTGCCCATAAGCCGCACCCTGTTTGCCCTGTGCGCCCAACACATCAAATAGCGTCTCACACTGTATATTGTCGTTGTATGTCCCAATACCATGTACCGACTGATCAACTCCGGTAACCATCGTTGCAAAATTCACCGGAGTAATGGTTGGCATGACCGAACGGAGCACGACGTGCCGAGCTTCGACGAGTGCGGTGAAAAATGGCATCTCGTCCTTCCAGAGACTCCATGGGTGCATTCCGAGTGCATCCGGCACCAGCAGTGCGCACCGACGTCCTCTGTCCAGACCGTTGAGTATCTCAGCCAGGGGCTCTCCGTTACTCTGAGCAGGAGCAGGGACGCCCATGATAGCTGCTAATGTAGGGGCGACATCAATCATCGAGTAGAGAGGAACCGACATTTGGCACCTCCTGGTGCGTGTGTTTCATGAAATCAACTCGCTGCCGTTCGCCTTGATTGAGCCAAGCTGCCAGAGAAGCAACTCAATTCATATGTAAAATTGTGCATAAGTATGTACAACTCAGTACAACTCTGATGGACATAGCTTGTGCGAGCTATGGAGAATTGCAGGCACACATCATCTCGCATCTGTCGGCGATACCATAGTCATATATACTGAACTACGTGCGCACCAACGTCCCCCCGTTCAGATCGTCGAGTATCTCAGCCACGGGCTCCCCGGCACTCTGAGCAGGAGCAGGGACGCCCAAGATGGCTGCGACCGTGGGAGTAACATCAGTCATCGAGTAAAGCGGAACCGATATTTGGCACCTCCTGGTGCGTGTGTTTCACGAGATCAGCCCGCTGCTGTTCGCCTGAATTCAGCCAATCTGCCAGAGAAGCAGCCCAATTCATATGCAAAACTGTACATAAGTATGCACAACTCAGTACAACTCTGATGGACATAGCTTGTGCGAGCTATGGTAAATCACGAGCATCCATCATCTCGCACCTGTCGCCGATACCGTAGTCGTAGATGCTGAACTGCGTGCGCGCTTGCGGTTCACCAAACAGGGCCCGCAGTTGTTGTGCAGATACAGGCTCCTCCAGGTACAGGTTGTAATCGCTTTCGCCGGTAATCCACCCTGCTCCATTCACACCCCGCAAAAGCAGGGAAGCTGAAGCATCTGCATTCTCCACTCTGGCACCGGTGAAACGACATGGGAAGTCCAACAGGTTGCCTTGCTCATCCACTCGTCCAGTTGCGAACGGCAGGCATACGTCGTTGTTTATGCGACCGTCCTCATATCCAACCGGTATACCGCGGCCCAGTAGAGACGTTTCCTTGAGCCGCAACAGTGTGGCGCCATCACCGGCTGGCACAGCCTCCAGCACCGAGTACACTGAGCTGCGCCCCGAATTGAAGATGCGCACATGCCTGGGCGTTTCACCTTCTGGCATCCCTCCCGACACAGTCACAGTGTTGTCATCACGATTGAAGGCGATCAGCTGCCGCCGAACGCTCTCTTGCTCACCGTCAGGAGACCACCCAAATGCCACGTGGCGCGTCTGTTGTTCTGCGCTAACCGTGCGCACCGTCACTCCTATGTTGCGCTCTCCACCGCGTGTTATGCCCTGATCTGCAGACGGAGCATAGATAGAGATCTCGTCAGTGGCATCACCCCGTTCAACTGTCACCACCAGTGGCCACTGGCCAGTGGCCGTCACACTCTGTATGCGAGGCGTCTCACTACCGCGATATGGCTCCAACACGGTCAGGAAGCGTGTGGCCAAACCCTCCTGGCCCTCATTTCGCACGAACACAAATGGCAACGCCCAGTCTTCGGGACGGGCAGGAGAGCGACCAGTGCCATATATCAGCTCCCGGGGGCCGTCTACAGGCACCAGGTGAAGACGTAACCCAGCAGTCTCCTCCAATTCATAATCCCAGTCGAAGGTGGCGTGATGCGGCAACTGAGCACGCTTGACCCCGGTGACATAGCACAGCGCATCCTGTGTCTCCTGGCCACGAGAGTTGACATACTTGCCATCAAAAGACACATCCGGACCGGCGGCAGTCCCCTCAGGTTGTTCGGCCCAGTCCAGCTCTGGCAGCGTAGGTGTACGCAGTACGCTGTGCCAACTCTGATCGTGGCGCAAACCTCCCTCGACTACGAACAGGTCCAGCAGGTAGCTTTCTTGCTCGTCTTCCTCCACCATGACGCAGATGCGTTCATATCGACTGACAGGCGGCTGATTCGGGTGCAATTGCGCGTCATAACGATACGGTTCCTGAGCGACTGCCGCAACCTGCACCCCCTGCCTGTCGCCGATCAGCGAGACCCACCCAACCCGGGCCTCGTGTGGCGCCAAAGGTGAGCAACCGTCCACGGCCACAGTGTTGTGACCATAGATGTTTGAGTCCCACTGCCACCGGTACTCCCAACTGTATGGGTAGCCCAAATCCGGTAGGTGAGACATCTCGTGGGCATATAGGTACAGACTCAGATAGTCATGCTGCCCATGCCCCCTCAGCGCGGTGTAGTTGATGCACGCTTCACGCTCGTAGGGGCCCGGCTCACCGGCACTGAGGTACGTAAAACCATAGTGATCGAGGACACGGGTCTGGGATACTATGGCAGCCTCAGGCAATGCGGCGGCATCTCTGGCCTGTTGCTCGATGGAAGGCTCGAATAAGTCCACTCGTGGCATCTGCGACTGCAGCCCCAACAGTGCGGTTGCATAGCGCGGGTCTCCATACAGTCCAAATCCATCCACATACTCCACCGGCACAGGCGTGTAGTACCGGCGTGGGATGATACCGGGCCGCAGCCGCTCGCCACCGGCATCTCCTACCTCGGGCGTGAAGAAGGCCAGACTGGTGGTGTCCATGAAAAATTCGTACATCTGCTGCGCTTTTGGATCCTCCAGAATGCGGGGGAATTCCTGCTCGTCATAGATATCCGGATGCAGGCCACGCAGCCGTTCCATCAATTTGCCTATCGCCACATAGTTGAACTTGATCTTGTCATAGCCCGGTCCTTCGTAGCCGCCACCATCGCGCGTCAGAAAGTTGGAGAAGATCCAGGCTGCGGGTGCATAGCCGCGATGATAGGCGTTCCACACGACATCACGTGTGTTCGGACTGGCATCAGTGTGGTCATCCATGACCAGCCCGATAGTCAGGGCAGCCAGTTGGTGGTGGCCCGGATTGCCCTGTATGGCGACATCCATCAAGGCCTGCATCGCCTGGCGCATGATGCGATCCTCGACGAACTTGCGCGCCCCATCTGCTGCATTGGGCACTGTCTGGTCAATGCAACCACGCTGCCGCAGGTACTCCAGCAACTGTGGGTCCTCATCATATATCGGCCATATCGCGTCATAGGCACGGGCCAGGTCCACCAGTTTGATGTTCTCCCAGATGTAGTCGGTCACCATACCCGACCTGTGGCCATACGGGCCGCCATAGCAGTGCTCACTGTTGAAGTGTGGGCCGGGATACTGCTCGGCCAATGCGGCAAGTAACACGGCTGCCTTGTGGCCATATCGGGCATCATCTGTCAGCATGTAGGCCATCGCCATCGCGTGGATGCCCGGTGTTATCCAGTTGTTATATGCTGCATGAGCATAGTAGCGGATGAACTGATACCGCTCCTCGCCAACCATGCAGCCATCGCCGTCATCAGGGAAATCTCCACTGGTCATATCGCCGGCTGCAAAATCGTTGCTCGGATAGACCTCCCGGCCGATGGGACATATCACTTTGTATGGGTGATTTTCGAAATCGAGCAGCCAGGGATTGTAGCCGCTGTATCGACGGATGTCAGCGCCGTGCTCCGGGCACAGCGTCGTCGAGGCCTCACGCTTGCGAGGGATGGTGATAGGAGGAACCATGTCGAACAGGGCGTCATCGCTCTTATCCACAAATCGATTCGCACCGGTGTATGGCTCTCCCAGCATCTGGTGCTGTCTGAAGTCAGCCTCCAGGATGGTCTCAAGCTGCGTCTGTGCCCACTCGTAGCTTTCGATGTTTTGTTTCGCCGCCGCAATTCTCTCGGGCGTGTAATACGTGCGACCTGTCTTAGCCATCGCAAAGCCTACCGTCCCCACTAGTAGTGTCACGACTATCACATATCGCAGAGTACTGCTCCTGCCTGGTGTCATAGCATATCCCTCGCTCGGTCTTGATACAGCCTACCACTCGACTGCACACTGTTTCGCTTCTGACACACCATGTCCCTTCTCGGAGTGCTATCGAGTGACGGGATGCTCCAGAAAGACAAAAGGATACATGGGACACATGCCTGGATGCCAATGCGAGACGAAGTCTGCAATGCGTTATTGCAAACCCAAATCGTGTCTGAGAGATTCGCTATTATCGTGTCAAACCCTCCCCCCACCCGCAGATGCCAACAGTACATGATCACGTGTGACCAGAAACACATGATGCGCGATCAAAGCCGGACCCGATCAGTCGCTGTTGCTAGTAAATAGCTGCTGCCAGCAAGTCACTTGATAAGTAAATCGCTTGCCAGTTGTGTTCGAGACTGTCGATGGAGATAGAGTAGATGCCAGACGAGAGGCGCAAGTGGCTGTGATGGAAGAAAGCTGTGGCAATCGTCCACGTGAGTTCGTGGGGCTGCCACTATCTGCATAAACAGGGGAGCCTCATGCGGAATTGCTGCAAATCTATCGTCGCCACAGCGCACCTATTCGCATGAACGCTTTCGTGGGAGTGGACAGCCCGCCAGGCTCTGCGATTGACAACCGTTCCCAAAGCGAGTATACTTTTACTGAGTAACCGAGGGGAGCAGTTCCCCCGAGCACTTTTGAGTATTTCGTACGACAGGATTTGGCACTGGCCGGGACGTTTCCACTCCGCATCGACACCTCGTGCGCCGTCTTTTCCAAGCCGATCAGCTTGTTGTTTCAATTCTACTCGATGAGTGCTAGCCCGCTGGCGGCATGTCTCCGGTGTGCACAGGATTGTGTACCACATAAGACATCAGGACCAGCTACGCCGTCCGCAGCGGGTGAGACTTGTTCGATGGCTGGCGAAAGAAAAGAAGGAAGCACAATGCAGTTCAAAAGCCTCAACCTCGACGGACGGTTGCAGCGCGCAGTCGCCGCAGCCGGTTTCAGCGAGATGACCCCGATTCAACAGTCGGCAATCCCAGTAGGTCTGGAGGGCCGTGATATTGTCGGCACCGCACAGACCGGCACTGGCAAGACCGCCGCATTTGTCTTGCCGATGCTTCAGTCCTTACTTACCAACCCAACCAAACGCAAGTGCGTGCGTGCCCTGATCGTCACACCAACCCGCGAGTTGGCCGAGCAGGTCCATGCGGACGTGACAAAACTGGCACGCTTCACCAAAATCAAATCGGCAACCGTCTACGGAGGCGTGGGCATGGAGCCGCAAACTCGGGCGTTGCGTCGCGGTGTTGACATCATCGTGGCCTGTCCCGGACGGCTACTGGACCACATCGGTCGTGGAAATGCCGACCTGCGCTCTGTGAAGATGCTCGTACTGGACGAAGCTGACCGTATGCTCGACATGGGCTTTCTGCCCGATGTACGGCGTATCGTGTCGCACCTACCTGCAAAGCGTCAGACCATGCTGTTTTCCGCCACTTTTGGGCGCGAATTGAACCGCTTAGTCGGCGACGTTCTGCGTGATCCACAACGTGTCGCGATGGGCCTGGTAGCACCTGCCGATACCGTTGAGCACCGGTTATGTCCAGTTGCACGTGAGCAAAAAACCGATCTATTGCTGCAGCTACTCGAGGGCGCTGACACCGATTCGGTGTTGATTTTCACGCGCACCAAACACCGTGCTGATCGGGTCGCCCGCAAGATGAAGCGCAGTGGATACAGCACAACAGTGCTGCATTCGAATCGCTCTCAGAACCAGCGCCAAAAGGCCCTGGACGGCTTCCGCTCCGGCAAATACAAGATGCTGGTGGCCACAGATATAGCCGCACGTGGACTTGACGTCAAGACTATCTCACACGTGATCAACTACGATATCCCGAACACTGCGGACGACTACATACACCGCATCGGCCGCACTGGTCGGGCCGAACGCACCGGCGACGCTCTGACACTTGTCACGGCAGATGACGGTGCAGTGGTGCGCGACATCGAAAAAGCGCTGGGCAAGCAAATTCCGGTTCACCGCCT
>JAAYSP010000183.1 GCA_012518355.1 candidate division WS1 bacterium | reverse complement strand
GAAGGTATACCGCCTGTTCGCGCGGAAAGGTAGCCTACTACTATCTGACTTGTCCGACTGGAGCCCATCCGGTGTAGCAGTCGCAGAAAACGGACGGGAGGTATCAGCTCTTGGCTTCGTCAGACCATGCTGGGGGAGACTTGCGCGCTAAAGTCGCAGCCATACGAACGCGGCTTGCGCAGCTCAAGGCATCATCCGACAGAATCGGGGAGCAGAACACCAAGGCCACTCTGATCGAGCCGATACTGCTTGCCCTGGGGTGGGACATCTACAACCCTGATGAAGTGGACCGAGAGTATCGGCACCAGCCTTCAGATGATCCGGTGGACTACGCACTGAAACTTGACGGCAGGCCGGTGCTTTTCGTGGAGGCCAAAGCGCTCCGCGTGCCGCTGGGCAATGGCAAGTGGGTCAAACAGCTTCTCAGCTATGGTGTTGTTGCCGGTGTAGATTGGTGTGTGCTCACAAATGGAGACGAGTACCGCATCTACAACGCTCACGCACCGGTCGAGGCCACCGAAAAACTGTTCCAGTGCTTCAGCATTTCTGATGTGGAAGCGGAGGAAGAGGTCCTCAGAGTTCTCGAACTGCTATCCAAGCTGAGTATGGCTGCAGGCAGGCTAACCACATTGTGGCAGGAGGAATTCGTAGGGCGCTGTGTTCTGGCCCACTTGCAGGAACTTGTGGCCACAAAAAACAAAAGCCTGATACGACTCCTGCGCAAGTCCTCGCCTCTCGATGCAGAGCAACCTCAAGCCATACGAGATGCCCTCGATGCCGTGCAAATCACACTCGAAGGCACCCCATCTGCGCACGAAACGCCGACTGAAGCGGCTCCAGCAGCAGACCAGCCTCCGCAGGGGCCTGCGAAAGCACCCGCCCCGACACGTCCGCGTGGCCGACGCCAGACGACAATTCTCAGGCTCGGCTCAGATGTGTTCGAGTGCCCCACCGTCAGGGCGATTATCGAGCATACCGCTAGCTGGCTGATCCGTCAGGGCAAACTCGGCCCTGAGCATTGCCCCCTAACTGTGACCAGGAGCAGCGGTCATGGGCAGAAGCGGTGCCTGATCAACTCACGGCCCGTGCATCCCGGTGGCCATAAGTTTGTTCAACCTACTGCACTTGAGAACGGACTATATGTAGAGACTCATGCGAGCCGCCTGAATATCACACAGTATGCGCGCAGACTTGTCGAGTGGGCTGGCTATGACCGTAGTATCCTACAACTCGATGAGGATTAACCACAGGCCTGGAAACTTCGGCGACCTATCTACCTTGAAATTGCGGCATATCCAGGATGATCTGTACTGCCTCGCCCAGGTTTGCGCAGATGTGATCCGGTGGCTGTTCACACTGCTCAAGCTGTGCGGCCACGTAGTCTACCGGTGGGCTGCCGGGTGCGGCCTGTGGATCTGGCGGAAGCTCGCTGCGTGTGGTCACGAAGATCGCCTCGCAACCGGCGGCGTGAGCTGCGTTTACATCTGCGGCGCTGTCCCCCACCATCACCGAGCGGCTCAGGTCCAGCCCGTACTTGGCAGCCGTCAGCAGTAGCTGTCCGGGCAGCGGTTTGCGGCAAAAGCAGTCATCGTCGGTCATATGCGGGCACCAACTGATGCCGTGGATCAGCCCGCCGGACTGTGACACGGTCAACCTCATACGGGTGAGGATATCCAGCAGGGCCTGTTCGGTCAGATAGCCCCGTGCGATGCCCGACTGGTTCGTGATCATATATGTCTCTATGTCCTGCTCACGCAGGCGCTTCAGCGCCGGAAGCACGTCCGGGCGAAAGTGGAACTCCTCCCAGCTCTTGATGAAGTCCCAGCTATCCTGATTTACCACTCCATCGCGGTCTATGAAAACCGCGGGCCTCATGCGCAAGTCAAATCCCTCCGATGTGTTCAAGCAGTATGCTATACCACAGGCCTATCTTACCCGCCGCCTGCACTTCTGGCAAACATGGCGGCTCATCGGCTATACTTTTGGGCACGGGATATGCACCGGTGGTGAACCTAACCAGTGCTCAGACAGTCTGCAAAGGCATCATATCTGATGACTATCGCACAGTTCCAGAAGCTGATCGAAGAGATATACTACGAAAAGGATAGCAGGCGCGGCATGGAAGCCACCTTCATGTGGCTTACCGAGGAGGTCGGTGAGCTTTCGCGGGCGCTACGTCGGGGCAATCCGCAGCAGTTGCGCGAGGAGTTCGCTGACGTCGCTGCCTGGCTGGCCACTCTGGCCTCCATAGCCGGGGTGGATTTGCAGCAGGCGGTGGTGGAAAAGTACTGCGATGGCTGCCCCAAATGCGGATGCACTCCGTGCCGCTGCACAGAAGGATAGAGTATGGCGAAGGTGATGGTGGGGCTAAGCGGGGGCGTGGACTCGGCAGTCGCGGCGCTGCTTTTGCAGCAGCAGGGCCACGAGGTGCTGGGTGTCACGGTCAAGACGGCCGTAGACACCCACCTGGAGCATGTCTGGGAGGAGACGCTTGGCCGCACGTCAGCTATCTGCTCGGCCCTCGATATACCTCACCAGGCGGCCGGCTTCACCGCTGAGTTCGCATCTCATGTCATCGGCTACTTCGTCAGCGAGTACGCATGTGGCCGCACGCCCAACCCCTGCGTCATCTGCAACCCGATAATCAAGTGGGGCTTCCTGCTCCAGCATGCGCTGGCCGAAGGCTGCGACTACCTGGCCACCGGCCACTACGCCCGCATCCGCTCCGGGCGCAATCGCTATCAGCTCCTGCGCGGCCTGGATGCACAAAAGGACCAGTCGTATATGCTATACCGGCTCAGTCAGAGCCAGCTTGCCCATACGCTGCTCCCGCTGGGCGACCTGAGCAAGCCACAGGTGCGACAGATCGCCGCTGAAAGCGGTCTGCCGGTAGCCCACGCCGAAGAAAGCCAGGATCTGTGCTTCGTGGCTGCTGAACGCCTGGCCCAATTCCTGGGTGAGCGTATCAACCTCACTTCGGGTCCGATAGTAGACACCGAAGGCCGCACCTTGGGCGAGCATCGGGGCCTGGCGCACTACACCGTAGGGCAACGTCGGGGCCTGGGTATCGCTGCCGAAGAGCCGCTGTTCGTGCTGCAAAAGGACCCGGAGCACAACACACTGGT
>JAAYSP010000089.1 GCA_012518355.1 candidate division WS1 bacterium | reverse complement strand
CGTAATAGCGTGCTCGCGTATTCGTCGCAGTCAACTGTACTTCCTCCGAGTGAGGCAGGTCAACTAAGTGGCGCTGTTGAACGTAGCTTTATCAGTGCTGGCCAAATACCCAGGCATTCCAGTTACTCATGCAGGAAAGCGTGATAGATATGACCAGGTATAGCGTCTGGGCTACAGTTATGGTTGTGCTCATCATGACAATTGTACTTGGCGGCTGTCCAAAAGCGCCGACCGAATCGGATGCTGCTCCGGGGCCTGCGGCAACGCCAGTCAAGCTCAATCTATGGACGATATGGAACGCCGAACCGCGCATCTCGGCGCTGCAGGCTATCGTGGACCAGTTCCAGCAGCAGAATCCAGGCATCCAGATACAGGTCACGGCACTTGAGCCCGACGCATACAAGACACGCATAGGAGTGGCACTCGGCAGCAGCGCGCCGCCAGATATCTACTTCGTCTGGTCCGGCGAGAAAATGCTACGTGGCTTCATCCGTGGCGGCAACACAGCTGACCTGACCGAGTACATGCAGGCGGATGACGCGCAGTGGCAATCGCGCATCGTACCAGCTTCGCTGGAGCCCTACGTCCACGAAGGGCGTATCTGGGGCATACCGTTTCTTCTGCAGTGCACCTTCTTTTTCTATAACACCGAGATGTTCGACAAGCATGGCTGGGAAATTCCCGAGACCTGGGATGAATTGATCGCGCTATGCCGGAAGATCAAGGCAGCCGGCATCACTCCCATCGCCCTGGGCAACGTGCAGAAGTGGCCGGCACACCACTTCCCTTTCGTGCTCAGCCAGAGACTACTGGGCAAGCAGGCCTGTGAGGCACAGTTCGATCCTCTAGGCCCGGGAGATTACTCCGCCCCCGAATTCGTCAGAGCGCTGGAGATGTTCGCCGATTTTTACGCACAGGGATTTTTCAACGACAGCCCCAACGGTACCACCAGAGAGAACGCCCGCGCACTGTTTTATTCCGGCAAGACCGCTATGTTCTATACCGGCACCTGGGACCTATCGCGCCTGGTCGAGGGCGGTGAGGCCCCAGAAGAGTTCTGGGACAAGTGGGACTTTTTCGACTTCCCCGCATTGCCCGGGGGCAAAGGAAACCAGCATGCTCTGGCAGGCTCTCCGGACGGCTATGTCATCAGCTCGGCCACACCGCACCTGGAGCAGGCGGTAGCGTTTCTCAAGTTCATGACTACCGTCGAGCAGGCCCGTGGCTTCGTGGACGCCTGCCAGGAGCTGGTTCAAGTCATGGGAGCAGTATCGGAAGACAACGCCGGCCCACGGCTGGCCAAGTACGCCCGCATCGTGGAGCAGGCCGAAGAGATCGCTCCATGGATGGATACCATGATGGAAGCATCGGTGGCTGATGAGTATATGAACGGGGTTCAGGCCCTGCTGGACGGACGGATGACCCCCAAACAGATCATGGAAGCGGTACGCCAGAGACAGGCTCGGGTGAAAGAGCAGATGCTGGCAGCCGAGCAGGGCGAACCAGGTGCCGGCGAGTAGAGGCTCTTCCGCGACGGTGCCTGCTAGCGACCGACGGAGATGGAGCTTCTCCTCCTGGGCTGGCTATCTGCTCACACTGCCTGCCGTGGTGGCCTTCATCGTCTTCGTAGCCTACCCGCTTGCCCACACCGTGCTACTCAGCCTCTACGCATGGAGCCCTATCCATCCGGCGAAGCTCTACGTAGGTCTGGGCAATTTTCGGGAACTGTTCAGCGATCCGAATTTCGCCGTAGCTGCACGCAATAACGGCTGGTTCATCCTGCTTTCGCTGCTCATACAGATGCCGTTAGGGCTGCTTCTCGCCATCGGTCTGAACTCCACGCTCCGCCGCCACCGCCTGCTGCGCACTGCGTTTTTCGCCCCGTTCGTGCTGCCAGTGGTAGCCGTGGGTCTCGTGTGGCAACTGATCTATGAGCCAAATCTGGGCGCACTCAACTCACTTCTTCATGCGCTGGGCTGGGAGCAGTTTGCATCAGGGTGGCTTGGCGATCCGGTACTTGCCATTTTTGCCGTAATCGCAGTCTCCTGCTGGCGGTACGTAGGATTTCACATGATGATACTGCTGGCAGGGCTGCAGTCCATCCCCGAAGAGCTGTATGAGGCGGCGCGGATTGACGGTGCTGGCCCGTGGCGGCAGTTCACGCACATCACTTTGCCGTGCCTGCGCCGGGTGCTGTTGGTGGACGCACTGCTGATTACGGTCGGTTCGATCAAGATCTTCGACCTGGTGCAGGTGATGACAGGAGGCGGGCCGGGCTTTGCCTCAGATGTGCTGGCCACCTTCATGTACCGGACCGCGTTCACCTACTGGCGTATGGGCTACTCAGCAGCCATAGCAGTGGTCATGCTGGTGCTTACGCTGGCGCTGACAGTGGCTTACATCAGGCTGACGGGCAAGGAAGAGTACACGCCTACGGTACGCAGGACCTACAGGCTGCGGCAAGCGTGGGTGCGACTGGCGGCAGCATGCGGACGATTTGTGCCCTCCGTGCGTCGGGAACCCCAGTCCCCGCGTGCTACAGAGTGGGTAGAGCTCCCTAGAGCGCAGGATGCCGACGACAGTAGTGAAGCGGCAGACACGGAGCAATCAGATGCCTCTCATGTGCCCCACCGCCCACGGAGGCCCACGCTCTGGCTCGGGAGAGTAGGCCCGGTGATCCAGGACACCGTCATGTTGCTTCTGGCAGCGGTTTTCATCCTGCCTATCGTATGGTCGCTGGTGAGCGCGTTCAAACCGCTGAACGAACTGCTGCTGAAGCCCTGGGCACTGCCGCAGAGTTGGGCCTGGAGCAATTTCGTGACTGCATGGAACGGTGGCGTGGGTAGATTTCTGCTCAACAGCGCCATCGTCACTGCCATCACTGTGATCGTGATGCTGCTTCTGGCCATGCCCGCGGCTTACGCACTGGCAAGGCTGCGCTTGCGCGGCGGAGCGATCATCTTCGGCATCATACTCGGCGGCATCCTGGTACCTGTACACGCAGCGGTGTTGCCACTGTATCAGCTCAGCAGCAGCCTCGGCATCAGCGGCTGGGCGGCCATCCTCGGGCCCTACATCGCATTTTGCATCCCACTGGCGGTACTGCTACTGCGCGCTTACTTCGCTGAAGTGCCACAGGAGTTACTGGACGCCGCACTGATAGATGGTGCTGGTCATGTGCGCATACTATGGTCGGTGTTCGCGCCCATCGCCCGCCCCGCAATCGCGACTGTGGCTGTCTTCCAGGCAGCCTGGGTATGGAACGAGTTACTGTTTGCCATGGTGTTCATCAGCGACAAGACGCGTATGACCCTGCCGGTGGGCCTGCTCAGCTTCCAAGGCGAACACTCCGTGGACTGGTCAGTCGTCATGGCAGGGGTGGCGTTGGCGATGCTACCCGTGCTGGCACTGTATCTGGTATTTCAGCGCCATGTGGTGAAGGGTCTCACTGCCGGAGCCGTCAAGTAGTTGTTGTCCCGACCTCGCCCACCTACTATCTGCCCTGCACAGACTATGTCGGTGGCTCGGCCTGCTCGTCTGGCGGATGCTCAGATCGGTCAGACGGCAATCTCTCACACGTCTGGCGCTCTCCTAACTCTTCCGGCCACTCGGCGAGCAAGCTACATAGGACACTCAGGCATGTGAGTGCAACCTTGCCTCGGCTGGACAGAGTGTATCGGCCTTCGGCGAGGCGTGAGAGGTATCCGGCATCGGCAAGGCGTGACAGGTGGTGGTAGAACTGCCCTCCACTTGTACCGGTGGCGTCCTGCAACTGGCCAGTAGTGGACACTCCGGCGGCCAACCGCTTGAGCAATTCTACGCGATGGGGATGACCAAGCGGTGCCAGAAAACGTAGCAGTTGCCCTGTAGGCACCTGGTCAGGGGTGTGCCAGACGCCGGTCTTGTGCCAGCGAGTAGTAGCACCATCACGCATCAGTCCGGCTATGATGGCCCCGGCCCCACCGGTAGCCGGTACGAGACCATGCAGCCGGGTTTCGACTAGCTCTAAATCGCCCGGATCGCCCACCTGTACAGCAGTCCGCTCAGCCAGTTCGTCCATAACACCAGCAAGCGTCAACTGGGAGGACGTACTTGCCCTGGCGCCAAGGTTCATGGCTTCAAGAAGTTCATGCAATCTCTGCAACTGAACGCTAATCCGGCGCAGTTCTCGCTGGACATCCATGGCCTACCTCCGCCCGTACACTGTAAGCCCATATCTCTTTTCCACGTCCGTGTTGACATCCCTCCATAGAGCACTCAGTGCTGCCGGTTATGCTCCAAGCTCTCACAGAGAGAACCGCGCAGGCATCTTCCACACGATGATGTACTGAACCGTACTGGCGCCACAACTGTCAAAACTGGAGGTACATAGTACACGAGGTTGTGATTAGGACGGCGCGTATAACCCGCAGTCCCGTTTGTGATAGAATGGCACACAGTAATTCTGTAAGCGAACCCGCGAGGCAGAGCACAATAGAGGGGAGCGATCCTCACAACTATGTCGGTTCCGATGAAGGTTTTGATCGCAGTCGCAACGATGGTGGCGATTTCAGGCTCAACGATTGTCGCCATGGCAGCACCTCCACCAACTGTTGACGCACAACTGGTTGACGCCGTGCTGACTTACAGCCAGGCCCATATAGACCCATCTACTGGTCTGGTGCGGGACAGTGTCGGTGAGCCAAATCTTGCGGAGCACTCGCCGGGCTACCTGGCCGCACTGCTCCTAAAAGGTGGACATAAGACTGAATCTATCGAGCTGCTGACCGCCATCCTGGACCGACAGGACACGCAGGAAGGCTCCCCCACACAGGGCTATTTCAGGTGGCATGGCGGGGAAAACAGTCCGTATTCATACGACGCCACCCTGTATGCAGTGCCGCCTCTGGCCTGGGCGCTACGACACTTCCGCAGCGATTTGGGTCATGAAGCCGAGCGACTTGCAGAAACGCTGCAGATGGCAGTTGTCGCGATTTCGCGCGACCTTGTGGGGCCGGAAAACGAGAGCTATCTGATGCTACAGGCAGCAGCTCGCGCTTCGGTAGGTGCTGCACTGAATGAGCCGGCCTGGATCTCAGCAGCAGTTGGTCAGGTGAGCTCATGGCTGCGCCTGATCAAGTCACAAGGGCTGCCACAGGGGCACTCTCCGACCTTCGACGCGTTGCGCATCGCCGCCCTTTTGTGGGTTCGCGACGCTACCGAACAGCCTTCACCTGAGCTCGACGAGGCAATTCGGTTGGCTCTGGCGGATCTGGGCACGCGCATCTGGGCCACCGGAAATAGTGTCGCCGGAGCGATGTATCGCAGCGTCGCAGCCGACTATATGCCCGGCGGCGGGGTTGCGGCCTACGCGTTGGCCAGTTACTTTGGCCTGGGTACGCTGGACGGTGCAGAACCGTTCGCCATGTATCTCCTCTTGCCAACCAGCCGACCTCTGAACGTACCCCCCACACTGGCTCTGCCCTACCAAACCGACACCATCTCCACGGGCTCCGATGCCGTCACCACTACCAGCACGTTCATCGCCCCGGAGTTTACGCTCGGAACCATGAGCGGTCTACTGACGGCAGGCTCTGTCCCGCTGATGATCTCCCTGAACAGTTCAGACGGAGGGCGGCTTATCCACGCACGGAGCTACCCGACGGTGGCGGGTGTGAACACGATCCAACATCAGAGTACGGCTCTGATGAGCTTCGACTTCGACCAGATCGGTGTCGGCAGCAGACGTCAGGCTTATGTTTCACTTGCGCTGGGACACTTTTCCGACCTCGACGAGATATATGTGCGAGGAGCACCGTGGAACGGCGAGGCGACCGGCCTTGGCCATCAGGAAACTCTGGCCGTCGCCACTGGCGACTGTTACGTGGGAGTACTGGTGGGCCGCTGCGGTCCGGCCGGCTCCACTGACGAGACGCGTGTGAAACCCGGTCATCTGGATTACAGTGGCGAGGGGGCTTTTCGGCGTCTGACGCTGACACTGCACGGCCGACAGGAAGAGTACGCTCTCGAACAGCCAATCCATGACGTGCGTGTTGTTTTCGCCATATCTGTGGCGCCCAAAACGGACTATCCGTCACTGGCGGATTTTGCTGCTGACTTCGGCAAAGCGCGCATTCGCCAGGACGTCCAGGCAACCAGACGGACACTGGGCAAGGCAGACGAACAGTCTCAGCCGCGACCTATAGAGGGGGTTGTGCCCAAGCCACAGACAAGGCTGCGTCTTCCATCAAGGCAAGTGCTTCAGCAGACCATAGAGCTGCAGATCGCGGACAGTAAGCTAAAGCTGGTCGAAGATCTCCGCACCGGCGAGTTGCTGGAGCGCCACGTGGATGGGCTGGAGCTTTCGCCAGGGCAGTTGTGGTCCGCTCCGGGTTTCGAGTACCGGGCTGGCGCGGATCTACCACAGGCGCTCAGTGAAGCCGGATACTGATGCCGCACATCGCATGGTCAGGGAGACCTAGGCGCACAGCGGAGTGTCAGCTGTGCACGTTACCGTCCGAATAGAAAAGGTAGTGGAGGGCCGTCTGATATCGACCCTCCGTGAGAGTACGTTGTTGCGCCTGCGGGGGCGTATGATGCGCCTCCGCAGTAGGCCACTCGCATATACCCTATATATTCGGTGGGGGTGGCGGCTGCAGGATGTCCCCAGGCGGTGTAGAGCCGTTTGTTGGTGGGGCAGGCGGTAGCGGTGGGGTGACCCCACCACCGTTGCTTGGCGGAGGCGTGGAGCCATTTGTAGGCGGTGTAGTTCCAGGTGGGTAATAGACACCTGGGTCGCCAGAACCGGGGTCCGGAGTGTTATCGCTGTCTGAACTGCTGCAGCCGGTTAGCATCACACAGAGAGCTACGATAAGTGCGGCCATTGTCAGGTATCGCAGAATCATTTTCGGCTTCTCCCATGCACAGTTGTTAACGGCTCTGTGATTATACGACAACAGCTCAATTGAGCGCAATGCTATCGTATCACGTTATTTTCCAATCGCAAGAGTGACATCGTGCCGGACGCATCCAAAATGCACGCCTCCACACTGTTATCTCCGGCCCGGACATCCCAGGCTAACGGGCGGGGGATTATTGAAGTGGCGCAACACACCTGCAGTTCTGCTAGCTGGTGTTGGGGCCAGTGCTCCACTGCCAGGCCCACAATCCTGCCATCAGCGCCACCCTGCCATGCAAATACGATATCGCTGTGAGGCTGGTTTCTGACACGGCGCAACTGGTCACCAAAATCGGCTGCCCTACTCTGTGCTATACCCTCCATGACGAATCCATGCCAGCGATACACAGTCATCTGGCGTTCCCCACGAGCAGTCAGTTCCAGGCTGCACACTTCGTCGTCGGGGTAGTGTGGGCAGATGTCTGTTAGCATAGCAGTTATGAAAGGCTGCGAGAAGCTGGTACCAAACCACATCGGTTGCAAGGTGTTTTCCCGGAGGCGATACAGCCAGGGGCGCAACCGCAACGTCGGATCCAGAATAGCAGTCTTGTCTACGCCCATCAGGACACACGGCGAGCCGACAAGCGTGCCAGCGGTCAAACATATAGGGTTGACTTGTTTTCCCGGGCCATCCCACAATCGGCGAGGTCGAGGTCTCAACTCCCACAGCGAGGCCTCTGCATCCACTACTCGACCTTCCTGGTACCGTCCTCCTGTGACCAGTACGGCCAGATTAGGCCCGACTTCAACTGCTGACCTGACCTGTTGTGGGCCCGCGCCAAGACTGGTAAGCTGTGGCACCTCTGCACAGGTGTTGACCGCCATCACCACGCCGGAGCCAAACAATACTGTGTCGAGACTGTCGCTCCATACCAGCGCTTGCGTCCTGATATCTTCAGGTAGAGCAACACTGTGGCCAGTGCCGTCATGGGCAAGCCACAGGAGACTGTCGCCGCCCGCCCAGATAGCGACAGCGACTGCGTTACGCTGCCCATCCGAAGGGATCCCCATCACCTGTGCAGCGATAGCTGGCGTCAGAGCTGTCAAACGGCACAACGTCAACACCCATGTAGCGATCGTAGCCGCAGCGAAGCTCGTCGCAAGTGGAGGCTTGTAATTCCGGTCCATATGCCGACTATAACATAGTGCCAGTGGCAGGACAAGCTGGCCGCCAGAGCACCCGATTGTTCGGCGAATTGCGTCTTCATGGCTTTCGGGCTTCGGTACTACTACAGTCCAGTTATGCGCGGTTGTCAGTCATCGCCAACAGGCTTTGCTGTCCACCTGCCTACCGTCAGGAAGCCAGCTTCAACGCTTCCAACTGCCGCAGAGCTCGCCGAACTTTGTCAAGCTCCCGAGGCATACATGAAGGACAGATTCCGTGCGATGCTGAAATAGTGCAGCTATGAGGAGCCCATGCGGAGGGGTTCATGCTTCGAGATGGTTCCAGGCAGATGGCTTTGCAGATGCAGCACTGGTGTACCAATTTCTTAGCCACAACAGTTTCTCCTGAGTTCGTCACACGTCAGTTGTGTGTTTGGTGCTGCAGCCAAGGTTGCCCTAATAACACTCTGAAATGTCGAACCGTTTGGGGCAATCATCGGCACAAATCAGGAAAATCTTGAGCATTTTTTCAGGCCAAAACCAACACTGCAGAGTTGCGCGCAAGCAATTGACTACTCATCTGCGAACGTGTTATAATCCGGCGTCACTAGATGCAATCACGCTGGTATGTTGTAGTCGTTTTAAGCCCGGTAGCCCCAAAACAAAAACAATAGCGTGCGATAATGGTTGACGAAGACAGTTGATGGAACCTACGGCCCGGGCATTTGAGGCAAAAGACTACGTCCGCATTTTTACGAAGCGGAAGTGGTTCATAGTGCTTATCACCCTGGCAGCCACCATGATAGGTGGCCTGTACGCCGTGTCCTACCCCCCTACCTATCGCTGCCAGGCCCTCGTATTGATTCGCCGACAGCCCATAGAGCGTATCCG
>JAAYSP010000193.1 GCA_012518355.1 candidate division WS1 bacterium | reverse complement strand
TCACTCCCGCACACGACCCGAACGATTTCGAAATAGCAGCACGTCATGATCTCCCGCAGGTTTGTGTTATCGCCGAAGATGGCACGATGACGGAGGAGGCGGGTGGCTATGCGGGGATGGACCGCTTCGAGGCCCGTCGTGCTGTGGTTGCCGAACTCGAGCTCCAAGGCCTGCTCGAAGGCGTAGAGGACCATAGCCATGCAGTCGGCCACTGCAGCCGCTGCCACACGGTGGTCGAGCCACTGGTATCATCACAGTGGTTCGTGAAAATGGCTCCCCTGGCTGAGGAGGGGTTGCGCGCGATACGTGATGGCCGGGTGCGGTTCGTGCCTGAGCGGTGGGGCAAGGTATACTGTGATTGGCTCGAAAACATACGCGATTGGTGTATATCCCGTCAGTTGTGGTGGGGCCATCCTGTGCCGGTATGGTACTGCGGCGACTGTAGCCAGATGACATGTGTGTGTGAGGACCCGACGGAGTGTGCCCACTGCGGTAGCGAAGATATCACACGAGATTCCGATGTCCTGGACACATGGTTCTCGTCGGCACTGTGGCCGTTTGCCACACTGGGATGGCCTGATGACACCGACGATCTGCGATACTTCTATCCCACATCGGTACTGGTGACGGCCTATGACATCATCTACTTCTGGGTTGCGCGGATGGTGATGATGGCCGAGCATATCACTGACCAGGAGCCGTTTCATACGGTGTTCATCCATGGTCTTGTGCGTGACGAGAAGGGACGCAAGATCAGCAAGAGTCTGGGCAACAACATAGATCCAATCGAACTCATCGAGCAGTACGGGGCAGATGCTCTCCGATTTGCCCTTGTGCAGCTTATCACCCATGGTCAGGACCTCACCTACAGCGAGGATCGTATTCTTGCTGCACGTAATTTTGCCAACAAACTCTGGAATGCTGCTCGCTTTGTCATCATGAATCTCGAAAACTGGTCCGGTCCGATGGATCTGGCAACCGCAGAGCTGACCCTGGCAGATCGCTGGATACTGTCTCGCCATGCCGCCACGCTGGAGACAGTCAACCGCGAGCTTGGCCGCTACAATTTGGCGCAGGCCGCTGATGTGCTATACGAGCATGTGTGGGGAGAGTTCTGCGATTGGTATGTGGAACTGAGCAAGCCGGACCTGCGCGCAGAGACTGGCGACGGTCACAAAGCGATCGTGCAGAGTATCCTGCATGAGGTGTTGAGCGGAATAGTGCGTGCACTGCATCCCTTCATGCCTTTTGTGACCGAGCAGATATGGCAGCGGCTAGCGCCGGGGATAGGCAGCGTAGGAGTAGCCGCGTATCCGGAGGCTAACGCAGACCGACGTGACACAGAAGCCGAAGCACAGATGGCTGTAGTGCAAGGTGTGGTGGCGACTGTGCGGAACTTGAGGGCCATCGTGGGCATTTCTCCGGCTCAGAGAGTGGAAGTGACGTTGCAGGCTGCTGCTCAGTCGCTGGAAATGCTACAGGGACAAACACCGGCCATCTGTACGCTGGCTGCTATCTCCGAATTGCACCTCGAAGACGAGAGTACTGAAGCCGAACGGACTGCCCTGGCAGATGTGTCCCACGGTGTGCGAGTTCTGCTCCATACAGAGGGCGCGGTGAACCTTGAAGATGAGTTGGCGCGTCTGAGTAGTGAACTGGCTAAGCTACACAAGCTGAGCGAACAGTGTCGAAAGAAGCTGGACAATCCGAATTTCGTCCAACGCGCACCCGAAGATGTCGTAGAGCTAGAGCGCTGTAGGCTGGCTGAAAACACTGCCGATATCGAACGCCTTGAGCATCACGTCGAAATCCTGAGCCGTATGACACAGGAATGAACCATGCGAGACTGGGCCCTCCTGCGCATTTCAGCAGCAACGGATTGACGTCGCCTTTGGGCTTTCCGGCAGATGGTGTCAGGTGCGGCACCAGCCATTCACCAGTCGGGTTGTAGTATATGCCACCATTTCGTCCTGTCGCGGGGCGTAGAATGGCCAGACAATCGCGGATGCGCACAAGGGATTGGGGATTGTGCTTGGGGCTCGCCGCGTTTGCCATCGCATTTGGCCACCTGGAAGCTGTAGCTGCGGTGTATATGAAAGAGCTTTTGGGGATTGTCTCGACACCGGAGCATATGGACATAGATGGGTTTGAACAGATGTCCGGCTGACTGGTTGCCACCGCGCAGACGCGAGAGGCGGCCATAGTTGTAGTATTGCCGTCGCCTGTGAGCTTTCTGGCAGATGGTGTCAGGTGCGGGCATCAGGTATGCACCAGTCAGTTCGGAGCATATGCCACCATCGCGTCCTGTCGCGGAGCGTAGAATGGCCAGCCGATCGCGGAGGCACACAAGAGATTGGGGACTGTACTTGGGGCTCGCCGCATTTGCCATCGCATTTGGTCACCTGGAAGCTGTAGCTGCGGTGTATATGAGAGAGTTTTTGGGGATTGTCCCGACGCCAGGGCATCTGGACATAGATGGGCTTGAGCAGATGCCCGGCTGGCTGGTTGCCACCGAGCAGACGCGAGAGGCGGCTACAATCGTAGTGTTGGCTGCAGTAGCCCTGGTAAGCGGACGGACGGGCCGACAACGATTGGGTGTTTTTTTGTACACCTTCGGGATTTGGGATGTGGTATACTACATATCTTTGAAGGTTATGACTGACTGGCCGTCCGGGTTAGCGACTGTGGACTGTATTTTTCTAATTCCGCAGGCCTGGTACGCGCCAGTGTGGGTGCCAATCAGCATATCTTTGGTCATGATCATCTGGGGAACCAGGTTTATGACTACATTCTCGAGGCGGGTGAGAAAATGAAAGGCAAACTGTACATGGGCTTGGACGTGGGCGGTAGCAAGATCTCCGCTGCGTTAGTTGACATAAGAGGGCAGATGTCTCTGTTACGACGCCAATCCACACCTCCGGATGGGAAGTTGGCGCAGGAATTGCTGGTCGAAATGGCGCGGGGTCTACTGGAACATGTGACGGCCTCGACAGCCGAAGTCGTCGGCGCGGGCATCGGGTTTGGCGGCCCGGTTGACTACCGCAACCAGCGCATACGCGGCTCACATCACACAGAGGGTTGGGAGGTCAACCTGCCGCTGGCTCAAGAGGTCGGTGAGGCGTTAGGTCTGCCGGTACGTCTGGACAACGATGCCAACACCGCAGGGCTTGGTGAAGCTCTTTTCGGAGCGGGGAAGGGCAAGGAGAGGGTGCTGTACATCAACGTCGGCACCGGTATAGGCGGGGCCCTGGTACGCAATCAGCAAGTGTATCACGGTGCGCACTGCCATGCGGGCGAGATCGGGCACGTGATCCTGCAAAAGGACGGGCCTCTATGTGCCTGTGGTCACCATGGCTGTCTGGAGCCTCTGGCCTCCGGGACGGCGATGGGCCAGGCAGCGGTGCGCGCTTTGGATGAGAACCCCAAACTGGACACCAGGCTGAAGGATTACCCGCGTGAAGAGATTTCAGGTGTGCTGGTAAGTGACCTGGCCCTGGAGGGTGATGAGCTGTCCCGCAGCATCATCGCGCAGGCAGCGGACTGGCTGGGGCTGGCGGCTGCGAACGCGTGCAACGTGTGGGATCCCGATGCGGTTATCATCGGTGGTGGCGTGTCAGGCGCTGGAGATACGCTGATGGAGCCTTTCCGCCGGGCTTTCCGGGGTTATGCAGCACCCCCGGCCAACGAAGAGACTGACTTATATCTTGCCAAACTGGGTTACGATGCGGGTGTTGTCGGCGCTGCAGCTCTTGCACTGACAACTATGTAGAACAGTCACGGGTGCCAGATCCTGAGGCGACCACACCTAATCTGGAGAGATAAGATGATAAAAGACTTGAGTGACGTCACTGGTTTCACTTATCAGATCGACTCTGAGCGCCACTACAATATTTTCGGCACTGAGGTCGAATCACCACTGTACGGGGTGCGCACATCAGACGAGATCCGGCGAGTTCTGTTGGATACTGAAGCTCCGCTCCCATCTATCGTCTATTGGATGATGCGGGATCTGAGCCTGAAAAACGCGCCAAATCGCAAACAGACGCATGACTTGCGCTTCGACATCAGCTATTTTGTCCCTGCCATGTTTGGGCGCGAGTACCTGAAGACCTCAGGCCACTACCATCCGTCGCCTGCGGAGGGGCAACCGGCGTGGCCTGAAGTATATGGAGTGCTGTCGGGCAAGGCCATCTATCTGCTACAGAAAGTCAACTCCCTGTCTGCGGGACCCGATGAAGTGGTGGTAGAGGACTGCATAATCGTCGAAGGCAATCCTGGCGACAAGGTGATTATGCCGCCAGACTATGGCCATGTGACCATCAATCCGCTGCCGGAACCGCTGGTCATGGCTAACTGGGTATCTAACCGCTTCTCTTCACAGTATGGATCTGTGGAGCAGGCTCGAGGCTTTGCCTACTACTACATCGAGTCTGAAGGAGGTCCGCGTTGGGTGAAAAATCCGGCATACCGTGATGTCCCGCCACTGCGTGAGGCGAGGGTACGTGAGGTCCCCGATCTGGGACTGACGCGCGACACAGCCTTGTTCACCTCCGGCCAGCAGCATCCCGAGTTGATGGACTGGCTGAACAATCCTGCCGACCGTCTGGACGCGATTTGGAGCGGTATAGATATCATCGGTGAACGCAAAACTTATGAGTTATGATTGCCCTGGCCGTCTTCGAGCGGCTTAGGAGGCGATGGACGTGAGTGACGAACTCAAACTGGCCCTGTCTTTCGACGATGTGATCCTGGCGCCGGCAGCCAGTAGTGTGCTGCCTCATCAGGTAGACCTGTCCACGCGACTGACTCGGCGAATACGCCTGAATGCCCCCATCCTGTCAGCGGCCATGGACAAGGTCACAGAGGCGCGTCTGGCTATAGCCGTAGCTCGCGAGGGAGGCATCGGTGTCATACATAAGAGCCTCAGCATCGACGAGCAGGCGTCAGAGGTAGACAAGGTCAAGCGTTCTGAAAGCGGCATGATTGTGGATCCGGTAACTATCGGTCCAGATGCTCATGTTGGCGAGGCCCTGTCGCTGATGAGTCAATACCGCATTTCCGGTCTACCGATAACTCGCGATGGCAAGCTTATAGGTATCCTGACCAATCGCGACTTGCGATTTGAGACGAACCTGGATAAACCCGTATCTGAGGCCATGACATGTGAAAACCTGGTGACAGTGCGCGAAGGCACTACTCTGGACGAAGCCAAGGCCATCCTGCACAAGCACCGCATCGAGAAACTGCCAGTAGTTGACGCGGACATGACGCTGCGTGGCCTGATCACCATCAAGGATATCGAGAAGATCGCCCGATATCCTAACGCAAGCAAGGACGAGCTGGGACGGCTCAGAGTTGCCGCAGCGGTGGGTGTGACTGATGACACCTGCGACCGTGCCGCCGCTCTCATCGAGCGTGGAGTGGACGCACTTGTGGTAGATAGCGCCCATGGCCATCATGTGGACGTCCTCAGAACGGTCGCGATGCTGCGAGAAAAGTTTGGCGATGAGTTGCAGATTGTCGGCGGAAATGTGGCGACTGAGGCTGGCACGCGCGACCTGGTAGCCGCCGGTGCCGATGCTGTGAAAGTGGGGGTTGGGCCCGGTTCGACTTGCACCACCCGAGTGGTGTCAGGTGCCGGAGTGCCTCAAATCACCGCTATTATGGAGGCAGCGAAAGCAGCCAGAGATCTCGATATACCCATCATCGGTGACGGGGGCATCAAGTACTCTGGAGATGTGGCGAAGGGGTTAGCCGCTGGTGCTGATGCTGTCATGATCGGTGCGCTACTGGCAGGCACCGAGGAGAGCCCTGGCGAGACTGTGCTATATCGGGGCCGCGCGTATCGTGAGTACCGAGGCATGGGTTCGCTGGGAGCCATGCGCGAACGAGAGGGGATACGCGATAGGTACGGTCTATACGGTGTGCCAGAAGAAGAATTGGTACCTCAAGGGATCGAAGGTCGAGTCCCATACAAGGGCCCGGTTTCGATAGTCATGACCCAGCTTCTCGGCGGATTGCGCGCCGGAATGGGATACTGCGGAGTGGCCAGTATCGCTGAACTGCATAAGGAAGCCAGGTTTTATCGAGTTACCTCTGCCGGCCTTCATGAAAGCCATCCGCATGATGTGACCATCACTGAGGAAGCGCCCAACTATCAACTGCCCGATTAGAGGTCACTGATGAGGCAACACAACATAGCAGTGATCCCTGGTGATGGCATTGGACCTGAGGTGGTGGTCGAGGGGTTGAAGGTACTGCAGGCTGCCGCCGACACGGGAGGCGTGGCTCTGGATGTGGTACAGTTCCCGTGGGGCTGCGGTTACTGGCTGGAGCACGGCCACGCCATGCCACCCGACGCGCTGGAAATCCTGGGCGAATTCGACGCCATATACCTGGGCGCTGTAGGCCTTCCCGGGCAGGTGCCGGAGAGTGTGGGCGTTCAGGATGTAGTGTTGCGCATTCGCTCAGGATTCGATGAGTTCGCCAATGTTCGTCCAGTGCAACCAATACAGGGCTGTCCATGGTATCTGTCACACCGTAGTCCCAGGGAGGTCGACTTCGTAATCATCCGCGAGGCCACCGAAGGCTTCTACTGCAATCTTGGCGGTAGGTTTACCCTCTCTGCACCAGAGGTAGCTTCCATTCTGCCCATGCGCCCTGCCTTTGACATGTCCCAGGAGTTGGCGCTGCAGACCGGTATTTTCTCTGAATACGGATGCCGACGTGTCATCAAGTACGCTTTCGATCTGGCGCGGGAACGCGGGGGCAAGAAACTGGTCACCTCCACTACGAAAAGCAACGCGTTGACACACGCCATGGGTATGTGGGACGAGATTTTCGAGCAAGTGGCATCTGAGTACCCGGACTGTGGGCATGAATGGTACCACGTTGACGCTCTGGCTATGCGTCTGATCACAAATCCCGAGCGCTTCGATGTAGTAGTCGCTCCGAACTTGTTCGGTGATATCCTCACCGACCTATCTGCAGTCCTGGTCGGCGGACTGGGATTTGCCCCAGGCGGGAACCTATCTGTGACAGGTCCATCCATGTTCGAGCCTCCGCACGGCAGTGCGCCCGACATCATGGGCAAGGGCATAGCCAACCCTATCGCCGCAATTCTGACGGCAGGCTTCATGATGGAGAGTCTGGGCGAAAATGCGGTCGCTGACACCATCCGCAAAGGTGTTGCCGCCGTCGTAGCCGACGGGCGTACGCTTACTCCGGATGCGGGCGGTCAGGCCACCACTGCTGAAGTTGGGGACGCAATCGTCGCATTTTTGCATGGTAAGACAGTCTAGGAGGTCTGTCATGCTGGTAGACATCAACACTTGTTTCGGCAAAACACCCAGGAAACGGGTAGACTGGTCTCCAGAGACGCTGGTAGCGCTGCTCGGTGAGCGTGATGTAGACCGGGCGCTGACCTACAGCCTGCGCGGAGTGCTATATGATTTTGTCACCGGCAATGACGAGACCTGGGAGGTCTGCCGCCGGCACGAAATGCTAATTCCGGTGGCTACGATTGACCCGCGGCGCCATTTCGGTTGTCTGGATGAGATTGAGCGTTGTGCGGACCGCGGCTTTTCGGTATTTCGGTTTTTCCCCGACCAGCAGGGCTGGGCGGTAGACGGCGCGCCGTTTCTGAAAATATGCGAGACACTTGCGGAACATGATGTGGCTGTGATGCTGCCGGCAGGCCCCGCAGGGCATCAGAGCCTGGTCGGCCGTGAGATTGCTCCGTTCGGCTTCAACGTGGTCCTCGTCGGCGCCGGCTACGGGTCCAATGCAGAGACCTATGCTGTGTGCACCAGCTATGACAACGTCTTCGCTGAGACACACCAGTTTGCCTCTCCGGGCACCATCGAAGGATTGGCCTGGGTCGCAGGAGCACACAAGCTGATGTTTGGCTCGAACTCACCGGACCGCTATTTTGGTGCCGCGCAGATGATGGTAGATAGCGCCGATCTATCAGAATCTGATCGAGCGGCTATCCTGGGCCACAATGCGGTGCGCTACCTTCGCTTGGAGGGGTTTTAGATGACAAAAATCGATGCTCACGCTCATCTGGGAATGTGGAACTTCCCGATACCAGGCTGCGGCACTGTTGACAACCTCCTGCGGCTGTGCGAAAAGCATAGCATCGAGTACACCACCTGCTCTTCCTCCATGGCCATTCTGTATGACATGCAGGAAGGGAACGCCGAGTTGGCTGAGGCGGTATCTGACAACGGGCCCATCCTGGGATATGTCTACGTGAATCCCAATTTCATCCCTGAATCCGTCGCTGAGATGGAGCGTTATCTGCCCGAATCGGGATTTGTCGGTGTCAAGATATACACTGGAGGCTACAGTGGAGTGACGGCCGACATGTCCATGTTCGCAGAGATGGTGGCCGAAGTTGCCAAACGCGCATCGGTCATGCTAGTCCACACGCCCGGAGCGGTTGTGATCCGCCAGCTCTCTGAGTATGGGCAAAGGCATCCGACACTGAACATCATCATGGGCCATGCGGGCGCCAGTGATTGGCCGGTAGCGGCCCACGTAGCCGCAACGCAGCCCAACATGTATCTTGAGTTCTGTTCGAGCTGGGCTGGCCGAGGGAAAATTGAGCAAGCCGTGCAGATCTGTGGAGCGCAGCAGATTCTGTTCGGTAGTGATATGGACCTGATTGACCCCGCGTTTGTAATCGGACAGTTCGAAGATGCGGGACTGACGGATGAGCAAAAGCAGATGGTATACTACGACAATGCAACCAGACTTTTTGGTATTGCATAATGCACCACTTACGCGGTCAGGTCTTGACCTGTGGGCCCTGTTTGGAGTATAGTTGCCAATGCTGGATGGGTGCCCCCATGGTCTAGTGGTCAGGATGCCGGGTTCTCAGCCCGAAGGCCGGGGTTCGACTCCCCGTGGGGGTACCAATTGATTTTCCCCGAGCCATGGCCGTGCCAGTTGTTTGCGAAACGCGTAGCCCCTCGAAATGCAGCATACCATGAGTAACCTGGGTCCCCAGTCGTGGATGCGCCCAGGGAGTAGGGTTGTATTATCGGGAGATACGCAGTTGTCCGGCTGACATGGGGATTAGATAGATATGACCAAGCATAGATTGACTATCCTGTTAGCGGCCATGGCGATAGTAAGTCTTTGTGCCTCGACAGGTCTAGCTGCCGTACAAAGCGTGGATGCCACCACCGCTGCAACGCAGTATTCGCAGATGCGGGCAGACCTCCAGGCTACTACAGACGCGTCACCAGACATTGTGGCCGCTCGTGCTCTGGAAATGCGTGGTAAGATCGTCGAAGTTGCAGGCGAGATCGTTGGCCGTACTACGCATGATGCCGATTCGTCAGGCCCCCTGAGTATCGTAATTCGCCCCGACAAGACTGATTCATCAGTTTTCGTTGATGCCCCCCAAGACTACCCAGCGATCGAAGTGGGCAATTCGGTTCACGTACTGCTGGAATTGCCTGCACAAGCTCATCCGCTGGACCACTACGTACTTCGAGCTATCGTGCTGACCGATCACCTGTCTCCTGGGCAGCGAAATAGTGCAGTCCGCCCCGCCACCAAGAGCGAACCGACAGAGTACAAGCAGCAGGGAAATGCTATCAAGCCTGATCCTCTGGCGGATCTATCATCAGGGGATGCCACTGGGCAGACAAGTCAAGAGCTCAGACAGAGTGCTGTTGCCCGCCCGGGCAGTGAATTCCCTTCGAACGAAGAGTGGGGGACAACAGATGCGGTCAATGCATGGAGTGCCTGGGTGTCAAAACGCAACCCTCGCCTCAGCAATTTACAGGCACGATTGATCGCCGAGTGTGTGCTGTACTACTCGCAGAAATACCGCATAGACCATCGGCTTGCATTTGCGATGATCAGATACGAATCTGATTTCAATCCGAGCTGTCGGTCTCATGCGGGAGCTATGGGACTAACTCAACTCATGCCGGGTACAGCGCGTTCAGTTGGCGTAAGCGACCCGTGGGACATACGCCAAAACGTCATGGGTGGCATCAGATACCTGGCGGCTCAGCTATACAAGTACGAAGGCCGCTCCAACTATGAGCAGACGATTCTCGGACTTGCCTGCTATAATGCGGGCCCCAACGCCGTCAAACGTGCGGGTGGGGTGCCGAACTACGCAGAAACCCAGCGTTATGTCAAGCGTGTGACTGACCTATTCCGCCAGTTGTGGGAGGACGGTATGCCTTGACGGGCTTAGTATAACCTATCATGTCATGAGCGTACTGATGTCACAGAGCACTGGTAGTAACCTTCGCCGTTTGACTTACCATCCCCGGCGTCGTACTGTATACGCACAGTCCACACTCAATCTGTTTTCTCTGAAAGCTGCATGTCCATTGATCTGCAAACGTTGCCGGAGTCATATGAAGGAGTTGGCGCACATCTCACATCGTAAGCGCAAGTTTCGTTGTCGCAATTGTGGGGCTGTGCGGATGCAGAAGTGGTCGCGAGGCCGCCGTTCACGAGCCGCTGAGGAGAAATGGCATGGCTTATCGTAGCTGGTTACTGGCATTTGTCGCTATCATCGTCATCGGTATAGCGTGGCACCAGGTATTCGTGATGACTGGCATCCTGTGGTGGGACGCACCCGAACCTACAATGCAACCGGCCCCGCCGCCTCCGCTTGTACTCACTATGCCTGATACCTCCTGGGTTGACTTGAGCGTATGGCAGCGCAACTATCCAGTTTGGGCAGCACTATAGTGGTGCGTACTACGTCTCCTCTGGCCCAACATGCATCCGGGGATGTGGTGTCAGTATGCCGGGCTATCTGACCGTGATCGGGGGAGGTCTTGCCGGAATCGAAGCGGCATTTCAAGCGGTGAGACTTGGTGTTCCGGTCCGGCTCTACGAAATGCGCCCCGATATCAGTACCTCACTGCACAAAAGCGACCTGCTGGGCGAACTTGTAGGCAGCAACTCGTTTGGTGTTGAGCGACCAGACCGCGTTTCAGGGTTGCTCATCGCTGAACTGCGGCAATTAGGTTCGGTAGTGCTGCAGGCAGCCGATGCTACACGGCTGAAAGTCGGTGGTGTGCTATGCGTGGATCGTCGCGCGTTTGCCGAGTATCTGACCGCACGTGTGGAGCAAACCTCGGGGATTGAGCTGTGTCGAAAGCCAGCGGAGGCTATTCAGCCCGCAGATACGACCGTAGTTGCCACAGGCCCACTGACCAGCTCTCCGCTGGCACGCAGTCTTTTCTCTCTGACAGAGCATGAATACCGCTTCTTTTATGCGGCTACAGAGCCGCTGTTTGAGCACGATTCTGTGGAGCTGAGTGCCACATGGACACAGAAGCGTTTCGGTGATGACCAGCCGGAATACCGCAACTGTTGGTTGGATGCCAGTGATTTCGAGCGCTTCGGAGGGCTGCTGACAGAGATCGGTAACGCTATGCCGGAAGGGATAGACAGTGATCAGATTGCGCGCGAGTATACTCCGATCGAAACGATAGCGTTGCGCGATGGTGTGGACTCGCTCATCCGTGGTACGATGAATCCCGCGGGTTTGAACAGGCCGGGTATGGATGAGCTTCCCTTCGCAGTCTGTCAGTTGTGCCCTGATGACGCAACGGGGACGCTATTTCGGCCAGTCAACATGCGGACGGGGTTGATACCTGAACGGCAGCAAAAACTTTTTCGCGAGATTTCCGCTTTGCGTCGTGTAGAGTTTGCGCGGTTTGGCCAGCTGCACAGAGCAGTGTTTGTGGATGCGCCTTCACTACTGCTGCCGACCTTGCAGCTCAGGTCGCGGCCAGAGGTTTTTTTAGCCGGGTCGATCGCCGGCCTGACAGGCTATGCAGCAGCCGCTGCGTCAGGATGTTTTGCCGGCATCGGTGCAGCTTTACGTGCCACAGGCCAACAGCCACTGTCTCCCCCGCCGGATACCCTTTCAGGGGCCATGTGTCATGCTCTGGTGCAGCCTTCGGAACGGGCCTCCATGCCTGTGCAGGTTACGTTTGGGATGTTGGCACCCACAGGCGGCGACCAGAGTGTATCCAAGGAGGCGCGGAGAGCCCGACAGTTACAGCAATCCATGTCTGCAATTGAAGACTACATGGACAGCGCGAAGAGCCATTTGCCCGAACTATAGGATCGATTACGCGTCTGTCTCCGAAAGAACGGTGCTCTCAACCGGGCTGGTTTCTCGCAGATTGAACATGCCTGACAATCAAGAGGCGGCCACGTTCAGGAGAGTTGTCGCTGAGGCGTGCGCCGCCTATAGTTTGGCCACAATTGGGTTTGGTGTTCGAATACAGGAGAGTATTTTCACATGTCCGCCGCGTACGTAGATGCGTTCATCGAGTATCTGCTCAATTCCCGAGGCGTTTCTGCTCACACAGCCGAAGCGTATGCCCACGATGCTGTTCAGTTCATGGATTTTCTGGCATCGGTCTGGGGTGAAGAACGATCAGCGGATTTTGCCGCGGTTGACTACCGTACCCTTCGTGACTACGTAGCTCATCTGCACCGCATGAAGTACGAAAGGCGCTCGATTGCCCGCAAGCTGAGCGCCCTGCGGAGCCTGTTTCGCTTTCTGGTGGCCGAGAATCTGGCCGTAGCCAACCCAGCGATGCTTGCACGGTTGCCCAAACTGGACCAGATGCTGCCCGAGTTTCTGTATCCTCAGGAGATGGCAGCATTGCTAGCGGCACCTGATGCCGGCACAGTGCTGGGGCGACGGGACCAGGCCATACTCGAACTACTGTACTCGACCGGCATGCGCCGTTCGGAGGTGGTCGCACTTATCCTGCGCGATATCGAGATGGGCGGACGAAAAATCAGGGTGACGGGTAAAGGGCGTAAGCAGCGGGAGGTTTTATTCGGAGAGCCGGCTGCCAGGGCACTTGAGGAGTACCTGGAGCGATCCCGCCCTGTACTGCTTGCCGCTCGCAGAGACGATAAGCAGGAGAACACTTGCTTTCTGTCGAAAAGTGGCCGACCGCTAAATGGTGGTTACATCTATGAGTTGGTGCACAAGTACATAATTCAGGCGGGAATCAGTCACGACATTTCGCCACATGCAATTCGGCACAGTTTTGCCACCCACATGCTTGATGCAGGTGCTGACCTGCGCACGATACAGGAGCTGTTGGGCCACGCCAGCCTGGCTAGCACAGAGATTTACACGCATGTCACACTGAGGCATATGAGAGATGTTTACGCCAGGTCGCACCCCCTGGCAAAGGAAGGATCTGATCTGCATGCAGAGTCTCGATAGCCACAAGATTCGTGCCACCACCGTGCTTGCGGTACGTCGTGACGGCGTGCTGGCCCTGGCCGGTGATGGGCAGGTGACGATTGACCAGACCATATTCAAGAACCGAGCGCTGAAACTTCGTCGCCTGCACGACGATAGGGTGCTGGTCGGATATGCCGGGGCAGCCGCAGATGCGTTAGCACTGTTTGAGCGTCTGGAGAGCAAGCTGGATGAATTTTCGGGCAACCTTCCCCGTGCCTGTCTGGAGCTGGTCAAGCAGTGGCGGACAGATAGGGCGTTGCGCCAGCTACAGGCCCTGATGATAGTCGGCGATAGAGAACACCTGCTTTTGGTATCCGGTACCGGCGACCTGCTGGTGCCTGATGAGGATGCAGTGGGCATCGGCTCCGGAGGGCCGTACGCTCAGGCGGCGGCCATGGCTCTGCTGGCAAACACGGACTTGCCGGCGGACCGAATAGCAGAAGAGTCTGTGCGGATCGCTTCACGAATTTGTGTCTATACCAACGAGCAGATCACCGTGGAGGTACTTTCGTGAACAAAGAATTGACACCGCGAGAGACGGTTGAACAGCTTGACCGTTTCATCGTCGGGCAGCACAAAGCCAAACGAGCCGTCGCCATCGCCATTCGCAACCGCGTACGGCGCCAGATGATTGCCGAAGAGTTGCGTGACGAAGTGATACCCAAGAACATACTGATGATTGGACCGACCGGGGTGGGCAAGACAGAGATTGCCCGCCGATTGTCAGCCCTGGTCAAAGCACCGTTCATCAAGGTAGAGGCCAGCAAGTTCACCGAAACCGGATACGTTGGTCGTGATGTGGAGTCGATAGTCCGTGACCTGGTTGAAGTCGGCTATCGCATGGTGCAGCGCGAGGCATTTGCGCAGGTCGAAGAGGAGGCTCGCCAACGGGCTGAGGCAAGGCTGCTAGACATTCTGGCACCGCTGCCTTCACGTCAAGCCCCGGCACCGGGACGTCCATCGTGGGTGGGAGATTTGTTCCGAGATGATGAGCAAGGCAGCAGTGATAGTGACAGTGAGACGGAGACGCGCTATGAGATAGAGCGGAAGCAGCGTGACCAGGCGGAGCGCGTTCGAGACCTGACACGTCGGCGGTTAGCTGCAGGAGAGCTCGACAATCAGGAGATCGAGGTTGAAGTCGAGCAGTCGCAGATGCAGAATCTGCAGGTTTTCACGGCTGCAGGCATGGAAGAGATGGGCTTCGACATGCAGGACCTACTGGGCAATCTCTTCCCCCGCCAGAAGACTACTAAACGGACACGGGTGGCCGAAGCCCGTCCGCTGCTCGTCCAGCAAGAAGCCGAGAAATTGGTTGATCCGCAGGCGATAGCGCGAGAAGCGGTCCGGAGAGTGGAGAATCACGGCATCGTGTTTCTCGATGAGATGGACAAGATAGCCGGACGTGAGAGCGGCCATGGGCCAGACGTGTCACGCGAGGGAGTCCAGCGCGATATCCTGCCGATCGTTGAGGGCTGCACGGTGATGACCAAGTACGGGCCGGTATCCACTGACCATGTATTGTTCATCGCCGCAGGTGCCTTTCATGTGGCCAAACCTGCAGAGCTGATACCGGAGCTGCAGGGACGCTT
>JAAYSP010000190.1 GCA_012518355.1 candidate division WS1 bacterium | reverse complement strand
CGCTGTCTCCATAGCGCGGATACTTGCCGACGCAGTCCACCGCCAGGCGTGGCAGCACATAAAAGGAGCGGAAGTCCGGGTCGTCGTACAGGTTGACCCCCTCGGGATAGCGCTCGCCGCGGTAGTTTAGCAGCGGTTCGGCAAACGTGAGATAGAGGCTGCGCGCATGGATGGCGTAAAGCAGCGCGCTCTCATAGTACCTGCCATCGCGGTCAGCGTTGTTTTGCACTGAAGCGCGTATCCCGTACGGGCCATCTACCGCCCAGTCCACATAGGACTCTATGCCCAGCAGGCAGCCGACCGACAGCGCGCCTCTGATATAGTCGGCCTCACCGTTGTTCAGGCCGCCGGCCAGAGACTGCTCATAGCAGTACCATGCCCCGTTTTTCAGCATGTTTGTCTCGATGTTTTCGCGCCGGGTCAGGCCGTCCACGAACGAGGGCTGGTCAAGCGCCGGGCTGTTGTAAATCTGGTCATAGTAGTCTACCAGGGTCACCAGAACTCGGGCCACCTGGTACCAGGGCCGGCTCAGCCTGCCACTGGGAGGTGTCGAGGGGTAGTCCCATGAGCCCGCGTCGCATGACGGGTAGATCTCGGCCAGAGCATCGAGCAACACTGCGCAGGTCTCGGCGTACTTCTCTTCACCGGTGATCGTATAGGCAAACGCCAGCCAGTCGGCCCACTTCTGGTAGGTCTCTGCTACCCACGAATTGTATGAGCCGACGAAATAGTGTATCCGGCCATCTGGATTCTTGTAGCCGGTGCCATCATCGGGGTGTGCGTCATCTGGCAGGATATGGCCATTGCCGCATTTGACCGTGCCCGGCCTGTCGAAGCTGCAGTTGGCCCCGCCCCATGACCCCCACAGGCCTGCACATATGGGGCAGCCGGTTAAGCCGTAGGCAAAGGCAGCTCCCTTATCTGGACAGTGCTCTCGGATCCACTCCGAAGACCTGTCCACTACAGTGTCTGCATTCGCGATGATGCTGTCGGCCAGCGAGCGGGCCCACTCGTGCTCTTCGATGTTGGCGCGCGCGCGCTGGACATCCTCGGGCGTCATGTACACGGTCGGATGGAATTCGCGGCCGGTCTCGGTCAAATCCACTTGTGACCACCTCTGTTTGCTCGATACTCTTGCACTGATTTTCTGGTCGGGATCGCTGAAAACCATGACCTCGCTGGCGGTGAAATAGGTCTTCACCTCATGGGCTTCGAGCATATCCAACTGCAGCCACTGCACTGTTCTGGCAGGGAAACGCAAGATGAACGGACCGGCATAGTCTGCAAGCTCCTGCTGCACAGTGCTGCCATCTGAGAACGAAAGCTGCAGCAGCTTGCAGCGGGCGTACAGCTCCGGATGGACGTCGGCCTGCACAAATACTACTGTGTCTACTGTCTGTGCCTCATCGAAGCTGATCTTGAGCCACTGTGGCAGCGGGACATTTGCCCCGCTGGCCCACCAGCTCCCCAGCTCCTCGTCGTTTATGCACTCCACCGAGTACTGCTGCCCGGGCCGCCCGGCCGTTGACGAAGCCTCGACAGTCGCCCCCATCGCCAGATTTGCCCGTGCTGGATATAGCACCAGGTTGTTTACGGGCGCGGCCTGGCAGACGCCTGCCGCTATCGCCACAAGCATCACTGTGGTCAGGAGAAGGTAACTGTTGCGCATCAACGGGCCCCCCTTTTCGGGTGGTACGTAGTCCCAGGGATATCTCTCTGCAAGCCCCGCGCACGGCACTGAGGCCGCACGCCATGGCGCTTGCAGGGCCACCGGCCCGTGG